>NZ_JBEORW010000005.1:0-289498 GCF_040302565.1 Streptomyces sp. NPDC097981
CCCTCGGACTGCTCCAGGGTCTTGGCGAAGGTCTTGCTCTCGCGCCAGAAGTCGAGAACGGCGTGTTCGAGGGCGGGCAGGTCGACCTGGGCGGGTACCGGGCGGTACTGCGGCGGTGTGGTCATGAGGCTGAACTCTTCCTCCGGCGGGGTGTCACTTCCGTCCGGAGGGACGAGAGCCTTGCTGCTCCCGCGGTACCACCCTCCTTGGCCTCCGGACGGGTCCGGCGGCCCCCTCATTGGGGTGCGAAGCCGGTTCTACTCGCCGTTCCCGGATCCGTGGGGACCCGCGACGGCTTTCTTCCGGCGGCTCGGGGGTGATCCTTCGCATCGCGCTCGCCCCCGGGCTCTCACCGTCCCCGGGTCGCTCATGGCTGCGTACGGTGCTACTCGTCCCCGTCCATGCCTCTCGCTGGGCCCAGTGTACGGGGCAGGGGCGCGCTCGGCAGACCGGTTTACGGGGGGCGGGCGGGCGTTTCGGCGGGCTCCGGGGCGGGGCCGGGGGCCGGAGGCCGGGCGGGCGCGGCGTGACCCGGATGGGCCGATGCGCCGGTCCGGGAACCGGTGTGACGGGAGTGGCGGATTACCGGGCTTCCTGCTGGGCACAACGGATGCAGGTTGGCATCGACGGACGCGTGCCCCGTTGCCGCGAGGCCGGAGTCGATTTATCGTTCCGGCACGATTCGCGCGCAAGATCACAGTATGTGAAGGGGCCGCGGCCATGGTGGCGAAGAAGACAGCCGGGAGAACTGCCGAGAAGGCTGTCGCACAGGCCGCCCGGAAGACTTCTGCTGCCGCAGCGGCGGCGGAACCGGCAGCCGGAAAGGCCCCTGCCAGGAAGGCGGCGGCAGCCGTGAAGACGGCCGCCGGGAAGACCTCGGCCGAGAAGGCCCCGACCAGGAAGGCTCCGGCCGTGAACACGACGGCCGTGAAGAAGGCGGCCGCCAAGAAGGTGTCCGCCGAGAAGGCCTCGACCAGGAAGGCTCCGGCCGTGAACACGACGGCCGTGAAGAAGGCGGCCGCCAAGAAGGTGTCCGCCGAGAAGGCGACCGGCGTCGGGAAGACGACCGCGAGGAAGGCCACGGCCAAGGCGGCCGGGGCCGAGGGGGCGGCGCAGGCCGCGCAACAGACGGGAGCCCGGAAAGTGGTTGCCAAGAAGAGCACCGGCACGGCCAGGAAGACGGCTGCGGCCGCCACCAGCGGGCTGCCGAAGGCCAGGGTCACGGCCGGCCTGGTACCGGGCGAGCTGGCCGTACGGCCCGGCGAGGACCCCTGGACCCCGGCGGAGGTGGACGAGGCGCGTACCGAGCTCCAGAGCGAGGTGCTGCGGCTGCGCGCCGAGCTGCACGCCTCCGACGAGGCCATCTCGGGCCTGATGCGGGACTCCGGCGACGGCGCGGGCGACGACCAGGCCGACACGGGCACCAAGAACATCACCCGCGAGTCCGAGCTGGCCCTCGCCGCGAACGCCCGCGAGATGCTCGAACAGACCGAGCGGGCCCTGGACCGGCTGGACGCGGGCACGTACGGGCTCTGCGAGAACTGCGGCCGGCCCATCGGGAAGGCCAGGATGCAGGCCTTCCCGCGGGCGACGCTGTGCGTGGACTGCAAGCAGAAGCAGGAGCGTCGGCACTGAGGCGGCACGGGCCGGGCGGCGCGGCGGCAGGACCCTGACGTACTCTCGTGTCTGGTAAGGGTCCAGGAACCTGGCACGGCTGTGTCGGCGGCAACCTGGTTCGGGCTAGTCGAAGGACTCACGTGGCAGAGGCGGAGAGCATCATCGGTACGCCGGAGGTCGAGGGCGGCGCGCAGTCGGAGCCCGTCGAGCCCAAGGGGCGTCGGCGGATCGTCGCGCTGCTCGTCGTCGCGCTGCTCGCCTACCTGCTCGACTTCGGCAGCAAGATGCTGGTCGTCGCGAAGCTTGAGCACCAGCCGCCGATCCGGATCATCGGCGACCTGCTGAAGTTCGAGGCGATCCGCAACCCGGGCGCCGCGTTCGGCTTCGGCGAGGCCTTCACCATCATCTTCACCTGCATCGCGGCCACGGTGATCATCGTGATCGTGCGGCTGGCCCGGAAGCTCTACAGCCTTCCGTGGGCGATCGCACTGGGCCTGCTGCTCGGCGGTGCGCTGGGCAATCTCACCGACCGGATCTTCCGTTCTCCGGGCGTGTTCCGCGGGGCCGTCGTCGACTTCATCGCGCCCGCCCACTTCGCCGTCTTCAACCTGGCGGACTCGGCGATCGTGTGCGGCGGCATCCTGATCGTGCTGCTGTCGTTCAAGGGTCTGGACCCGGACGGTACGGTCCACAAGGACTGATCGCGGGAAAGCTCCGCTGCCGAGTCCTGCATACTCGACAGGTGAGTACGATTCCCGAGATCCGCACCCTGCCCGTTCCCGATGGCCTCGAAGGCGAGCGCGTCGACGCCGCCATCGCCCGTATGTTCGGTTTTTCCCGGACGAAGGCGGCCGAGCTCGCTGCCGCGGGGAAGGTGTCGGTCGACGGCAGCGTCGTCGGGAAGTCCGAGCGCGTGCACGGCGGCGCCTGGCTCGAAGTCGAGATGCCCGCGCCGCCGCGGCCGGTCGAGCTCGTCGCCGAGCCCGTCCCCGGCATGGAGATCGTCCATGACGACGACGACATCGTCGTCATCATGAAGCCGGTGGGCGTCGCCGCACACCCGAGCCCCGGCTGGAGCGGCACCACCGTCATCGGCGGCCTCGCCGCCGCCGGCTACCGGATCTCCACCTCCGGCGCGTCCGAGCGCCAGGGCATCGTGCACCGCCTCGACGTCGGCACGTCGGGCCTGATGGCCGTCGCCAAGTCGGAGCGCGCGTACACCTCGCTGAAGAACCAGTTCCGCGAGCGGGTCGTCGACAAGCGCTACCACGCGCTCGTCCAGGGCCACCCGGACCCGATGAGCGGCACCATCGACGCCCCGATCGGCCGCCACCCCAGCGCGGACTACAAGTGGGCCGTGACCCAGGAGGGCAAGCCCTCCGTCACCCACTACGACCTGATCGAGGCCTTCCGCGCGGCCTCGCTGCTCGACATCAAGCTGGAGACCGGGCGCACGCACCAGATCCGCGTGCACATGTCCGCGCACCGGCACCCGTGCGTGGGCGACCTCACGTACGGCGCCGACCCGACCGTCGCGAAGCGGCTGGGCCTGACCCGGCAGTGGCTGCATGCGGTGCGCCTCGGCTTCGAGCACCCCTCCGACGGCCAGTGGGTGGAGTTCGAGAGCAGCTACCCGGCGGACCTCCAGCACGCGCTGGACGTGATCCGGGCCGAGAGCGAGTGACCGCGGCCGCGGACTTCGAGGTCCGGGTCGCCGCCTCCGAGGCGGACATCGAGGCGTGCTTCGCGGTACGGACCGAGGTGTTCGTGGTCGAGCAGTCCGTGCCGGAGTCGATCGAGTACGACGCGTACGACGCGGGCGCGGTGCACGTGCTGGCCGTGGGACCCGACGGGGAGCCGCTGGGCACCGGCCGGCTGCTGCACGGGCCCGCGGCCCTGGGCAAGACGGGCGACCCGGCGGTCGGCTCGCTGGGGCGGCTGGCCGTCGCCAAGTCCGCGCGCGGGCTGGGCGTGGGCGTGGCCCTGGTCCGGGCGATCGAGGCGGAGGCCGTGCGGCTGGGCCTGTCCGCCGTGGACCTCGGGGCGCAGACGCATGCGCTCGGCTTCTACGCGGCACTGGGGTACACGGCCTACGGGCCGGAGTTCGAGGACGCGGGCATCCCGCACCGCGCGATGCGCCGCCGCCTGCCGTAGCCCTGGCCGGGCGGGGACCGGTGCCGCACGGTGGCGGGGCCTGCTGGCCCCAGCCACCGCGTCTCAAGCGCGGGCGGGGCCGGCATCGCCCCGGTACGGGCCCGCCCGGGCGGAGTACCGACACGCGGGCCCGGCCCCCAGACCGCGCAGCCCGGCGGCAGCGTTACGGCAGGGTGGGGGAGTGGATCAGCTTGCTCTGCTGTTCGTGCTGCTGCTCGGGGCCGTGGTCACCGTGCCGCTCGGGGACCGGCTCGGGCTGCCCGCGCCCGTCCTGATGACCATCGTCGGGGTCGTGCTCGCGCTGGTGCCGGTGGTGCCGGACATCGACATCCCGCCCGAGTACATCCTGCCGCTCCTGCTGCCCCCGCTGCTCTACGCCTCGGTGCAGCGCACCTCATGGCGCCAGTTCGCCGCCAACGTCCGGCCCATCCTCCTGCTCGCCGTGGCGCTCGTCTTCGTCACGACCGCCGCCGTCGCCGCCACCGCGCAGGCCGTCGTTCCCGGGCTGCCGATGGCGGCCGCGGTCGCGCTCGGTGCGCTCGTGGCCCCGCCCGACCCCATCGCCGCGACCGCCGTCGCCGGATCGCTCGGGCTGCCGCGCCGCATGGTGTCGATCCTGGAGGGCGAGGGCCTGTTCAACGACGTCACCGCGATCGTGCTCTACCACGTGGCCGTCGCCGCTGCCGTCAGCGGCGGTTTCTCCTGGCCGCACGCGCTGGGCGAGTTCGTGCTCTCCGCCGTGGTCGCCGTCGCCGTCGGTCTGCTCCTGGGCTGGGCTGCCAACGCGCTCATGGACCGGCTCGGCGACGCCACGCTCCAGATCGGGCTCACGCTGCTGGTGCCCTTCGTCTCGTACGTCGTCGCCGAGGAGCTCAAGGGCTCCGGGGTCCTCGCCGTCCTCACCACTGCCCTGTTCCTCGCCGAGTACGCCAACGACGCGGACGACGTGCTCGGGCGGCTCGCCGGGCACACCTTCTGGGAAGTCGTGGACACGCTGGTCACGGGGGTCGCCTTCGGGCTGATCGGGCTGGAGCTGCACAACGTGTTCGCCGTCGCGGGCGGCCGTGCGGGGGAGATGGCGGGGTGGGCGGCCGCCGTGATCGCGGTGGTGGTCGGCGTACGGCTGGTATGGCTGCTGCCGGCCGGGTGGCTGGCCAAGCGGCTGCACAAGCGGCGCGACTACGACGAGGAGATCCCGCTGAGCTGGCGGGAGAGCGTGGTGATGTGGTGGGCCGGGATGCGGGGGGTGGCCTCGGTGGCGCTGGCGCTGGCCATTCCGCTGAAGGTGGAGGGCGGGGCGCCGTTCCCCGGACGCGATCAGATCATCTTCATCGCCTTCGCCGTGATCATGGTGACGCTGGTGTGCCAGGGGCTGACGCTGCCCCGGCTGGTGCGCATGCTGGGCGTGGAGTCCGACGAGGACGCGGAGCGGGAGACGGAGCGGCAGCTGGCGATCCGCGCGGCGAAGGCCGCGAAGCGGCGGCTGAAGGAGATCGAGGAGGCGGAGGACCTCCCGGAGGACCTGATGGAGACGCTGTACCGGCGGGCGTACGACGTGGGGGCCAGGATCAGCCCCGACATGGTCGACGAGGAGCGGCGCGAGGCGTACGCGAAGCGGGTGGAACGGATCCGGGACGTCCAGCGGATCCAGCGGGAGATGATGTCGGCGGCCCGGCACGAGGTGCTGGCGGCACGGAGCGAGCCGGGGGCGGACCCCGAGATCGTGGACCGGGTCCTGCGCCACCTGGACGTCCGCAGCCTCCGCAGCACGTGACCGCGGCGCCGCCCCCGGGCGGTACGGGACCACGGGCCCGGCATAGCGGCCGAAGACCTGCTGTACGTCTTCGACCGGTTCTACCGGGCGGGGGCGGCCAGGGCCCTGCCGGGCTCGGGGCCGGGGCTCGCGATGGCCCGCCGGATCGCCCGGGCGCACGCCGCCGGGCTGGTCGCGGAGCCGGCCCCGGGCGACGGAGCCCTGTACCGCCTGACGTTCTGGGCGCAGCCGTCAGGATGCCCCCGGCCGGGCGTCGACGGCCGCGGTACGGGGCAGGGCGTGCGGGTGGTGTGCCAGCAGCCAGGTGAGCAGGCGTTCGCGGACCGCGCAGCGCAGGGTCCAGATGTCCGTGGCGTCCTTCGCCGTGACCACGGCCCGGACCAGGATCGTGTGCGGGGTCGTGTCGGTGACCGCCAGGCTGCCGGTCCGGCCGTCCCATTCCGGGATCTCCTCCAGGATCCGCCGGAGCTCCTCCCGCATCGGGTCCAGCGGTGCGCTGTGGTCCAGGTGCCAGAAGACCGTCCCGGTCATCTGCGCGCCGCCGCGCGACCAGTTCTCGTACGGCTTGCCTGTGAAATACGACACGGGCATCGTGATCCGGCGCTCGTCCCAGGTGCGGACCACCAGGAAGGTCAGGGTGATCTCCTCGACCGTGCCCCACTCCTTGTCCACGACCACCGTGTCGCCGATCCGCACCGTGTCGCCGAAGGCGATCTGCAGTCCGGCGAAGAGGTTGCCCAGCGAGGACTGGGCGGCGATGCCGGCCACGATGCCGAGCACGCCCGCCGATGCCAGCATCGAAGCGCCGACCGCCCGCATCGGCGGGAACGTCAGCAGCATGGCCGCCACCGCGACCACCACGACCACCGCCGTGACCACGCGGTGGATCAGCGTCACCTGGGTGCGGACCCGGCGCACCCGCGCGTCGTCCGGGTTCTGGGCGGCGTAGCGGGCGTACGAGGAGTCCACGACCGCCGTCGCGATGCGCACCAGCAGCCAGGACGCCGAGGCGATCAGGACGAGGGTCAGCGCGTGGCCCACGGCGGGCACGTACTCCGGCGAGATCCCGGCCCGGCGGTGGGATCCGTACAACAGCGCCGCGCACAGGACGAGCTGGAACGGCAGGCGGCAGTGGCGCAGCAGCCCCCACAGCGGGGTCTCGGTGTGCCGGGCGTCGGCGCGCCGCAGCAGGAGGTCCAGCAGCCACCCGGAAAGCAGGGTGACGACCAGGGAGCCGCCGATGACCGCGATCGGGCGCAGAACGGTGTCCGTGTCCATACACGTCAACGTAGCCGGAACAGGCCCCCGGGCCCCGCCCATCCGACGAATGGCACGATGGGGTGCATGAACATCATGCTCTTCCATTCGACGTACGGGCTGCGGCCCGCGGTGCACGCGGCGGCCGACCGGCTGCGCGCGGCCGGTCACCAGGTCCAGGTGCCGGATCTCTTCGAGGGGCGCACCTTCGAGACCGTCGAGGAGGGCATGGCGCACCAGGAGGAGGTCGGCCGCGACGAGCTGCTCAAGCGCGCGGTGCTGGCCTCCGCCCCCTACTCCGACCAGGGCCTGGTCTACGCCGGGTTCTCCTTCGGCGGCTCCGTCGCCCAGCACCTGGCCCTGGCCGACGAGAAGGCGCGCGGGCTGCTGCTCCTGCACGGGACGGCGGACCTGGAGGAGGACACCGCGGTGGACGAGCTGCCGGTGCAGCTGCACATCGCGGATCCGGACCCGTTCGAGACCCACGACTGGCTGACGGCGTGGTACCTGCGGATGCAGCGCGCGGGTGCGGACGTGGAGGTGCACCGTTACCCGGGCGCCGGGCACCTGTTCACGGATCCGGACCTCGACGACTACGACGCGCAGGCCGCGGAGCAGACCTGGGCGGCCGCGCTCGCCTTCCTGGACAGCCTGTAGGCGGTAACGGGAAAGACGATGAGGGGCAGGGCACGACATCGTGCCCTGCCCCTCATCGTCCGGTCGGTGCTCAGGCGCGGTACGCGCTCCACATGCTCTTCATACGGGCCACCTGGCCCGCGGTGAACTGGTACATGCAGGAGTCGTACGTGTAGTCCATGAAGTTGTGGATCGGGTCGACGCCCGTCTTGTTGGTGCAGCTGTCACGGCCGGTCGGGCACTCGAACGCGGCGCTCTTCTCGGCGGGGGTGTCGGCGACGGAGTCGCCGCTGCCCGAGCAGCCGCCCTGGAAGGTGTGGTAGAGGCCCATCCAGTGGCCGACCTCGTGGGTGCCGGTGTCGCCCTCGTTGTAGTTGGCGGCGGAGCCGCCCGGCAGCGAGGTGTTGAGGATGACCACGCCGTCCATCTTGGGCTGCGAGGCGTAGGAGCTCGGGAAGGTCGCCCAGCCGAGCAGGCCGCCGCCGAGGTTCGCGGTGTAGAGGTTGAGCGCGTTCGCGCCGCCCTTGCGCAGGGCGTTCTTCATGTCCTTCTCGGCCTGGGTGCCGTCCGAGACGTTGTACCAGGCGTCGTTGTCGGTGTAGTCGGTGGAGACCAGCGAGAACTGGTAGCCCGAGTCGACGTTGCCGGTGCCCTTGCCGCTGTAGGCGGCGTTGAGGACCGCGATCTGGTTGTTGACGTCCGTGGCGGTCAGCTTGCCGGCGGAGCCGGAGGTGATGACGTGGACGTAGACCGGGATGGTCGTCGCGGCGGTGACCTCGGCGGCGCGCATCTGGCGCTGCGGGCCCAGCTCGGCGCCCTTCTTGGCCAGGTCGGCGTCCATGGCCTTGACCTGGGCGTCCGTCACCTCGTTGGGGTCGGCCGCGTGGTGGTCCTGCGGGCGGGCGACACGGGCGTTTGCGGAGGTGCCGGCGTCGGCACAGGCCTCGGAACCGGACTTGGCGGCTGCGGCCACGGTCGTGGGGGCCGTGAGCGGGGCGAACGCCAGGGTTCCGGCCAGGACGGCCGTACCCATGAGGCGGCGGCGGAGCATGGGGGATATGCGGGCAGAGGCGCGCACGTGGACTCCTCGCGAAGCGTGGTGGGGGGTGAGGGATTTCCTCACGCTGGCGCGAAGCTTATGTGTCCATGTCATGTACTTAGCAAGCCCTGTAAGTAAAAGATTTGTTGCTTCTGGGCCGGAAGGGGGGCCTGGTCCCCGCCAGGCCCCCCTTCGCACAACAGAATTGACGGATCGTCAGCCGACCGGCTGGTACGCCCTCTCCACCTTCTGCGTGCCGTTCGGCGTGCGGTACGAGCGGGCCCACGCGGCCGTCGCGGCCGGATTCCGCTTGTCGGACACGACGTAGTAGTCCATCTGTGAGCGCTCGGCCGTCACGTCCAGCACCCCGTAGCCGTGTGCGTCCATGTCCAGCCACTTCACGTGCCAGTTGGCGGCCTTGATCGCCGATTCCGCTACGAGCGACACGGTGTCCGCCGGGACGTGCAGGATGTCGTCGATGTTGTCGGAGGTCACCGACGTCACCACGAACTCGGTGGCCGCCGTTCCAGACCCCGGGTACGTCGCCATGTCCATCGGGACGTCGTTCGCCCACGCCATGTGGATGTCGCCCGTCAGGAAGACCGTGTTCTTGATCTTCCGGTCCTTGAGGTGGTTCAGGAGCTCCTTGCGGTCGTCCGTGTAGCCGTCCCACTGGTCCACGTTGATCGCGATGCCGCCCTCGGGCAGGCCCAGCAGCTTCGCCAGCGGCGCCAGCAGGTGCGCGGGCAGCGAGGCGAAGGCCACCGGTGAGATCATCACCGAAGTCCCGACCAGCTGCCAGGTCGCGTTCGAGTTCGACAGCCCCGACTTGAGCCAGTCCAGCTGGGCGCGGCCGGTGATGGTGCGCTCCGGGTCGTCCACCGCACCGCTGCCGATCTTTGCCTGCTGGGAGCGGAAGGTCCGCAGGTCCAGCAGGTGCAGGTGGGCGAGCGTGCCGAAGCGCAGCCGCCGGTAGACGGTGCCGGCGGTGGAGGTGCGGACGGGCATCCACTCGAAGTACGCCTGCTTGGCGGCGGCCGCGCGGGCCGCCCAGTCGCCCTCGGTCCCCGGCGTGTGGTTCTCCGCCCCGCCCGACCAGGCGTCGTTGGCGAACTCGTGGTCGTCCCATATCGCGACGATCGGGTGCACGGCGTGCATCGCCTGGAGGTCGGCGTCGGTCTTGTACTTGCCGTGCCGGGTCCGGTAGTCGGCGAGGGTCAGGATCTCGTGCCGCGGCTCGTGCGGGCGCACCACGTACTTCGCCTCGGGGTAGGCCCCGTTCGCGTACTCGTAGATGTAGTCGCCGAGGTGCAGGATCGCGTGCAGGTCGGTGCGGGCGGCCAGGTGGCGGTACGCCGAGAAGTAGCCGGACTCCCAGTTGGCGCAGGAGACCACGCCGAAGCGGACCCCAGGCGTCGTCGCGTCGTGTCCGGGGGCGGTCAGGGTGCGCGCGACCGGGGAAACGGCGGCGCCGGCGGTGAACCGGTAGAAGTACGGGGTCTGCGGCCGCAGTCCGCGCACGTCGGCCTTGACGGTGTGGTCGGAGGCGGCGGTGGCGGTGACGGAGCCGCTCGCGACGATCCGGGAGAAGGCCTTGTCCTCGGCCACTTCCCAGGCCACCTCGGTGGCGGGGCCGACGCCGGAGCCGGGCACGGACTCGGGGGTCGGGGTGACGCGGGTCCACAGGAGGATCCCGTCGGGCAGCGGGTCACCGGAGGCGACGCCGTGCAGGAAGGCGGGTCCGTTCGAGGCCGCCGACGCGGAGGAGATGCCCAGGGCGGCCGTCGCGAAGGGCGCGAGGGCGGCCGTGGCCGCAGCGGCCTTGACGACCGTACGGCGGCGCGGGGTTGCCGCAGTGGGGGAGGGGAGATGACTGGTCACGGGCGATCATATTACTGATGGGTATAACCGCCGGTACACCCCTTACAAAGCAACGGGCAGGCGAACTCTGGGAGTTCGCCTGCCCGTCCTCGGGTCCGGTGGGACCGGTCAGCCCGCGATGGCCTTGTCGATCGCGGCCGTGAAGGATTCCGGCGTCATCTGCTGGATCTCGACCTTCTTGCCGTCCATCTTCAGCGTGGGGGTGCCCGTGACCCCGCTCTTGTCGAAGACCTTCGACATCTCGATCGCCCAGCGGTTGTACGTGCCGTCCTCGACGGCCTTCTTGAACTCGGCGTTGCCCTTGAGGGCCGGCACTCCGTCCGCGATCTTCAGCAGGTAGTCGTCCTTGCTGAACTTGTCGTCCTTCTCGTCCGGGTGGTTGTCCTTGGAGTACAGCGCCGACTTGTAGTCGAGGAACGCCTCGGGGCTGACGTTCAGGGCCGCACCCAGCGCGCTCAGGGCGTTCTTCGAGCCGCTGCCGCTGAAGGCCTTGTCGAGGAAGGTCGCTCCGACGTACTGGATCTTGTACTTGCCCGCGTCGACGTCCTTCTTGATCTGCGGGCCGACCCCCTGCTCGAACGTCGAGCAGATCGGGCAGCGTGCGTCCTCGTAGAGTTCGAGGGTCTTCTTGGCGTCGGCCTTGCCTATGACGACGGTGGTGCCGTTGTCGCCCGTGGTGTTCTTCGGGGCGACCAGCGTGGCCTTGGTGGCCTTGTCCCACTCGCCCGGCTGGTTGGCCTTCACGACCGCGTAGCCGATGCCGCCGGCCAGCGCGAGGACGGCGACGACGGCGCCGGCCACCAGTACCTGGCGGCGCGCCTTGTCCTTCTTGGCCTGCTTCTCGCGCTCGGCGCGCAGCCGGTCGCGGGCCGCCGCCTTGTTCGCCTGGCTGTTGCGTGAACTCATGGTGATCTCCGTGGGGTGTGACACAAAAAAGGGGGATGCCGTACGGGTGTCAGGCGCAGACGAGCGCGCCGCGTACGGGAGGTCCCCGGCGTCCCACGGAGTGGACGGGGAAGCGGGTGCGGGCCCCCGCGCCCGGAAGGGCCGGGCGCAGCGCCCGCCGCACCGGGCCGACGGCCACCGCCGCCGAGGCCGCCGCCAGCAGCAGCGGCCGGAACGTGAAAGCGGCCACCGCGCGCAGCAGCTGGCCCAGCGCCCGCTCGCCGTACCGCAGCCAGGCCGCGGCGGACAGCCCGACCGAGACGTGTGCGGCGAGCAGCAGCCACGGGGTCCAGGGTCCGGGCGAGGCCAGCAGGGCCACCGCGCCGGGGACGGGCCCGGGCACCTCGGCCAGCGGCCCGCCCAGCGGCGCGCCGCCGCACAGCCCGTCCAGGCCCAGTGCGTGCAGCGGCCCGGCGACGGGTCCGCCGGCCGGGCCGTAGCAGACGTGCTGCCCGGCGGTGAAGACCGTGTCGGCGGCCAGCTCCAGCGGAACCAGCAGCCCGGCGATGGCGCCGAAGCCGCGTTCGCGGCCCGCCAGCGCGTACGCGGTCAGGAACACGCCGGCGAAGGCCCCGGCCGCCAGTGCGGGCGGCAGCGGAACCCGGGACATCAGGACGTGCGAGCCGGCCGAGAGCAGCACGACGAGTGCGCTGAACAGCGCGGCCCGCAGCCCTCGGAGTCCTGCCCTGGATATGTCCATCGCCGCGAGTCTGCCACGGGTCCCTGTGAAAACGGGTCCCCGGTCTGCGGCCGCCCGCCCTTAAGGCCTGATCCGGCCGTTGCGGAACAGGTCCACGAAGATCTGGTGGTCGGCGCGCGCCCGGGCCCCGTACGCGTGCGCGAAGTCGACCAGGAGCTCCGCGAAGCCCTCCTCGTCGGCGGCGATGGCCGCGTCGATGGCCCGCTCGGTGGAGAAGGGGACCAGCGTGTGCCCGCTCTCGGCCTCGTCGGCCGCCGCGTGCATGGTCGCCGTCGCCCGGCCCAGGTCCGCGACGACGGCCGCGATCTCCTCCGGGTCGTCCAGATCGGACCAGTCCAGGTCCACCGCGTACGGGGAGACCTCGGCCACCAGCTGGCCGGAGCCGTCCAGCTCGGTCCAGCCCAGCCACGGATCGGCGTGCGCCTGGAGGGCGCGCTGCGAGATCACCGTGCGGTGCCCCTCGTGCCGGAAGTAGTCCCGCACGGCCCGGTCGGTGATGTGCCGGGACACCGCGGGGGTCTGTGCCTGCTTGAGGTAGATCACGACGTCGTTCTCCAGGGCGTCGCTGTGCCCCTCCAGCAGGATGTTGTACGAGGGCAGGCCGGCCGAGCCGATCCCGACGCCCCGGCGGCCCACCACGTCCTTGACCCGGTAGGAGTCCGGACGGACCAGGGACTCGTCGGGCAGGGTCTCCAGGTACCCGTCGAAGGCGGCGAGCACCTTGTAGCGGGTGGCCGCGTCCAGCTCGATCGAGCCGCCGCCGGAGGTGAAGCGGCGCTCGTAGTCCCGGATCTCGGTCATCGAGTCCAGCAGCGAGAAGCGGGTGCGGGAGCGGGCCGAGCGCAGGGCCGTCAGCAGCGGGCCCTCGGCGGTGTCCAGGGTGAAGGAGGGCACCTCCTCGTGCTTGGCCCCCGTGGCCAAGGCGTGGATGCGCTCCCGGTAGGCACGCGCGTACGTCCGGACCAGCTCGCTGATCTGCTCGTCGCTGAGCGCCTTGGTGTAGCCGATCAGGGCGACGGAGGCCGCGAACCGCTTGAGGTCCCAGGTGAAGGGGCCGACGTACGCCTCGTCGAAGTCGTTGACGTTGAAGACCAGCCGGCCGTTGGAGTCCATGTAGGTGCCGAAGTTCTCGGCGTGCAGATCGCCGTGGATCCACACCCGGCCGGTCCGCTCGTCCAGGTAGGGCCCGCCGTGCCGGTCCCGCTCCAGGTCGGCGTAGAAGAGGCAGGCCGTGCCCCGGTAGAAGGCGAAGGCCGAGGCCGCCATCTTCCGGAATTTGACCTGGAAGGCGGCGGGATCGGCGGCGAGGAGCTCACCGAAGGCGGTGTCGAACACGTCGAGTATCTGCTCGGCGCGCTGCTCGTTCGTCGTCTCGGGAACCGCCATGGCGGGGCCTCCTGGTGGCGCGGGTTGCTCGTGCTTTTGATCATGCAGGGTCGGACAGGTGTCCTTGGGCCTGCAACGGATGAAGGTACCGGTCGGTGCCCCGGTTGTGTCATTCCGCCGACGTAGACTTCGAGGCTGCCCCCCTCGTTCCCTCCGGAGGTCTGCCACCGTGACCAAGCAGCCGTTCACGCACCTGCACGTCCACACCCAGTACTCGCTGCTGGACGGTGCCGCGCGGCTCAAGGACATGTTCAACGCGTGCAATGA
Organism: Streptomyces sp. NPDC097981; assembly: GCF_040302565.1. Classification (NCBI taxonomy): domain Bacteria; kingdom Bacillati; phylum Actinomycetota; class Actinomycetes; order Kitasatosporales; family Streptomycetaceae; genus Streptomyces; species Streptomyces sp. NPDC097981. Next base: position 13,657 of record NZ_JBEORW010000005.1, read on the forward strand.
GATGGGCATGACGCACATCGCCATGTCCGACCACGGCAACCTGCACGGGGCGTACGACTTCTTTCACACTGCACAGAAGGCCGGGATCACCCCGATCATCGGCATCGAGGCATATGTCGCACCCGAGTCCCGGCGCAACAAACGCCGCATCCAGTGGGGCCAGCCCCACCAGAAGCGGGACGACGTGTCCGGTTCCGGTGGCTACACCCACAAGACGATCTGGGCTGCGAACGCCACGGGCCTGCACAACCTCTTCCGGCTGTCCTCCGACGCGTACGCCGAGGGCTGGCTCACCAAGTGGCCGCGCATGGACAAGGAGACCATCGGCAAGTGGTCCGAGGGGCTGATCGCCTCCACCGGCTGCCCCTCCGGCGAGCTGCAGACCCGGCTGCGGCTCGGCCAGTTCGACGAGGCCCTGAAGTCGGCCTCCGAGTACCAGGACATCTTCGGCAAGGACCGGTACTTCCTGGAGCTGATGGACCACGGCATCGAGATCGAGCGCCGGGTCCGCGACGGGCTGCTGGAGATCGGCAAGAAGCTCGGCATCCCGCCACTGGTGACGAACGACTCGCACTACACCTACGCGAGCGAGGCCGGCGCCCACGACGCCCTGCTCTGCATCCAGACCGGCAAGAACCTCTCGGACCCGGACCGCTTCCGCTTCGACGGCTCCGGCTACTACCTGAAGTCCACGGACGAGATGTACGCCATCGACTCCTCGGACGCCTGGCAGGAGGGCTGCGCCAACACGAAGCTGGTCGCGGACCAGATCGACACCGAGGGCATGTTCAAGTTCCGGAACCTGATGCCGAAGTTCGACATCCCGGACGGCCACACCGAGGTCAGCTGGTTCCGCGAGGAGACCATGCGCGGCATGCACCGCCGCTACCCCGGGGGCATCCCGGACGACCGCATGAAGCAGGCCGAGTACGAGATGGACACGATCATCTCGATGGGCTTCCCCGGCTACTTCCTCGTCGTCGCCGACTTCATCATGTGGGCCAAGAACCAGGGCATTGCGGTGGGCCCGGGCCGAGGCTCCGCGGCCGGCTCGATCGTCGCGTACGCCATGGGCATCACCGACCTCGACCCGCTCACCCACGGCCTGATCTTCGAGCGCTTCCTGAACCCCGAGCGCGTCTCCATGCCCGACGTCGACATCGACTTCGACGAGCGCCGGCGCGTCGAGGTGATCCGGTACGTGACCGAGAAGTACGGCGCCGACAAGGTCGCCATGATCGGCACCTACGGCACCATCAAGGCCAAGAACGCGATCAAGGACTCCGCGCGCGTGCTGGGCTACCCGTACGCCATGGGCGACCGCCTCACCAAGGCCATGCCCGCCGACGTCCTCGGCAAGGGCATCCCGCTCTCCGGCATCCTCGACTCCTCGCACCCCCGCTACGGCGAGGCCGGCGAGATCCGCGGGATGTACGAGAACGAGCCGGACGTGAAGAAGGTCATCGACACCGCCCGCGGTGTGGAGGGCCTGGTCCGCCAGATGGGCGTGCACGCCGCCGGCGTGATCATGTCCAGCGAGACGATCACCGACCACGTGCCCGTCTGGGTGCGGCACACCGACGGCGTCACCATCACCCAGTGGGACTACCCGAGCTGCGAGTCGCTCGGCCTGCTGAAGATGGACTTCCTCGGCCTGCGCAACCTCACGATCATGGACGACGCCGTCAAGATGGTGAAGGCCAACAAGGGGATCGACATCGATCTCCTGGCCCTCCCGCTCGACGACCCCAAGACCTTCGAACTGCTCGGCCGCGGCGACACCCTCGGCGTCTTCCAGTTCGACGGCGGGCCCATGCGCTCCCTGCTGCGCCTGATGAAGCCCGACAACTTCGAGGACATCTCCGCCGTCTCGGCCCTGTACCGGCCGGGCCCGATGGGCATGAACTCGCACACGAACTACGCGCTGCGCAAGAACAAGCAGCAGGAGATCACCCCGATCCACCCGGATCTGGAGAAGCCGCTCGAAGAGGTGCTCGCGGTCACCTACGGCCTGATCGTGTACCAGGAGCAGGTGCAGAAGGCCGCCCAGATCATCGCCGGGTACTCGCTCGGCGAGGCCGACATCCTGCGCCGCGTGATGGGCAAGAAGAAGCCCGAGGAGCTGGCGAAGAACTTCACCATCTTCCAGGAGGGCGCCCGCAAGAACGGCTACACCGACCAGGCCATCCAGGCCCTGTGGGACGTCCTGGTCCCCTTCGCCGGCTACGCCTTCAACAAGGCGCACTCGGCCGCGTACGGACTGGTCTCGTACTGGACGGCGTACCTCAAGGCGAACTTCCCGGCCGAGTACATGGCCGGCCTGCTCACCTCGGTCAAGGACGACAAGGACAAGTCCGCGATCTACCTGAACGAGTGCCGGCGCATGGGCATCAAGGTGCTCCCGCCGAACGTGAACGAGTCCGAGCCGAACTTCGCCGCCCAGGGCGACGACGTGATCCTCTTCGGCCTCACCGCCGTCCGCAACGTCGGCCAGAACGTCGTCGAGTCGATCATCAAGACCAGGAAGGCCAAGGGGAAGTACTCCACGTTCCCCGACTTCCTGGACAAGGTCGAGGCCGTCGTGTGCAACAAGCGCACCGTCGAGTCGCTGATCAAGGCCGGCGCCTTCGACGAGATGGGCCACACCCGCAAGGGCCTGGTCGCCCACCACGAACCGATGATCGACAACGTGGTCGCGGTCAAGCGCAAGGAGGCCGAGGGCCAGTTCGACCTCTTCGGCGGAATGGGTGACGAGGGCGCGAGCGACGAGCCCGGCTTCGGGCTCGACGTCGAGTTCTCCGACGTCGAGTGGGAGAAGTCCTACCTGCTCGCCCAGGAGCGCGAGATGCTCGGCCTCTACGTCTCCGACCACCCGCTCTTCGGCCTGGAGCACGTGCTCTCCGACAAGACCGACGCCGGCATCTCCCAGCTGACCGGCGGCGAGCACTCCGACGGCGCCGTCGTCACCATCGGCGGCATCATCTCGGGCCTCCAGCGCAAGATGACCAAGCAGGGCAACGCCTGGGCCATCGCCACCGTCGAGGACCTCGCCGGCTCCATCGAGTGCATGTTCTTCCCCGCGACGTACCAGCTCGTCTCCACCCAGCTGGTCGAGGACACCGTCGTCTTCGTCAAGGGCCGCCTCGACAAGCGCGAGGACGTCCCCCGGCTGGTCGCCATGGAGATGATGGTCCCCGACCTCTCCTCGGCCGGGACGAACGCCCCCGTCGTCCTCACCATCCCGACCGTCAAGGTCACTCCTCCGATGGTCACCCGGCTGGGCGAGATCCTGCGCCACCACAAGGGCAACACCGAGGTCCGGATCAAGCTCCAGGGGCCGCGGACCACCACCGTGCTGCGCCTCGACCGGCACCGGGTCCAGCCCGACCCCGCGCTCTTCGGCGACCTGAAGGTCCTCCTCGGGCCGTCCTGCCTGGCCGGATGACACAGGCCGCACCGGCCTCCGTACGCCGCCGCACGTGAAGAAGGGCGCGCCCAGAGCTCTGGGCGCGCCCTCGTGCGCGGTGCTCGCGGAGGCGTCAGTTATGGCCGAATTTCTTCTGCTTGCCCTTGCGGGCCATGTCCATCGGACTCGGGCTGCCGCCCGAGGGCTCGGACACGGACTCCGCCGAACTCTTCGAGGGAGCCTGCGACGACGACCGGGCCTGCTGCTTCTGCTCGTGCTGACGGTTCTTGTTCTTGGCCATGGTGGAGCCTCCGTGAGGGTTTAGGGGCCAGGACCGCCTTCACCCTCACACGACACCGCAAACCGCGCATTTTGGATCTTTGCTGCGCGTAGCCGGGACCCCGTGCGCACACACCGCCGGATCCGCCACGCCGATGATCGAGTTCCGGCCGTCAACACCCTTGCGGTCGGGCAGACTCGGGGAACCCGCGACAAACAGAGGGATCCCCAGGGAAGAGGGTGGTACGCGTGGACCGCTGCGTCGTCCTGGTGGACGCCGGCTATCTGCTGGGCGCCGCCGCCAGCCTTCTCGCAGGGGAGCCCTCCCGCTCCCGCATCACCGTCGACCATGCCGCCCTCATCCAGGGCCTGCGCGAGCGGGCCGAGGCCGACACCGAGCAGCCCCTGCTGCGCATCTACTGGTTCGACGGCGCACCCGACCGGGTGCCCCAGCCCGAGCACCGGCGGCTGCGCGTCATGTCCCGCGTCACCGTCCGCCTCGGCGCCCTGACCCGCAGCGACGGCCGCTGGGCGCAGAAGGGCGTGGACGCCGCCATGCACGCCGAACTCACCGAGCTGGCCCGTAACCGGGCCTGTTCCGACGTCGTACTCGTCACGGGTGACGGCGACCTGCTGCCCGGCCTCATGTCCGCCAAGGAACACGGGGTCGCCGTCCACCTGTGGGCCGTCCAGGCCGCCGACGGCGACTACAACCAGTCCGAGGACCTCGTCGCCGAGGCAGACGAGCGACGCGTCCTGGACCGGGCCTGGATCACCCGGGCCGTCCGCGCCAAGGACCTCGCCGGACTGTGCGCACCGCCCCCCGCGCCGCGCCCCGAGATCGCCGCGATCCTCTCCGCCCCGCTGCCCGAGGCGGCCCTCGCCGAGGCCGCCCGCAGCGCCGGCGGGGGCGGCGGCGCGACCCCGGCCCCGGCCGAGCCCGAGGCGGGCGGCGCCCCCGTGCCGGCGCCCGCCGCCGGGGGCAAGACCGTACCCACGCCCAAGGACCTCGCCGGCTCGCTGCGCACCCCCGGCCCGCAGCCCGGCCCCCCGGGCGGCCACGGCAGCGCCCAGCCCCCGGCCGGCAGCGCCCTGCGCTGGTCCTCCGACAAGGGCTGGATCGACCGGGCCGGACCGCTGGGGGAACCCGCCGAGACCGCCTCGCTGCCCACCCTCGCCCAGCTCACCAGCGCCGAACAGCGCTGGGCGGACCGCGAGGAGGACATCACCACAGTCGGCGGCGACCCCTTCGAGGTCGGCCAGGTGTTCGCCAGGCGCTGGATGGAACGCCTCCCCGAAAGCGTCCACCTGCAGAAGCTCGCCACGATGTACCCGCGGATCCCGCACCGCATCGACGGGGAGCTGCTGCGCTACGCGGCCCGGTTCGGGCTGCTCGCGCACAAGGACGACCAGATCGACGAGCACGACCGCTACGCCATCCGGGCCGGTTTCTGGCGGGAGATCGACGTCCGCGCGGCCGCCGAGCACGTGGCCGGTGCACCCTCCGCCGTGCCCGCGGGGCCGGCCGCCCCGGCGGCCGAGTAGAGGGGTCGGGGGCACCTCCCGGCGGCGGCCGGCCGAAAGCCGCGTAGGCTGCTCCCTCGTGAGTACGGGCACAGCATCAGCACAACCGAGCACGGCAGTCGCCGCGGACGCGGCTTCAGACGTGGTCTGCACGGTGCGTGACCTGGTCAAGACGTACCCCGCGGTACGGGGCCGGCGCGGAGCCCCCGCCCTGCCCGAGACCCGGGCCACCGACGGGATCTCCCTGGACGTCCGGCGTGGTGAGATCTTCGGCCTGCTCGGCCCCAACGGCGCCGGCAAGTCCACCCTGGTCCGGCAGCTCACCGGCCTGATGCGGCCCGACTCGGGCGCCGTGACCCTGCTCGGCCACGACCTCGTACGCCACCCCGAGCGGGCGGCCCGGCTGCTCGCCTACCTGGGGCAGGAGTCCACCGCCCTCGACGAGCTCACGGTGGCGCTGGCCGCCGAGACCACGGCCCGGCTGCGCGGGCTCGGCGTACGGGCGGCGCGGGCCGAGCGGGACGCCGTACTGGAGGAACTCGGGCTCACCGAGATCGCCGGGCGGCCCCTCAAGAAGCTTTCCGGAGGGCAGCGCCGCCTCGCCTGCTTCGCCGCCTCGCTGGTGGGGGAGCGGCCGGTGCTGGTCCTCGACGAGCCCACCACCGGCATGGACCCCGTGGCCCGGCGGGCCGTGTGGGCGGCCGTGGACCGGCGGCGCACCCGGCACGGGGCCACCGTCCTGCTCGTCACCCACAACGTCATCGAGGCCGAGACCGTCCTGGACCGGGTCGCCGTCATCGACCAGGGCCGGGTCATCGCCTGCGACACCCCGGCCGGTCTGAAGGCCCGGGTCTCCGGCGAGGTCCGGCTGGAGCTGGTGTGGCGCACCGCGCCGCCGCTGGAGGTACCGGAGGTCGCCGCGCTCGCACCGGCCGCAGCCGGGGCCGGACGCCGCTGGGTGCTGCGGCTCGCGCCCGACGAGGCGCGCGCCGCGGTGGCCGCCGTGACCGGCGGGCCGGCCTTCGCCGCCCTCGACGACTTCACGCTGGCGACCCCGAGCCTGGAGGACGTCTATCTCGCGCTGGGCGGGCGTACGTCGAAGGGTCTGGTGAAGTCGTGACTGCTGCCACCGTGGCTGTGCTGGCCCCCCGGGCCCGGCTCTTCCCGTCGCTGGCCGCCGTGTACCGGGCGCAGCTGTCCCGGGCCCGGGTGTCGCGGATCCCGCTGCTGTTCGTGGCCACCTTCCAGTCCGTCGGGATCATGATCCTGATGCGGGGCGTGGTGGACGGCGGCTCGGAGGCCCGGGCCGTGGTCGCGGGCTCGTCCGTGCTGGTCGTCGCGTTCGTCGCGCTGAACCTGCTCGCGCAGTACTTCGGGCAGCTGCGGGCCGGCGGGGGTCTGGACCACTACGCCACGCTGCCCGTGCCGCCCGCCTCGGTGGTGCTCGGCGCGGCCGCCGCGTACGCCTCCTTCACCCTGCCGGGCACGCTGGTGACGGCGGTGTTCGGATGCCTGCTGTTCGGGCTGCCGCTGGGCGGGCTGTGGATCCTGGCCGCGGTCGTACCGCTGGCCGGAGCCGCGCTGGCCGGACTGGGCGCCGCGCTCGGGCTGCTGGCACCGCGGCAGGAGCTGGCCACGCTGGCCGGACAGCTCGGCATGTCGGCGGCGCTGCTGCTGGGGGTGCTGCCACCGGAGCGGATGCCGGACATGATCGTCTGGGCGCGGGACCTGCTGCCGTCCACGTACGGGGTGGAGGCCTTCGCACGGACCTTCGCACCGCATCCGGACTGGGCGGCGGTCGTGCTGGACCTCGGAGTGTGCGGGGCCGTCGGGGTCCTCTCACTGGCCGTCGCGACGTGGGCCTACCGGCGGGCGGCAGTCCGCTGACGCCGACGCCGTCGGCACCTGGCACGATGTGGGGGTGACCGAAGCCGTGACCACGCCGTCCCCGTTCGAACCGCCGCAGCCGCCGGAGAAGCCGGGCGGCTCCGCCGGGGGCATCACCGCGGGGGACATCCGCGACGGGGCCGCCGTGGCCCTGCTGACCGGGGTGGCCGGTGTGCTGCTCGGACTGCTGTGGGCATGGCTGGCGCCCAAGGCGCAGTATGTCTCGAACGGTGAGGCCGTCTTCCTGCGCAACACCGAGAGCGAGGCCCGGATAGGGGCCGACGGGACGTTCTTCCTGCTGTCGCTGGGGTTCGGCGTGCTGAGCGCGGTCCTCGTCTTCCTGTGGCGCCGCCGGGGCGGGGTCCCGCTCGTCGTCGGCCTGGTACTCGGATCCGCCTTCGCCTCGCTGCTGGGGTGGCGGCTGGGGCTGTGGCTGGGACCGTCGTCGGACGTGGCCGCCGCCGCGCTGAAGGCGGGCAAGGGGGTGCCGTTCGACGCGCCGCTGCAGCTGCTGGCGCACGGGGCGCTGCTGGTCTGGCCGATGGTCGCCGTGGCCGTCCACCTGGGCCTGACGGCCCTGTGGTCCCCGTACGACCAGGATCCGGCCGACGAGCAGGCCTGGCAGGGCGTGTACCCGCCGCCCCACGTCCACGCGGAGCCGTCGGACCGGCCGGACCGGTCGCCCGCGTCAGGTCCGTCGGACTCCGAGCCCCCGCGGCCCTGACCGTCAGGCGGGCCGGGCCGGGCCGGGACCGCTGCGCGGAGGCTTCCTCCCCGCCCCGCCCTTCCACCGTTTCCGCCTCAACGCCGGCGGGGCTGCGATGCAGCCCCGCCGGCGTTGGTCACGGCCGGGCGATCGGGGCCAGGGTGGCCGACGTCAGGGTCGTCAGGGTGGCGGGCGGAAGCTCGACCTCCAGGCCGCGGCGGCCGGCCGAGACACAGATCGTGGCGTGGTCCTGCGCCGACGCGTCCAGCACCGTCCGCAGCCGCTTGCGCTGCCCCAGCGGGGAGATGCCGCCCAGGACGTAGCCCGTGGTGCGCTCCGCCAGCGCCGGGTCTGCCATGACCGCCCGCTTGGCGCCCACCGCGGCGGCGAGGGCCTTCAGGTCCAGGCTGCCCGACACCGGGACCACCGCCACCGTCAGGACGCCGTCCACGTCCGCGACCAGCGTCTTGAAGACCCGGTCCGGGGAGACCCCCATGGCCTGCGCCGCCTCCTCGCCGTAGGAGGGGTGCGCCGGGTCGTGCTCGTACGCGTGCACCGTGAACGCGGCCTGTGCGGACGTGAGCGCCGCGATCGCCGGGGTGCCGGCCGGAGCCTTCTTCTTCGCCATCGGTCCTTCGCCGTCGTTCCGTGCCGTCGCTGCTGTGCCGTCTCTGATGTGCCGTACGTCCCTGCCGTACGTCCCTGCCGTCAGTTCGGGCTGGTCGGCGCCCGCGTCAGGTCGACCGCCGGGAGCGACGGGAGGTGGCGGATGACCGCCGTCTCCGAACGCAGCAGTTTCAGCTCCTCCGCGAGCCGGGTCGCCGTGTCCGGTGCCTGGAGCAGCCGCTGCTTCGCCGGGATGTCCAGCACGGCCGCCGCCGCCACCAGGTACGAGACCACCGACGGCTCGTCCGGCAGGTCCGGGCTCGACGCCAGGGACCGCTCACGGGCTCCGGCCAGCCGCTTCTGGTAGTTCCGGAAAGCCCGCAGGACCCCCTCCGCCAGCACGCCCGCGCCGTCTCCCGCGTCCTCCGGAAGCTCCTCCAGCTCCGCCACCAGGTACGGACCGGAGGTGTCCACCGACAGCAGCCGGACCCGCGCCGTACCGGTGGCGAGGACCTCGAAGCTGCCGTCCTCCCGCTCCCGGATCGTCGCCGCGTCCGCGATGCAGCCCACCCGGTGGAAGGCCTGGACGGGGTCCGGTCCGAAGCCCGCCGTCGGGCCCCGCTCGGGCAGGGCCGTCTGGTCCGGCAGCCCGGGCGCGGTCGGCGCGACCTCGCGGCCGTCGCGGATCGCGACGACCGCGAAGCGGCGCGGCTCTTCGTCGCCCGTCTTCAGCAGCTCGCGCATCATGGCGCGATAACGCTCCTCGAAGACGTTCAGCGGGAGGACGAGTCCCGGGAACAGCACCGAGTTCAGCGGGAAGAGGGGCAGGCGAACGGAGGTCACGAGGCACAGGGTAGTGGCCCCGGCCCAGGGCCTGTCACCTCAGTTGTTCCCCACCCGGAGGTCATCCCCTCCTCAGCAGACGTGTGGCTCCCGCCGCCACCGTCGTCGCCAGGATCCAGCCCAGCAGGACCAGCGCCGCCGAGCCCCACTGCCAGCCGCCCTCCACCTTCCACTGGCCCTCCTGGCCGAGATCGATCACCGGGAGCAGCAGGTCCAGCGCGTACAGCGCCGCATCCCACTTCGGGTGCTCGTCCGCCTTGATCGGCGGCGGCTCGTGCCGGGAGAAGAGCAGCGCGCCCGCCGCCCACAGCACCGCCATCCACAGTGCGGCCCGCCCGGGGCGGTACCCGTACGCCACCGTCCAGTCCTGGAGGTACCCCCAGGCCTTGAGCGCCGGCGGCAGGGTGGCCCGGCGCCGCCGCTGCTTGGCCAGCATCACCTCGCGCGCGTCCGCGTCCTCGCCGCTGGCGCGCAGTACGGCGGCCAGCCGCTCGTACGGCTCCGGCGAGTACTCCGGGGTGGCCGCCTCCACCCAGTCCAGCCGGCGCACCAGCGGGAAGTGGCCGCGGGGCGCGAGGTTCTCGTACGCGAACCCCTCGATCGACACGCCGCCCTGGCCGGGCCAGCTCGTGGAGGTGTCCACCAGCTTCACCACCTTCGCCCCGGACAGCACCACCCGCCCCTTCTCCGGCCGCTCGCCGACGAACCGCAGCTCCGGGGTCTGTATCCGGCGCAGCGACACCTCCTGGTCATCGGCCAGCGTGAACCGGGCGCCGTAGAAGTCGACGGCGTCCCCGAAGCGGCCGTCGTCCAGCCGCAGCCCGCCCCGGCACTCGAAGCGCTGGGCCCGCTGCCCGCGCGTGGGTGTCTGGCCGAGCCCGTACGGGGGAGTGGAGGAGCCGGAGTCGCCGAGGACGTAGTCCAGGGCGATCGAGGTCAGGTACAGCGTCCGCTCGACGGTCAGCTGCGGGGCGTTCAGCGCGCGCCGCCCGTACGGGTTGCGCAGCCGGGCCCCCCGCAGGTTCATCGACACGCCGACCTTCGCGCCGCGCAGACTCACCTCCCCGTACGCCTCCAGAAGCTCGCCCTGGAAGTCCTGCGCGACCGACATCCCGTCCGCGGCGATGGCCCGGCCCCTGTTGTCCCGCTGCACCACGGCCTGGCTGATCAGCAGGTCGGTGCCGATCTGCGCGTCGGTCAGCCGGATCCCTCGGGCCACCCGGCAGCGCGGCAGGTGCAGATCGCCCTCCGTGTGCAGGCGGGAGGCGTCCAGCCGCGGTATCGCGCAGTTGACCAGGCGCAGGGTGCCGAACCGGGTCTCGGACAGCTGGATCTCGCTGTCGAAGCGGCAGGACTGGAGCTCGACGTACGGCAGCACGATGCCGCCGGACAGGTCGAGGCGCCCGGTGATCCGTACGCCGCGCAGCTTCAGCGAGGCCACCCGGCCCGGCACCGGCGGCGGGCCGTGGAGCAGCAGCAGCGCCACCACCCGGGCACGGACGCTGCGCCCCGGGCCCCACACCCGGTCGGAGTGCGGATCGTCCTCGTCGGCGGCCCGGGCGCTGAGATCGCAGACACTGCCCGTCCGGTACGCCTCCCACATGCGGCGTTCGGCAGCGGTGAGATCCGCGGGCTCCTCGCCGGCACGTGCCTCCGCCATGGCGGCCCCCTCCGCTGTGCATACGTGTAACAGGAACGCTATCGGGCGGCAGTGACGTCCGGGGCGTGTATCAGCCAGTGATACGGGCGGACGGCGGTGGGAGGCGGTCTGAGAGAATTGGGAGGTGATCTCTCGTATCGACCTGCGCGGTGACGCCCTCCCCGAGGGTGGCGCCCTGCGCGATCTGCTGCCCCGTGCCGAGTTCGACGTGGAAGCCGCCCTGGAGAAGGTGCGGCCCATCTGCGAGGACGTCCATCATCGTGGCACGGCGGCGCTGATCGAGTACGCGCAGAAGTTCGACGGAGTGGAGCTCTCGCAGGTCAGGGTGCCCGCCGAGGCACTCCAGGCCGCTCTGGACACGCTCGACCCGGCCGTCCGCGCCGCCCTGGAGGAGTCCATCCGGCGCGCCCGGATCGTGCACCGCGAGCAGCGCCGCACCGAGCACACCACCCAGGTGGTCCCCGGCGGCACCGTGACCGAGAAGTGGGTTCCGGTCCAGCGCGTGGGCCTGTACGCCCCGGGCGGCCGCTCCGTGTACCCGTCCTCCGTCGTCATGAACGTCGTACCGGCGCAGGAGGCGGGCGTCGAATCGATCGCGCTCGCGTCCCCGCCGCAGAAGGAGTTCGGCGGCCTGCCGCACCCGACGATCCTCGCCGCGTGCGCGCTCCTCGGCGTGGACGAGGTGTACGCGGCCGGCGGCGCCGTGGCCGTCGCGATGTTCGCGTACGGCACGCAGGAGTGCCTGCCGGTCAACATGGTGACCGGCCCCGGCAACATCTGGGTCGCCGCCGCCAAGCGCTACTTCACCGGGAAGATCGGCATCGACACCGAGGCCGGCCCGACCGAGATCGCGGTCCTCGCGGACTCCACGGCCGACCCGGTGCACGTCGCCGCCGACCTGATCAGCCAGGCCGAGCACGACCCGCTGGCCGCCGCCGTGCTCGTCACGGACTCCGAGGAGCTCGCGGCCGCCGTCGAGAGGGAGCTGGAGCCGCAGGTCGCGGCCACCAAGCACGTCGAGGACCGGATCAAGCCGGCGCTCGCGGGCAAGCAGTCCGCGATCGTGCTGGTCGACAGCCTGGAAGACGGCCTCAAGGTCGTCGACGCGTACGGCGCCGAGCACCTGGAGATCCAGACCGCCGACGCCGCGGCCTGGGCCGCCCGGGTCCGCAACGCCGGCGCGATCTTCGTCGGGCCGTGGGCCCCGGTCTCCCTCGGCGACTACTGCGCCGGGTCGAACCACGTGCTGCCCACCGGCGGCTGCGCCTGCCACTCCTCCGGCCTGTCCGTACAGTCCTTCCTGCGCGGCATCCACATCGTCGACTACACGCGCGACGCGCTCGCCGAGGTCACCCACCACGTGGTGACGCTGGCCGAGGCCGAGGACCTGCCCGCGCACGGCGCCGCCCTCAAGGCGCGCTTCGGATGGAAGGTGCCCAACCAGTGAGTTTCGGGATCGACGACCTCCCCATCCGGGACGAACTGCGCGGCAAGACCCCGTACGGCGCCCCCCAGCTCGACGTGCCCGTCCAGCTGAACACCAACGAAAACCCGTACGAGCTCCCCGACGAGCTGGTCCGGCGCATCGCCGAGCGCGTCTCCGAGGCCGCCCGCACCCTCAACCGCTACCCCGACCGGGACGCGGTCGAGCTGCGGACGGCCCTGGCCGCCTACCTCACCCGTACGGGCAAGCACCCGGTCGCACGGGAGAACGTATGGGCCGCCAACGGCTCCAACGAGGTCATCCAGCAGCTGCTGCAGACCTTCGGCGGGCCCGGCCGCACCGCGATCGGCTTCGAGCCCTCGTACTCCATGCACGCGCTGATCGCCCGCGGCACCGGGACGGGCTGGATCTCCGGCCCGCGCAACGAGGACTTCACCATCGACGTGGCCGCCGCCGAGCAGGCCATCGCGGAGAACGCGCCCGACGTCGTCTTCATCACCTCGCCCAACAACCCCACGGGTACCGCGGTCGAGGCGGAGACGGTCCTCGCCCTCTACGAGGCCGCGCAGGCGGCCAAGCCGTCCCTGGTCATCGTGGACGAGGCGTACGTCGAGTTCAGCCACCGGGACTCCCTCCTCCCGCTGATCGAGGGCCGCCCGAACATGGTGGTCTCCCGGACCATGTCCAAGGCCTTCGGCGCCGCCGGGCTGCGCCTGGGCTACCTGGCCGCGCACCCGGCCGTGGTCGACGCCGTCCAGCTCGTACGCCTGCCGTACCACCTGTCGGCCGTCACCCAGGCGACCGCGCTGGCCGCCCTGGAGCACACCGACACCCTGCTCGGCTACGTCGAGCAGCTCAAGGCCGAGCGGGACCGCCTCGTGACCGAGCTGCGGGCCATCGGCTGCGAGGTCACCGAGTCCGACGCGAACTTCATCCAGTTCGGGAAGTTCGAGGATTCGCACACCGCCTGGCGGAAGATCCTCGACCAGGGCGTCCTGGTCAGGGACAACGGCGTACCGGGCTGGCTGCGGGTCACCGCCGGCACCCCGGCCGAGAACGACGCGTTCCTGGAAGCGGTTCGCGCACTGAAGAAGGAGCAGCACGCATGAGCCGCATCGGACGGGTCGAACGGACGACGAAGGAGACCTCGGTCGTCGTCGAGATAAACCTCGACGGCACCGGCAAGGTCGACGTCTCGACGGGCGTGGGCTTCTACGACCACATGCTCGACCAGCTCGGCCGCCACGGCCTCTTCGACCTCACGGTCAAGACGGACGGCGACCTGCACATCGACAGCCACCACACCATCGAGGACACCGCCCTCGCGCTCGGCGCCGCCTTCAGGCAGGCCCTCGGCGACAAGGTCGGCATCTACCGCTTCGGCAACTGCACGGTGCCGCTCGACGAGTCCCTCGCCCAGGTGACGGTGGACCTGTCCGGCCGCCCGTACCTCGTGCACACCGAGCCCGAGAACATGGCGCCGATGATCGGCGAGTACGACACGACGATGACCCGGCACATCTTCGAGTCCTTCGTCGCGCAGGCCCAGATCGCCCTGCACATCCACGTCCCGTACGGCCGCAACGCCCACCACATCGTGGAATGCCAGTTCAAGGCCCTCGCCCGTGCTCTGCGCTACGCCGCCGAGTTCGACCCGCGCGCCGCCGGAATCCTGCCCTCGACGAAGGGCGCCCTCTAGCCGTGAACGGCCTGAACACCATCCTGATCGTCTTCGGCCTCTTCCTGGCCGGCGGCGTCTACTCCTTCCAGAAGCAGAAGATGCCCAAATCGGTCGTCATCCTGCTCGCCATCGGCTCCGCGATGTGCCTCGCCGCCGGAGTCCTGCGGATCCAAGGAATCTGGGCATGAGCGCAGTCCGACCCACCAAGACGGTCGTGGTCTTCGACTACGGCTTCGGAAACGTCCGTTCCGCCGAACGCGCCCTCGCGCGCGTCGGCGCGGACGTCGAGATCACCCGCGACTACGACAAGGCGATGGACGCCGACGGGCTCCTCGTCCCCGGCGTCGGCGCCTTCTCCGCCTGTATGCAGGGCCTCAAGGACGTCCGCGGCGACTGGATCATCGGCCGCCGGCTCTCCGGCGGCCGCCCGGTCATGGGCATCTGCGTCGGGATGCAGATCCTCTTCGAGCGCGGCATCGAGCACGGCGTGGAGACGGAGGGCCTCGACGAGTGGCCCGGCACCGTCGAACCGCTGCGCGCCCCGATCGTGCCCCACATGGGCTGGAACACCGTGGACGCCCCGGCGGACAGCCAGGCCTTCAAGGGCCTGGACGACGACGCCCACTTCTACTTCGTGCACTCGTACGCGGTGCGAGGCTGGAGCCTGGAGGTCACCAACCCGGTGATCCGCGCCCCCAAGGTCACCTGGGCCACCCACGGCGAGCGCTTCGTCGCGGCGGTGGAGAACGGGGCCCTGTGGGCCACCCAGTTCCACCCCGAGAAGTCCGGCGACGCCGGAGCCCAGCTCCTCACCAACTGGATCGAGACCCTTTGATGCCCGTCAACAAGCTGGAACTCCTCCCCGCGGTCGACGTCCGCGACGGGCAGGCCGTCCGCCTCGTGCACGGGGTGTCCGGAAGCGAGACCTCCTACGGCTCCCCGCTGGAGGCGGCCCTCGCCTGGCAGGCCTCCGGCGCCGAATGGCTGCACCTCGTCGACCTGGACGCCGCCTTCGGCACCGGCGACAACCGCGCCCTGGTCGCCGAGATCACCGGCGCCATGGACATCAAGGTCGAGCTGTCCGGCGGCATCCGCGACGACGCCACCCTCGCCGCGGCCCTCGCCACCGGCTGCACCCGCGTCAACCTCGGCACCGCCGCCCTGGAGACCCCCGAGTGGGCCGCCAAGGCCATCGCCGAGCACGGCGACAAGATCGCGGTCGGGCTCGACGTACGCGGTACGACCCTCAAGGGCCGCGGCTGGACCAGCGAGGGCGGGGACCTCTACGAGACCCTCGCGCGCCTGGACTCCGAGGGCTGCGCCCGGTACGTCGTCACCGACATCGGCAAGGACGGCACGCTGACCGGCCCCAACCTGGAGCTGCTGAAGAACGTCTGCGCCGCCACCGACCGCCCGGTCGTGGCCTCCGGCGGGATCTCCTCGCTCGACGACCTGCGGGCCCTGTCCGCACTGGTGCCGCTGGGCGTCGAGGGCGCCATCGTGGGCAAGGCCCTGTACGCCAAGGCCTTCACCCTGGAAGAGGCCCTGGAGGTGGTCTCCGCATGAGCTCCGCAGAAGTGCGCAGGATCTCCTCCGGCGGCCCCTACGAGGACGTCATCGGCTACTCGCGCGCCGTGCAGCTCCCGAACGGCATCGTCCTCGTCTCCGGCTGCACCGCGGGCGACGCGGGCGGCCCGTACGACCAGACGGTCAAGGCCTTCGAGGTCGCCTTCAAGGCGCTCGCCGAGGCGGGCCTGGGTCCGCAGAACGTCGTCCGCACCCGGATGTACCTCACGCACGCCCGGGACGTGGACGAGGTGGGCCGCGCCCACAAGACGCTCTTCGACTCCGTCCGCCCCGCCGCCACGATGCTGATCGTCTCCGGCTTCGTCGACCCGAGCATGGTCGTCGAGGTCGAGGTCGAGGCCTACGGGGAGGTGGCGCGGTGACCCTCGCCGTACGAGTGATCCCCTGCCTGGACGTGGACAACGGCCGCGTCGTCAAGGGCGTCAACTTCCAGAACCTGCGGGACGCGGGCGACCCGGTGGAGATGGCCAAGCTGTACGACGCCGAGGGCGCCGACGAGCTGACCTTCCTCGACATCACCGCGTCGTCCGGAAACCGCGAGACCACGTACGACGTGGTGCGGCGGACCGCCGAGCAGGTCTTCATCCCGCTGACCGTGGGCGGCGGCGTCCGCACCGCGGACGACGTGGACAAGCTGCTGCGGGCCGGCGCGGACAAGGTCGGCGTGAACACCGCCGCGATCGCACGGCCCGAGCTGATCCAGGAGATCGCGGAGCGCTTCGGACGGCAGGTCCTCGTCCTGTCCGTCGACGCCCGCCGCACCGACTCCGGCTCCTTCGAGGTCACCACGCACGGCGGCCGCCGGGGCACCGGCATGGACGCCGTCGAGTGGGCGCACCGGGCGGCCGAACTGGGCGCCGGGGAGATCCTGCTGAACTCGATGGACGCGGACGGCACCAAGGACGGGTACGACACCGAGATGATCGCGGCTGTGCGCAGGCACGTCACGGTCCCGGTGATCGCCTCGGGCGGGGCCGGCCGGCTGGAGCACTTCGCGCCGGCGATCGCGGCCGGCGCCGACGCCGTGCTCGCCGCCTCGGTGTTCCACTTCGGCGACCTGCGGATCGCTCAGGTCAAGGAAGCCCTCCGCGAGGCGGGCCACCCGGTCCGCTGATGCCCTGGCCGGGGCGGCGGTGACGGTGCCCGGGGCGCTGCCCCGGGCACCCCGCGAGGCTGCGCCCGCCGCCGTGCCGCGGCCCGGCCTGCCGTAGACCTCCCGAGCCGTGGCCGGGCCCCGGCCCTTCGGCGGGGGGCGTGACCCCCGGTCGGCGGACGGAGTCCGGCGCAGGCGCCCGAAGCCCGGGAGGCCCGCCAGGGCCGACCGGTGCGAGGGCGCCGTGGAAAGTCAGATGCCGAGCTTCGCCGTCGTCAGCTTGGCGATGGCCTCCGGCGGGCCGTCCAGTTCCACGGCGGCGGCGTCCTGGCGGCCGAAGCAGAACAGGGTCAGCTCGCCCGGCTCGCCCGTGACCGTCACCACGGGGGTGCCCTTGTGCGCCACCGCCGTCTGGCCGTTCGGGCGGCGCAGCACCAGGCCCACCGGGGAGCGGCGGCCCGTCAGCCGGGCCAGCTTCTCCAGCCGGGACCACAGGGCGCCCGAGAACACCGGGTCCAGCTGCCGCGGCGACCAGTCCGGCTGGGCGCGCCGTACGTCCTCGGCGTGGACGTAGAACTCCACCGCGTTCGCCGCCTCGTCGATCTGCTTCACCGAGTACAGGGACAGCTTCGGCGGGCCGGTCCGGATCAGCTGGATCAGTTCCTCGTACGGCTTGGCCGTGTACTCGGCCATCGCCTTGTCCAGCCGGTCCTTCAGGACGTTCAGCAGCAGACCGCCCGCCGCGTCCGGGCGGCGCTCCCGGACCACCACGTGCGCCGCCAGCTCCCGGGCACGCCAGCCCTCGCACAGCGTCGGCGCCTCGGGCCCCACCGCCTCCAACAGGTCCGCCAGCAGCAGGCGTTCGCGCTTCGCATGGGTAGACATGGGGGCCAGCCTACGGCTGGAACCCGCCCCGTGCTGCTCATCAGGCGGACAGTGATCCGTCACCGGGCCCCGCTCGCGGCACAATGTCCCCCATGAGTACGTCCTCCCTCGATCCCGCCGTCGCCGCCCGGCTCAAGCGCTCCGCCGACGGCCTGGTACCGGCCATCGCCCAGCAGTACGACACCGGTGAGGTGCTCATGCTCGGCTGGATGGACGACGAGGCCCTGCATCGCACCCTGACCACCGGCCGCTGCACGTACTGGTCCCGCAGCCGCCAGGAGTACTGGGTGAAGGGGGATACTTCCGGCCACTTCCAGCACGTGAAGTCCGTCGCCCTCGACTGCGACGCCGACACCCTCCTCGTGAAGGTCGACCAGGTCGGCGCCGCCTGCCACACGGGCGCCCGTACGTGCTTCGACGCCGATGTCCTTCCGCTGGCCGAATAGGTAGGTAGGGTCCCACCCCATGGATCTTGAGACGTTCCGCAAGCTCGCGGCGGACCGCCGCGTCATCCCCGTGAGCCGCAAGCTGCTGGCCGACGGCGACACCCCCGTCGGGCTCTACCGGAAGCTGGCCGCCGAACGCCCGGGGACCTTCCTCCTGGAGTCCGCCGAGAACGGCCGCTCCTGGTCCCGCTACTCCTTCGTCGGCGTCCGCAGCGACTCCACGCTGACCGTCCGCGACGGCCGGGCGCACTGGATCGGCACCCCGCCCGTCGGCGTCCCCACCGACGGCGACCCCCTCGACGCCCTGCGCGCCACCGTCGAGGCCCTGCACACGCCCCGCGACCTGGCCGGCGGGATGCCGCCCTTCACCGGCGGCATGGTCGGCTACCTCGGCTACGACATCGTGCGCCGCCTGGAGCGCATCGGCGAGCACACCGCCGACGACCTGCAGCTGCCCGAGCTGACCATGCTGCTCACCTCCGACCTGGCGGTCATGGACCACTGGGACGGCACGGTCCAGCTCATCGCCAACGCCATCAACCACAACGACCTCGACACCGGTGTGGACGAGGCGTACGCGGACGCGGTGGCCCGGCTCGACGCGATGGAGGCGGACCTCGCGCGGCCCGCCCCGTACACCCCCACCCCGCTGCCCGCCTCCGAGCTGCCGGAGTTCTCCGCCCTGTGGGGAGGCGAGAAGTACCAGGAGGCCGTCGAGGACATCAAGGAGCGGATCCGGGCCGGCGAGGCCTTCCAGGTGGTGCCCTCGCAGCGGTTCGAGACGCGCTGCGACGCCTCCGCGCTGGACGTCTACCGGGTGCTGCGGGCCACCAACCCGTCCCCGTACATGTACCTGTTCCGCTTCGAGAACGGCTTCGACGTCGTCGGGTCCAGCCCCGAGGCCCTGGTCAAGGTGGAGGACGGGCGGGCCATGGTCCACCCGATCGCCGGCACCCGCCACCGCGGGGCCACCCCGCAGCAGGACCACGAGCTCGCCGAGGAGCTGCTGGCCGACCCCAAGGAGCGCGCCGAGCACCTGATGCTCGTCGACCTCGGCCGCAACGACCTGGGCCGGGTCTGCGAGCCGGGATCGGTCGAGGTCGTCGACTTCATGTCGATCGAGCGGTACTCGCACGTCATGCACATCGTCTCGACCGTCACCGGCCGGGTCGCCGAGGGCCGGACCGCCTTCGACGTGCTCACCGCCTGCTTCCCGGCCGGCACCCTCTCCGGCGCGCCCAAGCCGCGCGCCATGCAGATCATCGAGGAACTGGAGCCGTCCCGCCGCGGCCTGTACGGCGGCTGCGTCGGCTACCTCGACTTCGCCGGGGACTCCGACACGGCCATCGCCATCCGTACCGCGCTGCTGCGCGACGGCACGGCGTACGTCCAGGCCGGCGCGGGGGTCGTCGCGGATTCGGTGCCCGAGCTGGAGGACCTGGAGTGCCGCAACAAGGCGGCCGCCGTACTGCGCGCGGTGGGAGCGGCGAACCGGCTCCGCAGCTCCTGAGCCGGTAGGGGATAGTGGGGTATGTGAGCGCCGTACCCCCACCCCGAAACGACACCGACGACACCGACGCCCCGGACACCCCGGACACCCCGGACGCCCGCGGCGGCCGCCGCAGTGTGGCCGTCGCCCTGCTGCTCGGCGCGCTCGGTGCCACCGTCGTCCTGCTCGCCTCCGGCCGCGTCTGGGCCCGGGGCACCGCCGCCGTCGGGGGCGGCTCGCTGCCGCTGACCGCGGACGGGCGGGCCGTCACCGGACTCCCGGCGGCCCTGGCCATCGTGGGCCTCGCCGCCCTGGTGGCCGTGTTCGCCGTACGCGGCAGGAGCCGGCTGCTGGTCTCCGGGCTGCTCGCGCTGAGCGGCCTGGGCGCGGCGCTCTCCGCGGTGCTGGCGGCCGACGACCGGCAGGCGCTGGACGCGCAGGCCGCCCGTACGACGGCGGACACCGCGGCGCAGGTGGGGGCGCTGACGCACACGGCCTGGCCGTACGTCACGGCCGCCGGTGCGGCGCTGATCCTGGCCGCCGGACTGCTGGCCCTGCGCTTCGGCCGCAGCTGGCCCGCGATGGGCGGCCGCTACGAGCGGGACGGCAGCCCCCGGGCCCGCAAGCAGGCGGCCGTGGACCCCGACCGGCCGGAGGACCTGTGGAAGGCCCTGGACCGGGGCGAGGACCCGACCCGCTGACCGCGCACCGAGCCCCGTGCGGGACAATGGGCACCGAGTATTCGACACAGACCGCGATTTCTTGACAGCAATGCGACAGAGCAAACGAGGAGCAACTCATGGCGGGCACTAACCACGGACACACCCCGGCCGCCTGGACCGGTGTCACCATCGCTTTCATCGGTTTCTGCATCTCCGGCGCCTTCATGGTGATGGCGAACCCCCTCGGGTTCTGGGCCGGTCTCGTGGTCGTCGCACTGGGTGGTGTCGTCGGCATGGCGATGAAGGCCGCGGGCATGGGCATGCCGAAGCCCGCCCACGACGACCTGGCCGTGGTCATCGCCTCCAACAAGGCCGCCGCGAAGGTCTGACCGGGCCGAGCACCTGTGCACACCTTCGAAAGGCGCGGTCCCGCCGGGCTGCGCCTTTTGCCATGAGCGGAGAGAATCAGCGGGTGGACGCCTCTCGCAGCCCCTTCGCCGTGCCCGCGATCCCCCCGGAGCCCGAGGGCTGGAGCCGCGTCCGGCGGCTGGCCTCCCCGGCGCTCACGCTGGCCTCGGCGGCCCTGGCCTTTGCGTACGTGGGGGCCGTGGATCCCAATGAACCCGGTCATTATCCGGTATGCCCGCTTTTCCGGGTCACCGGAATCCTGTGTCCCGGATGCGGCGGACTGCGCAGTGCGCACGCGTTCGCCCACGGCGATCTGATCACCGCTTTCGGGGCAAATGCCCTGGCTGTCGTCGGCTACTTCGTCTTCGCCGGCTACATGGTCCTGTGGCTGGTTCGCGCCTGTCGCGGCGCCCCGGCCCCGCGCTTCGCCCTGCGGCGTCCGTACTGGTGGGCCCTCGGGGTGCTGGCCCTGGTCTTCGTGGTTGTCCGGAACCTGCCCTTCGGGTCCGCGCTGGCCCCATGAGGCCCGTATGAATCCCGGATTCCGAATGTCCAGTCATTGGGACGCCGTCAACCGCGTGCGGAGGGTAAGGCCTCCTGCGGATACCATTTGAATTGCTGACCTTGCAGTTGTACGTGTCTGCAAGGCGGCCGACCGTCATCGACCCGGAAGGGGGCCGCTCGCGTGAGTGTGCTCGACGAGATCATCGAAGGGGTCCGCGAAGACCTTGCCGAACGGCAGGCCCGCGTGAGCCTCGACGAGCTCAAGGAGCGTGCCGCCAAGGCGCCCCAGGCCAAGGACGGCGTCGCGGCCCTGCGCGGCGACGGCGTCAAGGTGATCTGCGAGGTCAAGCGCTCCAGCCCCTCCAAGGGCGCGCTGGCCGCGATCGCGGATCCGGCCGGACTCGCCGCCGACTACGAGGCGGGCGGTGCGGCGGTCATCTCCGTCCTCACCGAGCAGCGCCGTTTCGGCGGCTCGCTGGCCGACCTGGAGGCCGTCCGCGCCCGCGTGGACATCCCGATCCTGCGCAAGGACTTCATCGTCACGGCGTACCAGCTGTGGGAGGCCCGCGCCTACGGCGCCGACCTCGCGCTGCTGATCGTCGCGGCCCTGGAGCAGGAGGCCCTCGTCTCCCTCATCGAGCGGGCCGAGTCCATCGGCCTCACCCCGCTCGTCGAGGTCCACGACGAGGACGAGATCGAGCGTGCGGTTGCGGCCGGCGCCAAGATCATCGGCGTCAATGCCCGCAACCTCAAGGACCTCAAGGTCGACCGCTCCACCTTCGAGCGCGTCGTCGGCGAGATCCCGGCCCACATCGTCAAGGTTGCCGAGTCCGGCATCCGCGGGCCGCATGACCTGATCGCCTACGCCAACGAGGGCGCCGACGCCGTCCTCGTCGGGGAGTCCCTGGTCACCGGACGCGACCCGAAGGCGGCCGTGGCCGACCTCGTCGCCGCCGGCGCCCACCCCGCCCTGCGCCACGGACGGAGCTGACCCGTCCCATGGCCCCCAACCGCCCCTCCGTCCGCACCCGACCGGGCCCCGGCCCGGCCGGCGTGCCGACGGCGCACGCGCCGCTGGCGCGCGGCTGCCGCCCCCGCGGCTGCCGTGCCCCGGCCCGGCGCGTGCACGGGCGGCGGGTCAGGTACGTGATCGGCTCCGAACCCGGTCAGGTCAACGGCATGCGATGGCGCACCACAGGCGCGCTGTAACGAGGGCCGTCCCGGTCCGGTCCGTCTGACGTCGTCGCCCGACGCCGCCAGGCGTACCGCCCCGCGCGGTGCTCGCTTACGGCCCGTCGCCCCGAGCCGCCGGCTCCGGGCGTGGGCCGCTGCGCCCGTACGCATCGCACCCCCGCAGCGGGGTGCACGTGCGGCGGGCCCACGGCGCAATACGGTGCATCCATCCCATCGCACCCGTAGGAGTACTGGGCATGTCCAGCAGCTCGTTCTTCATTCCGGACCCGGAGGGTCACGTCCCCGACGCCGAGGGCTACTTCGGCGACTTCGGCGGCAAGTTCATCCCGGAGGCGCTCGTCGCGGCCGTGGACGAGGTCGCCGTCGAGTACGAGAAGGCCAAGGGCGACCCGGCCTTCGCGGCCGAGCTCAACGACCTGATGGTCAACTACACCGGCCGGCCCAGCGCCCTCACCGAGGTGCCGCGGTTCGCCGAGCACGCCGGCGGCGCCCGGATCTTCCTCAAGCGCGAGGACCTCAACCACACCGGCTCGCACAAGATCAACAACGTGCTGGGCCAGGCACTGCTCACCAAGCGCATGGGCAAGACCCGCGTCATCGCCGAGACCGGGGCAGGCCAGCACGGCGTGGCCACCGCCACCGCCTGCGCGCTCTTCGGCCTCGAATGCACCATCTACATGGGCGAGATCGACACCCAGCGCCAAGCCCTGAACGTGGCCCGCATGCGGATGCTGGGCGCCGAGGTCATCGCGGTGAAGTCCGGCTCCCGGACCCTCAAGGACGCCATCAACGAGGCGTTCCGCGACTGGGTCGCCAACGTGGACCGCACCCACTACCTCTTCGGCACGGTCGCCGGCCCGCACCCCTTCCCCGCCATGGTCCGCGACTTCCACCGGGTCATCGGAGTCGAGGCCCGCCGCCAGATCCTGGAGCGCGCCGGCCGGCTGCCCGACGCCGTCGCGGCCTGCGTCGGCGGCGGCTCCAACGCCATCGGCCTCTTCCACGCCTTCATCCCGGACAGCGGTGTCCGCCTGGTCGGCTTCGAGCCCGCCGGACACGGCGTCGAGACCGGCGAGCACGCGGCCACGCTGACCGCCGGCGAGCCCGGGATCCTGCACGGCTCCCGCAGTTACGTCCTCCAGGACGAGGAGGGCCAGATCACCGAGCCCTACTCGATCTCGGCCGGTCTGGACTACCCGGGCATCGGCCCGGAGCACTCCTTCCTCAAGGACTCCGGCCGCGGCGAGTACCGCGCGGTCACCGACGACGCCGCGATGCAGGCCCTGCGCCTGCTCTCCCGCACCGAGGGCATCATCCCGGCCATCGAGTCGGCGCACGCCCTCGCGGGCGCCCTCGACCTGGGCCGGGAGCTGGGCAAGGACGGACTGCTCGTCGTCAACCTGTCCGGCCGCGGCGACAAGGACATGGACACGGCGGCCCGCTACTTCAACCTGTACGACTCCGAGGGGGAGACCAAGTGAGCGGCAACATCGAACTCCTCTCGGCCACCCTCGCCAAGGCCAGGTCCGAGGACCGGGCGGCCCTCGTCGCCTACCTCCCGGCCGGCTTCCCGACCGTCGACGGCGGCATCGAGGCCGTCAAGGCCGTCATCGCGGGCGGCGCGGACGTCGTCGAGGTCGGCCTCCCGCACAGCGACCCGGTCCTGGACGGCGCGATCATCCAGACCGCCGACGACATCGCCCTGCGCGGCGGCGTCAAGATCGCCGACGTGCTGCGCACCGTGCGCGAGGCCCACGAGGCGACCGGGGCCCCGGTGCTGGTGATGACGTACTGGAACCCCATCGACCGCTACGGCGTGGAACGGTTCGCCACCGAGCTGGCCGCCGCGGGCGGCGCGGGCTGCATCCTGCCCGACCTGCCGGTCCAGGAATCCGCGCTGTGGCGTGAGCACGCCGACAAGCACGGCCTGGCGACCGTCTTCGTCGTCGCCCCCAGCAGCAAGGACGAGCGCCTGGCGACCATCACGGCCGCCGGTTCCGGTTTCGTCTACGCCGCCTCGCTGATGGGCGTCACCGGTACCCGCGAGTCGGTCGGCCACGAGGCCCGGGAACTGGTCGGCCGCACCCGCACCACCACGGAGCTCCCCGTCTGCGTGGGCCTCGGCGTCTCCAACGCGGTGCAGGCCAAGGAGGTCGCGGGCTTCGCCGACGGGGTGATCGTCGGCTCGGCCTTCGTGAAGCTGCTGCTGGACGCGCCCGACCTGCCGGCCGGGCTGGCCGCCGTCCGGGCGCTGGCGGGCGAGCTCGCGGACGGCGTACGCAGGAGCTGAGCCGCGCGTTCGATCACTGACACGAATCCCCGAGCGGGTTCTGTAGTCCGATCGGGTGGAAGTGGGAGCGGGGAGGCACGCGAGTGCCTCCCCGCTTCGTTTGGCCGAGCGTGAGCGAGAAGAACGACGGTGCGAACCGCGAAGCGAAACGATCGGCCCGTGAGCGGCTCCAGGCGGAGCGCGAGCGCGAGAAGAAGAGGGAGAAGCGGCGGCGGACCCTCATCGTGGCGTCGGCCGTGGTCGGCGTCCTCGGCCTGGCGGCCGTCATCGGCCTGATCGCGGCCAACACCGACAAGGGCGGCAAGTCCGCCGAGGCGGGCCCGGTGACCGCCCCCTCCGGGGCCACCGGCAAGGACGCGCTGGCCATCCAGAGCGGCAAACCCGAGGCCAAGTCCACGCTGACGGTGTGGGAGGACTTCCGCTGCCCGGCGTGCAAGTCCTTCGAGACCAACTACCGGGACACGATCCACGAGCTGGAGAACAAGGGCCTGCTCAAGGTCGACTACCACCTGGTCACCCTGATCGACGGGAACATGGGCGGCACCGGCTCCCTGAAGGGCGCCAATGCGGCCGCCTGCGCACAGGACGCCGGGAAGTTCGCCGCGTACCACGACGTCCTGTTCGAGAACCAGCCACCGGAGACCGACGACGGGTACGGGAAGAACGCCAGGCTGCTGGAGCTGGCCGCCAAGGTGGACGGTCTGGACACTCCGGAGTTCCGCAAGTGCGTCGAGGACGGGACGCACAACAGCTGGGTGAACAAGTCCTTCGAGGCCTTCCGCGCCGGGAAGTTCAAGGGCACCCCGAGCGTGCTGCTGGACGGCAAGGACATCTTCGCCGACGAGGCCAACCCGCTCACCGCGCAGAAGCTCAAGGAGCAGCTGGAGGGCGCCGCCAAGGGGACCGGGGGCGCGAGAAACGCGCCGTCCGCCTCGCCGAGCGCCTCGCCGTCCGCCTCGCAGGGCGTCTCCCCGAAGGGGGCGAAGACCTCGGGGTCCGCGCCGGCGCCGGCCTCCTCTTCGGCCTCTTCCCACGGCGCGGCGAGGTCCTCGACCACCTCGTCCGGCTCGGCCGGGTCCTCCTCGACGGGGTCGAGGGCCGGTTCGGCCGGGGCTTCGAAGGGGGCCGCGGAGGGCTGAGCGCCCCGTCTCGATTTGGTGCCGGGTTGCCGGGCGGGTTGCGGTCCGCACCGCCCGGCAGGGTAGCGTCGGCACTGCCATGAACCTTGCCTATATCCCCAGCCCGTCGACCGGCGTGATCCATCTCGGACCGATCCCGCTGCGCGGCTACGCGTTCTGCATCATCATCGGCGTCTTCGTCGCCGTCTGGCTCGGCAACAAGCGGTGGATCGCGCGCGGCGGAAAGCCGGGCACGGTCGCGGACATCGCCGTGTGGGCGGTGCCGTTCGGCCTGGTCGGCGGTCGCCTCTACCACGTGATCACCGACTACCAGCTGTACTTCGTCGAGGGCCGCAACTGGGTCGACGCCTTCAAGATCTGGGAGGGCGGCCTCGGCATCTGGGGCGCGATCGCGCTGGGCGCGGTGGGTGCCTGGATCGGCTGCCGCCTGCGCGGCATCCCGCTCCCGGCCTGGGCCGACGCCCTGGCTCCCGGCATCGCCATCGCCCAGGCCTTCGGACGCTGGGGCAACTGGTTCAACCAGGAGCTGTACGGCCGCGCCACCGACCTGCCGTGGGCGCTGGAGATCAGCGACGGCCCCAACCGGGTCGCCGGCACCTACCACCCGACCTTCCTCTACGAGTCGCTGTGGTGCCTCGGCGTCGCCGCGCTCGTGATCTGGGCGGACCGCCGCTTCAGGCTCGGCCACGGCCGGGCGTTCGCCCTGTACGTCGCGGCGTACTGCGTGGGCCGCGGCTGGATCGAGTACATGCGGGTCGACGAGGCCCACCACATCTTCGGTGTCCGGCTGAACGTGTGGACCGCGATCGTGGTCTTCATCCTGGCCGTCGTCTACTTCGTGCTCTCGGCCAAGCTGAGGCCGGGCCGCGAGGAGGTCGTGGAGCCGGACCGCGGGCCCGCGGCGTCCGACCCGGCGGCCAAGGACAAGGCGAAGGACGACGCGAAGGACGGCGGCGCCGAGAAGGCCGATGCCGAGGCCGCCGCGAAGCCGGATGCGGAAGGCAAGGCCGAGTCCGGCGCCGAGCCGGCGAAGGCCGAGCCGGCGAAGGCCGACGCGGAGCCGGCCGACGCCGGCTCCGAGGGCACGACGAAGCCGGAGGCCGGGGCCAAGAAGCTCTGACCGTCCATCGAACGGGAGGGGCGCCGCGCGGATGCGCGACGCCCCTCCCGTTCTGCGTTCCCGTGCTCCGTGTTCCGTTCGGCGGCGCGCCGGAGCAGGCCGCCGGCCCCGGAGGCGCTCGTCGCTCACGAGGGTACGGGGGACTCCCGGCGGGCGAGCGCGACGACCCGTTCCGCGCCCGCCAGGACCGCCGGGTCGACGAACCGGCCGTCCGGCAGGGCCACCGCACCCGGGCTGCGACGGGCGGCCGCGACGATCTCCTGCGCTGCGGTGACCTCCTCCGGGCCGGGCAGATAGGCCCGCTCGATCACCGGCAGCTGGCGCGGGTGGATCGCCGCCCGGCCCAGGAAGCCCAGCGCCCGGCCGTGGGCACAGGAGACGGCCAGCGCCTCCAGGTCCCGGATGTCGGGGAAGACCGACTGGGCAGGCGGAGCCAGCCCTGCCGCCCGGGCCGCGATCACCACCCGGGAGCGGGGCCAGTCCAGGCCCGCCTCCGCGCTGATGCCCAGATCGGCGCGGAGGTCGGCCTCGCCGAGGGAGAGCCCGCGCAGGGCGGGGTGCGCACGGGCGATCTCGTACGCGCGCTCCACGCCCAGCGCCGATTCGAGCATGGCGTACAGGGCCACCCCTCCGGTGCGGTCGGCGACCGCGGCGATCTGCTCCGGGGCCGAGACCTTCGGCAGCCGCAGCCCCGCGAGGCCGCGCAGCCCGGTCAGGGCGGTGAGGTCGGCGCCGGCCCAGGGGGAGGCCAGGGCGTTCACGCGGACGACGACGGGGACCGGCTGGCACTCGGCCAGCCGCTCCGCGGTAGCGGCCCGGGCGTACTCCTTGCGGGAGGCCGACACCGCGTCCTCCAAGTCGACGATGACGGCGTCGGCCCCGGAGTCCAGGGCCTTGGCGACCACCTCCGGGCGGTCGCCGGGTACATAGAGCCAGGTCAGGATCACAGGGCCCCCTCCATCCGGAGTGCGCTGATCTCGGCCTCGGACAGGCCGAGTTCGGTGAGTACGGCGTCGGTGTCCGCGCCGTGTGCGCGGCCCGCCCAGCGGATCCTCCCGGGGGTCTCGGACAGCCGGAACAGGACGTTCTGCATCCGGAGCGGGCCGAGCTCGGGGTCCTCGACCTCGGTGACGGTGTCCAGGGCCGCGAACTGCGGATCGGCCATGACGTCCCGTACGTCGTAGACCCGGGCCACGGCGGCCTGGGCCTCCTCGAAGGCGGCGACCACGTCGTCCGCCTTGTGGCGCCCGATCCAGCCGCCGACCGCCTCGTCGAGGACGGGCGCGTGGGCGGCCCGGCCGGAGCCGGACGCGAACCACGGCTCGGCGATCAGCTCGGGCCGGCCGACCAGGCACATGACGCGCTCCGCGACGGACTGGGCCGAGGCGGACACCGCCAGCCAGCGGCCGTCGGCGCTGCGGTAGGTGTTGCGCGGGGCGTTGTTGGCGGAGCGGTTGCCGGTGCGCGGCTGGACGTAGCCGAGCTGGTCGTACCAGAGCGGGTGCGGGCCCAGCACGGTGAGGATCGGCTCGATGATGGCCAGGTCCACCACCTGCCCGCGGCCGGTGCGGTCGCGGCCGGCCAGCGCGGTCATCACGGCGTACGCGGTGGTCAGCGCGGCGATCGAATCCGCGAGCCCGAACGGCGGCAGGGTCGGGGGTCCGTCCGGCTCCCCGGTGATCGCGGCAAAGCCGCTCATCGCCTCCGCGAGGGTGCCGAAGCCGGGGCGGTGCGCGTACGGGCCCTGCTGGCCGAAGGCCGTGACGCGGGCCAGGACCAGCCGCGGGTTGACGGCGGACAGCTCGGGCCAGCCCAGGCCCCACTTCTCCAGGGTGCCGGGGCGGAAGTTCTCCACGACCACGTCGGCGGTGGCGGCCAGCCGCAGCAGGGTGTCGCGGCCGCCCGGGGTGGACAGGTCGAGGGTCATCGTCCGCTTGTTCCGGCCGAGGAGCTTCCACCACAGTCCGACGCCGTCCTCGGCGGGGCCGTGGCTGCGCGAGGGGTCGGGGCGCTCGGGGTGCTCGACCTTGACGACCTCGGCGCCGAAGTCACCGAGCAGGGTGGCGGCGAGCGGCCCGGCGAACAGCGTGGCGAGGTCCAGCACCCGCACCCCCTGCAGGGGGCCGGGCCGCCGGCCGGACCCGGGCGCGGGCCCCGGGCACCCGGTTTCCGGGGCGGCCCCCCGTACGGATCGCCCGGCGGGCGGGGTGTCCGCCGGGGCCGGGGAAGACGGCGGCGGACCGGCGGGGGTCACGAGGCGGCTCCGGATGCGGCGAACGCGTCCGCTTCGGCGCGGGCCGGCATCGAGTCCTGGGCGCCGGGGCGCTGGACGGACAGCGCCGCCGCCGCCGAGGCCCAGCGCAACGCCTCCGGCATGGGGCGGTCCTCCCCGAGGGCCACGGCGAGCGCGCCGACGAACGTGTCCCCGGCGGCGGTCGTGTCCACGGCGCGGACCCGGGGCGCGGGCACGGTCACCGGCTCCCGCCCGCGGGCGGCGTACAGGGACCCGGCCGCGCCGAGGGTGATGACGACCTCCGGGACCTCGCCCAGCAGGGCCTCGGCGGCCTGCTGGGGGCGGGTGAGCCCGGTGAGGGCGGCGGCTTCGTGCTCGTTGGGCACCAGCAGGTCGGTGGCGGCCAGGAGTTCCGCGGGCAGCGGCCGGGCGGGGGCCGGGGTGAGGATCGTACGGACCCCGTGGGCGCGGGCGGCGGTCGCACCGGCGAGGACGACGGACAGGGGCAGTTCGAGCTGGAGGAGGAGGGAGTCGGCGGCGCCGATCCGGCTCTCGTCGCCGGCCTCCAGGCCGGTGACGCGGGCGTTGGCGCCGGGGATGACGACGATGCTGTTCCCGCCCTCGTCGTCCACGGTGATGTGCGCGGTGCCGCTGGCGCCCTCGACGGTGCGCAGGGCCGCCGTCTCGACCCCGGCCGTGGCGAGCGCGGAGCGCAGCCGTACGCCGAACTCGTCGGCCCCGACCGCGCCGATCATCACCACCTCCGCGCCGAGGCGGGCGGCGGCGACGGCCTGGTTGGCCCCCTTGCCGCCGGGGACGGTGCGGAACTCGCGGCCGGTGACGGTCTCCCCCAGGCGGGGGGCCTTGGCGACGTAGGCGACGAGGTCCATGTTCGTACTGCCGAGCACGGCGATGGCCGTCATGGGCGTACTGCCTCCTGTGCGGTGAGCTGGGCGAGGGTGTCGAAGCCGATGCCGTCGAAGCCGCGGACGGTGGTGGCGAGGCGGTTCTTCAGGGGGGCGCTCCAGCGGTGCGGGACGCCGTTCCCGTCGACGAGCGCGGCGAGCGAGCCGGCGGTGGCCCCGTTGGAGTCGGTGTCCCAGCCGCCGGACACCGCACGGCACACGGAGCGGGTGAAGTCCCCGTCGGCGTGGGTGAGGGCGGCGGCGATCAGGGCGGTGTTGGGAACGGCGTGGACCCAGTGGTAGTGGCCGTGCCGGGCGTGCAGGTGGTCCACGACACGGTCGAAATCGGTGTGCCGCGCCGCTGCGTCGACGGCGTCGCGGACGGCCCCGGCGAGCCGCGAGCGGGGCGGTACGACGGCCAGACCGGCCCGGAGCGCGGAGTGGATGTCGGCCCGCCCCCCCACGGCCTCGGCGATGGCGGCGGCCGTGAAGAGCGCGGCGTACAGGCCGTTGCCGGTGTGGGTGAGGGCGGCGTCCCGGTACGCCTGGGCCGCGGCGGCGGTCGGGTCGCCGGGGTTGGTCCAGCCGTGGACGTCGGCCCGGATGAGGGCGCCGATCCACTCGCGGAAGGGGTTGTGGCGGGTGGCGGTGGCCGGGGGCTCCAGCCCGAGCAGCAGGTTCCGGTACGCCAGGCGCTCGGCGGTGAAGGCCCGGCCGGCGGGGAGCTCGTCGAGCCAGAGCCGGGCGACGTCGGCGGTGGTGAACCGCTTGCCGTGGCGCCGGAGCAGCAGCAGGTTCAGGAGCGGGTAGTCGAGGTCGTCGTCCTCGGGGGTGCCGTCGATGTTCTCGGCGAGGGAGGTGGCGGCGGAGTGCCGGTTCCACGGGTACGCGGCCAGCAGCTCCGCGGGTACGCCCTCCGCGGTGAACCAGTCGTCGAGGGGCCAGTTCCCGGTGGCCCGGGCGAGGGCCCGGATGCCCTCCAGCGGCAGCTTCTCCACGGGCTTCCCGAGTACGCACCCGACGGCCCGGCCCGTCCAGGCCGCCTCCAGCATCCGGGACAACCCGTCCGCCCCCTCGCTCCGCGGGGCCCCGGCAACCGGGGAGCCGGGCCCGGCAGCGGCTTCGGATGCCGGGCGCGCTCCACCGTGACTTGGCGGCGCTTCACCGGCCGCGACCGTGCCCGGGCCGCTCCGCCCGGGTGCGGCGGGGGCCGGGGCGGGTGCCGCGGCACCGCTGGCCCGTGCGGGGCCGTCGGGCCACGGCAGCGGGTCCGGCCGGCTCGGGCCGGTGGCGGGCTCGGGCCAGGTCGCGGTGATGGCGGGCCAGGAGAGGGGCTCGTCCGCCGCCAGGGGGAGCGGGAGGGAGTCCAGGGCCGTCAGGAGGTGTTCGGCCAGGGCGCGGAGCCCGGGGGAGGCGGGGGAGGGAGAGCTGCCCGCGCGGGCGGGGGCGGGGCGGCCGCCCGCGGCCAGCCAGGTGCGGAGCAGCGGCTCGGCGGCCGCTGCCCGGCCGTCCTCGACGGCCTGCCGCAGCTCGTGCCCGACCAGGTCCTCCGGCTGGGCCCAGGTCAGCCGTACGGCCCCGGCCGGGAGCGGCGGGTCCGGGAGCGGAGCGGGGCCGGCCGCAGCGGCATCGCGGGGCGGGGTGCCGGTCACTGCGGGGCGGCGATCGAAGTGAAGGCCGACTCGTGGGCGCGGCGGCGGGCCCGGTCCAGGGCGAAGACCTCACGGGCCACCGCGGCCAGAGCCGACGCCGGGGCGTGCAGATCGAGGCGGCTGGCCTCGGCGACCTGCTTGGCCCAGGGGGGCGGGACGGCCGAGGCCCCGGACAGGGCTCCGGCGACCGCGCCCGCCATCGTGGCGATGGAGTCGCAGTCCCGGCCGTAGTTGACGGCTCCGAGCACGGAACCCTCGTACGCCCCGTCGGAGACGACCAGCATGCCGAGCGCGATCGGGAGCTCCTCGATCGCGTGCAGCCGCGACGGCCGCCGGGCGCCGAGGGACGGCTTGCGGTAGTCCGGGCCGACGGAGTCGTACGGCGCGACCGCCGCCCGCAGCGGGGCCAGCGCCGACTCGAAGTCCCGGTGGCGGCCCGCCACTTCGCACACCGCCGCGATCGCCTCCCGGGTGCCGTCCTTGGCCAGCGCGAGGGCCGTGTCCACCACCGAGGACGCCGTCGCCCCCGGCACGCACGCCGCCGCCACCGCCGCCGCGAACACGCCCGCCGCCTCCCGCCCGTACGAGGACTGGTGCGCGCCGGCGATGTCCAGTGCCTCCGCGTACGCGCCCGCCGGATTGCCCGCGTTGACGATGCCGACCGGTGCCATGTACATCGCCGCACCGCAGTTGACGATGTTGCCGCTGCCCGCCTCGCGCGGGTCCGCGTGCGCGTAGTGCAGCCGGGTCACGATCCACTTCTCCGCGAGGAAGATCCGCTGGAGGGGGAGGGCCTCGGCTTCGAGCTCGGGGATCCAGCGCGGGTTCGTCATCAGGTCCGGGACCAGGTGGTCGGCGATCGCGTACGCGTCGAGGTGGTCCCGTACAGCCTCGTAGACGCGCACCAGCGCATGGGTCATGAGGGTGTCGTCGGTGACGTGGCCGTCCCCCTTGTGGTACGGCGCGATGGGGCGGGCCGTGCGCCAGTCCTCGTGCCACGGGCCGACGATGCCGTGCACGCGGCCGCCGTGCCGTTCCACGATCCGGTCCGGGGACCAGCCCTCCACCGGGCCGCCGAGCGCGTCGCCGACGGCGGCTCCGACGAGGCAGCCGGCCGCCCGGTCTTCCAGAGTGAGCGTCATGTCCGAATCATCCCTTGGGTGAGGTGAGTTCCGTGCGAGCCAGGAGCGCGGCGAGTTCGACCAGATCGGTGCCGGCGAGGCGGGGGAGGGCGCAGCCGGACAGGGTGCGGCAGGCTTCGCGCCAGGCGGCGGGGATCGAACTGCCGCCGCCGAGGGCGCCGGTGAGGGCGCCGGCGAGGGCCGGGGCGGAGTCCGCGACGCGGGACAGGCAGGCGGCGGCCGGGACGGCCTCACCGACCCGGCCGCGGGCGGCGGTGGCTAGGGCGAGGGCCACGGGGACGGTCTCGGCGGCGGCAATGCCGTAGCTGTAGACGTGGTCCACGATCTCGTGCTCCAGGGTGGGGACGATGGCGAAGGCGCCGCCGCCGTCCGTGTGCGCACGGGCGAGCTTGACGGCGTGGCGGGCGTTGCGGCCGATCTCGGTGGCCTCGGGGAGCTGGCCGAGGGCGGCGTCGACGGCGGTGCCGGTGTCGGCGCCGGCGAGGGCGGCCGCGATGGCGGCGGCCATGGCGCGGGCGCCGTGGACTCCGTCGCCGTCCTGGGTGTAGCGGGCGTCGAACTCGGCGAGGTCCGCGGCCGCGGCCGGGTCGCCGGGGTGGACGACGGCGAGGACGCAGGCGCGGACGCAGGCGGCGTCGTCGAAGTAGTGCGGGTTGTCGTGGCCGGTGGCGGGCGGGCGCAGGCCGGCGGCGAGGTTGCCGAGGCCGGCGCGGACGGAGATGCGGGCGCGGAGCGGGAGGACGGCCGACTCCACCTCGGGGGCGCGTTCGGCCGCGGCGGCGATCTCGCTGGCCAGGGCGTTCCAGGCGAGGTCGATGGCGGCCCGCATGCGGCGGGACCGGCTGAGGTCGCTGAGCAGCACGCCGGCTGCGGTCAGCACGGATTCGGCGGCGAAGGCGGCCCACTCGGCGTCGTCGGAGGGGCCGAGGCACAGGGGTTCCGGGGGCTGGTTCAGGGCGATGGGCACGGGGAGGGTCGTCGTCTGGTTCTGCTCGGCGAAGGTGTCGAGCTCGCGGGTGAGGCGGCGGGTCCACTCGGGCATGCGGCTGGCCCGGTGCCGGGCGGCGGGCCACCCGGCGGCGTCGCCCGAGGCGAGCCCGAGCAGCAACCCCTCGATCCGCCGGTCCCCTGCGGGGGGCTGCGGGGTCCGGGCCCGCGCGCCGGCCCCGGCCGGGCCGGTCCGGAGCTCCGCGCCCGTCCCGTCGCCGGGCCGGGGTCCGGCTTCCGCCGGGCCGGTGGCGCGCTCCACGCGCAGCCCGTCGTCGGGGGCGGGTTCCGGTGGGGTGGTGTGGTGCCGGGACAGCGGGCCGTCGTCGGGACCGGCTGCGGCGGGGCCGCCCTCGGGGGGCCAGGGGGTCGCGGGGTCCAGGGGGGCCGGGGGCCGGGTCATCGGGGGGTCTCGGCTTCCGGGGTGAGGAGGTCCGCGATGTCCAGGACGTGGTGGCCGCGCATCGAGGGGAGGCAGCTGCCCCGGACCGGGCCGATCGCCGACGCCCAGTCCGCCGGGATCGCGGCGACGCCCGACAGGGCGCCGGAGAGGGCGCCCGCCACCGCCGCCGTGGTGTCCGCGTCGCGGCCCATGTTCACCGCCGTCAGGACCGAGGCGGCGAAATCGCCCCGGCAGGCGGCGAAGGCCCCGAACGCCAGGCCCACCGCCTCCGGGGCCAGGTCGGTCCACGGATAGCCGCCGATCACCACCGCGGAGCGCACCGCCCGTTCGCCGCGCGGGGCCGCCGTGACGGCCCGGCGCAGCGAGCGGGCGGTCCAGGAGTCCGACGGGATGACGGACAGCGCGGCGGAGACCACGGACGCAGGGCTGCCGCCGGCCATCGCCGCGGCGACGCCGGCCGCCACCGCCTGGCCGCCGTAGATGCCCTCCCCGTCGTGGCTCACGCTGCCGTCGATCGCGACCAGCCGGGCGGCTTCGGCGGGACGGCCCGCCGCGAACACCCCGAAGGGGGCCGCCCGCATCGCCAGGCCGTCCGACCAGGCGTGGCGGTGCTGCGCAGAGATGGGCGCCGCCAGCCCCCGGCGGAGGTTCTCCAGGGTGCCGCGCTCACTGAAGCCCGCCCCGCGGAACGGCCCTTCGTCGAGGTCGGCGATCCAGTGGTGCCATGCCCGCTCGACGTGGGAGACGGTCAGCGCCGACCCGTGGCGGGCCAGCAGCAGCCCCGAGAAGATCGCGTACTCGGTGTCATCGGTGCCCGCCGGGTCCTCCGACACGAAGCCCTCGATGCGGCCCCATTTCGCCCGGATCTGCGAGGGCTTCATGTTCTCGGCGGGGGCGCCGAGCGCGTCACCCGCCGCGAGGCCCAGAAGAGCGCCCCTGGCCCGTTCGAGGAGGACCTGCGGATGGCATGCAATCTGCTCCATGGCGCGCCTCTCCATCTGAAGGGACCCATCGTGGGCCCCATGGGGGATTTGTGCCACGGCATGTGGTTTGTCGCTCGCCGCGAAACACCCCGCCCACGCCCCCGTCACCCGGTCGCCGACCCGCGAAACCCCAGGTAAGTACGGCCTTCCTTGCTGGCGGGCGGCAGAAATCGTGCGTAGTTTCGAGGTGTTCAGGGGGAGTGGATGCCTGCGCGTCGGCTTCGCGTACCCACTCGCACGAAAAGGGGAGATACGCCGCATGTCCATCATCGACATCGAAGCACCGCTGCACACCGCGCACCGCGACAACCACACCCACCGTGACGTCAACGGCGGATGGCTGCGGCCGGCCGTCTTCGGTGCCATGGACGGGCTCGTCTCCAACCTCGCCCTGATGACCGGCGTGGCCGGCGGCGCCGTGGCCCCGCAGGTCATCGTGATCACCGGGCTGGCGGGCCTCGCGGCCGGAGCCTTCTCGATGGCGGCCGGCGAGTACACCTCCGTCGCCTCGCAGCGCGAGCTGGTCCTCGCCGAACTCGAAATAGAGCGCCAGCAGTTGCGCAAGCACCCCGTCGACGAGATGGAGGAGCTGGCCGAGCTGTACGTGTCGCGCGGCGTCGAGCCGTCCCTCGCCCGCGAGGTCGCCATGCAGCTGTCCCGCGACCCCGACCAGGCACTGGAGATCCACGCCCGCGAGGAGCTCGGGATCGACCCCGACGACCTGCCGTCGCCGATGGTCGCCGCGGTCTCGTCCTTCGGCTCCTTCGCGCTGGGCGCGCTGCTGCCCGTACTGCCGTACCTGCTCGGCGCCACGTCCCTGTGGCCCGCGGTGCTGCTCGCGCTGGCCGGGCTCTTCGCCTGCGGCGCGGTCGTCTCCCGGGTCACCGCGCGCACCTGGTGGTACAGCGGTCTGCGGCAGCTGCTGCTGGGCGGTGCGGCCGCAGGTGTGACGTACGTCCTGGGAACCTGGATCGGCGGAGCCGTAGGCTGACCGCACTAGCAGTGAGACACTATGCACTGCGCAACATAAGTAGTCCGTTACCCGGCGGTTTCGATTCCATGTCCGTCGGGCATCACACCAGGGCGCGCCGGGCAATGATGCCCATCCAGCGCCGGGACCTTCGCTCCGTGGTGTGCCCTTGATCCGACCGCGAAGGTCTCCACTTTCTGCCTCGTGCCTGTCCGCATGCTGAAACGCCGTATCCGCTTCTCGGGATTGGCGTCATCATGTAACCTGCACGAAATTTCGCAGAGGGCCAACGTCGTCCCTCGGCTATGCACATATGCCACGACGACGACGGGAGAGCCGATGCGTTCCGCATCCACGCACTCCGCGACCGGCCTCAGCACCGCCTGGTCGCCCATGGACGGTCGCCCCGCCCAGCAGGGCATGTACGACCCGCGCAACGAGCACGACGCCTGCGGCGTCGGCTTTGTGGCCAACCTCAGCGGCGAGGCCAGCCACACGCTGGTCGAGCAGGCGCTGACCGTATTGCGGAACCTTGAGCACCGTGGTGCCACCGGCTCCGAGCCGGACTCCGGCGACGGCGCCGGAATCCTGTCCCAGGTCCCGGACGCGTTCCTGCGCGAGGTGGCCGGATTCGAGCTCCCCGAGGCCGGTGCGTACGCCGTCGGCATCGCCTTCCTCCCCGCCGACGGCACCGCACAGGCCGTCGCCGTGGAGCAGATCGAGGCCATCGCCGCCGAGGAGAACCTCACGGTCCTCGGCTGGCGCGAGGTCCCGGTCACCCCTGACCTGCTCGGCAACGGCGCCCGCGCCACCATGCCGGCCTTCTCGCAGCTGTTCGTCAGCAACGGTTCGAGCGGCATCGAGCTGGACCGCAAGGCGTTCGTCCTGCGCAAGCGCGCCGAGCGCGAGGCCGGGGTCTACTTCCCCTCGCTCTCCGCCCGCACCATCGTCTACAAGGGCATGCTCACCACGGGCCAGCTGGAGCCCTTCTTCCCGGACCTCTCCGACCGCCGCTTCGCCTCGACGCTGGCCCTGGTCCACTCGCGGTTCTCGACGAACACCTTCCCGTCCTGGCCGCTGGCCCACCCGTACCGCTTCGTCGCGCACAACGGCGAGATCAACACGGTCAAGGGCAACCGCAACTGGATGAAGGCCCGCGAGTCCCAGCTGGCCTCCGACGCCTTCGGTGACGGCGCGCTGGAGCGGATCTTCCCGATCTGCACCCCGGACGCCTCCGACTCGGCCTCCTTCGACGAGGTCCTGGAGCTCCTGCACCTCGGCGGCCGCTCGCTGCCGCACAGCGTGCTGATGATGATCCCGGAGGCGTGGGAGAACCACACCTCCATGGACCCGGCCCGCCGCGCGTTCTACCAGTACCACTCCACGCTGATGGAGCCCTGGGACGGCCCGGCCTGCGTCACCTTCACCGACGGCACCCAGGTCGGCGCGGTCCTCGACCGCAACGGTCTGCGCCCCGGCCGCTACTGGGTCACCGACGACGGCCTCGTCGTCCTCGGCTCCGAGGTCGGCGTGCTCGACATCGACCCGGCCAAGGTCGTCCGCAAGGGCCGCCTGCAGCCCGGCAAGATGTTCCTCGTCGACACCGCCCAGAAGCGGATCATCGAGGACGACGAGATCAAGGCCGAGCTGGCCGGCGCCGCGCCGTACGCCGAATGGCTCGAGACCGGCGAGATCGAGCTGACGGACCTGCCCGAGCGCGAGCACATCGTCCACACCCACGCCTCGGTCACCCGCCGCCAGCAGACCTTCGGCTACACCGAGGAAGAGCTGCGCGTCATCCTCGCGCCGATGGCCCGTACCGGCGGCGAGCCGCTCGGCTCCATGGGCACGGACTCCCCGATCGCGGCCCTCTCCGAGCGCCCCCGGCTGCTCTTCGACTACTTCACGCAGCTCTTCGCGCAGGTCACCAACCCGCCGCTGGACGCCATCCGCGAGGAGCTCGTCACCTCCCTGCTGTCCTCGCTGGGCCCGCAGGGCAACCTGCTGGAGCCGAACGCCGCGTCCTGCCGCAGCGTCACCCTGCCCTTCCCGGTGATCGACAACGACGAGCTCGCCAAGCTCATCCACGTCAACGCCGACGGCGACATGCCGGGCATGAAGGCCGCCACCCTCTCCGGCCTCTACCGGGTCTCCGGCGGCGGCGAGGCACTGGCCGCCCGCCTGGAGGAGATCCGCGGCGAGGTCGACGCGGCCATCGCGAACGGCGCCCACCTGATCGTCCTCTCGGACCGCCACTCGGACGCCGAGCACGCGCCGATCCCCTCGCTGCTGCTCACCTCCGCCGTGCACCACCATCTCATCGCCACCAAGCAGCGCACCCAGGTGGGCCTGCTGGTCGAGGCCGGCGACGTCCGCGAGGTCCACCACGTCGCCCTGCTCATCGGCTACGGCGCCGCCGCCGTGAACCCGTACCTCGCCATGGAGTCCGTCGAGGACCTGCTGCGCGCCGGTACGTTCCTGTCCGGCCTGGAGCCGGAGCAGGCCATCAAGAACCTGATCTACGCGCTCGGCAAGGGCGTCCTGAAGGTCATGTCCAAGATGGGCATCTCCACCGTCGCCTCCTACCGCGGCGCCCAGGTCTTCGAGGCCGTCGGCCTGAACGAGGAGTTCGTCGGGGCCTACTTCCAGGGCACCGCCACCAAGATCGGCGGCGCCGGCCTGGACGTCATCGCCAAGGAGGTGGCCGCGCGCCACGCCAAGGCGTACCCGGCCTCCGGCATCGCGGCCACGCACCGCGCGCTGGAGATCGGCGGCGAGTACCAGTGGCGCCGCGAGGGCGAGCCGCACCTGTTCGACCCGGAGACGGTCTTCCGCCTCCAGCACGCCACCCGCAACCGCCGGTACGACATCTTCAAGAAGTACACGGGCCGGGTGAACGAGCAGTCCGAGCGCCTGATGACGCTCCGCGGCCTGTTCGGGTTCAAGAGCGAGGACCGCCCGTCGATCTCCATCGACGAGGTCGAGCCGGTCTCCGAGATCGTCAAGCGCTTCTCCACCGGCGCCATGAGCTACGGATCCATCTCGCGCGAGGCTCACGAGACCCTCGCCATCGCCATGAACCAGCTGGGCGGCAAGTCCAACACCGGCGAGGGCGGCGAGGACCCGGACCGCCTGTACGACCCGGCGCGCCGCTCGTCGATCAAGCAGGTCGCCTCCGGCCGCTTCGGCGTCACCAGCGAGTACCTGGTCAACGCGGACGACATCCAGATCAAGATGGCGCAGGGCGCCAAGCCCGGCGAGGGCGGCCAGCTGCCCGGCCACAAGGTCTACCCGTGGGTCGCCAAGACCCGGCACTCCACCCCGGGCGTCGGCCTGATCTCCCCGCCGCCGCACCACGACATCTACTCCATCGAGGACCTGGCTCAGCTGATCCACGACCTCAAGAACGCCAACCCGGCCGCACGCATCCACGTGAAGCTGGTCTCCGAGGTCGGTGTCGGCACCGTCGCCGCGGGTGTCTCCAAGGCCCACGCGGACGTCGTCCTCATCTCCGGCCACGACGGCGGTACGGGCGCCTCCCCGCTCACCTCGCTCAAGCACGCGGGCGGCCCCTGGGAGCTCGGCCTCGCCGAGACCCAGCAGACCCTGCTGCTCAACGGGCTTCGCGACCGCATCGTCGTCCAGACGGACGGCCAGCTCAAGACCGGCCGCGACGTCGTCATCGCCGCGCTGCTCGGCGCCGA
Organism: Streptomyces sp. NPDC097981; assembly: GCF_040302565.1. Taxonomy (NCBI): domain Bacteria; kingdom Bacillati; phylum Actinomycetota; class Actinomycetes; order Kitasatosporales; family Streptomycetaceae; genus Streptomyces; species Streptomyces sp. NPDC097981. The sequence continues at coordinate 53,489 of NZ_JBEORW010000005.1, forward strand.
GGAGTTCGGTTTCGCGACCGCGCCGCTCGTCGTCTCCGGCTGCGTCATGATGCGCGTCTGCCACCTGGACACCTGCCCGGTCGGCATCGCCACCCAGAACCCGGTGCTGCGCGACCGGTTCTCCGGCAAGCCCGAATTCGTCGTGAACTTCTTCGAGTTCATCGCGGAGGAGGTCCGCGAGCTCCTCGCCGAGCTGGGCTTCCGCACGATCGAGGAGGCTGTCGGCCACGCCGAGCTCCTCGACACCAGCAAGGCCGTCACGCACTGGAAGGCACAGGGTCTCGACCTGGAGCCCCTCTTCTACGTGCCGGAGCTGCCCGAGGGCGCGGTCCGCCACGCCCTGATCGAGCAGGACCACGGCCTGGAGAAGGCGCTCGACAACGAACTCATCGAGCTCGCGGCCGACGCGCTGAACGCCGAGTCCGTCGAGGCGGCCCGCCCGGTCCGCGCCCAGGTCGCGATCCGGAACATCAACCGGACCGTCGGCACCATGCTCGGCCACCAGGTCACCAAGAAGTTCGGCGGTGCGGGCCTGCCCGACAACACCATCGACCTGACCTTCACGGGCAGCGCCGGCCAGTCCTTCGGCGCCTTCCTGCCGAAGGGCATCACCCTCCGCCTGGAGGGCGACGCCAACGACTACGTCGGCAAGGGCCTGTCGGGCGGCCGGGTCGTGGTCCGCCCGGACCGCGGCGCCGACCACCTCGCCGAGTACTCGACCATCGCCGGAAACACCATCGGCTACGGCGCCACCGGCGGCGAGATGTTCCTGCGCGGCCGCACCGGCGAACGCTTCTGCGTCCGCAACTCCGGTGCCCTGGTCGTCTCGGAGGGCGTGGGCGACCACGGCTGCGAGTACATGACCGGCGGCACGGCGGTCGTGCTCGGCGAGACGGGCCGCAACTTCGCGGCTGGCATGTCGGGCGGCGTCGCGTACGTCGTCGACCTCGACATCGACAACGTCAACGTCGGCAACGCAGGCGCCGTGGAGGCCCTCTCCGACACCGACAAGCAGTGGCTGCACGATGTGGTGCGCCGCCACGAGGAGGAGACCGGCTCGACCGTGGCCGCGAAGCTCCTGGCTGACTGGTCCGTCTCGGTGGACCGCTTCAGCAAGATCATCCCGACCACGTACAAGGCAGTGCTCGCCGCCAAGGACGCCGCTGAGCTGGCCGGACTCTCGGAGTCCGAGACCACGGAGAAGATGATGGAGGCGGCGACCCATGGCTGACCCGAAGGGCTTCCTCACCACCCAGCGCGAGACCGCCTGTTCCCGTCCGGTCGCCGACCGGCTGAAGGACTGGAACGAGGTCTACGTTCCGGGCTCGCTGCTGCCGATCATCAGCAAGCAGGCCGGCCGCTGCATGGACTGCGGCATCCCGTTCTGCCACAACGGGTGCCCGCTCGGAAACCTGATCCCGGAGTGGAACGACTTCGCGTACCGCGAGGACTGGTCCGCGGCTTCCGAGCGCCTGCACGCCACGAACAACTTCCCGGAGTTCACGGGCCGCCTGTGCCCCGCTCCGTGCGAGTCGGCGTGCGTCCTCGGCATCAACCAGCCGGCCGTCACCATCAAGAACGTCGAAGTCTCGATCATCGACAAGGCCTGGGACAACGGCGACGTCACCCCGCAGGCGCCGGAGCGCCTGTCCGGCAAGACGGCAGCCGTCATCGGCTCGGGCCCCGCCGGCCTTGCCGCGGCCCAGCAGCTGACCCGGGCCGGCCACACCGTGGTGGTGTACGAGCGCGCGGACCGCATCGGCGGCCTGCTGCGCTACGGCATCCCCGAGTTCAAGATGGAGAAGGTGCACATCAACCGCCGCATCGAGCAGATGCGCGCGGAGGGCACCAAGTTCCGCACCGGCATCGAGATCGGCCGCGACCTGTCCGCGACCGACCTGCGCAAGCGGTTCGACGCGGTCGTCATCGCGGCCGGCGCCACGGTCTCCCGCGACCTCCCGGTCCCGGGCCGCGACCTCAAGGGCATCCACTTCGCGATGGAGTACCTGCCCCTGGCCAACAAGGTCCAGGAGGGTGACTTCGTTGCGCCCCCCATCACGGCCGAGGGCAAGCACGTGGTCGTCATCGGCGGCGGCGACACCGGCGCGGACTGCGTGGGCACCGCCCACCGCCAGGGCGCGGCCTCGGTCACGCAGCTGGAGATCATGCCGAAGCCCGGCGAGGAGCGGAACGCGAACCAGCCCTGGCCGACGTTCCCGATGCTGTACAAGGTCACCTCGGCGCACGAGGAGGGCGGCGAGCGGATCTACTCCGTCTCCACCACCCACTTCGAGGGCGACGAGGACGGCAACGTCCAGTCCCTGCACCTGGTCGAGGTCGAGTTCAAGGACGGCAGGCTGGAGCAGAAGCCGGGCACCGAGCGGGTCCTCCCGGCCCAGCTCGTCACCCTGGCCATGGGCTTCACGGGCACGGACCAGTCCAACGGCCTGGTCCAGCAGTTCGGCCTGGAGCTGGACGAGCGCGGCAACGTCGCCCGCGACGCGTCGTACGCCACCAACGTCGACGGCGTCTTCGTCGCCGGCGACGCGGGCCGCGGCCAGTCCCTGATCGTCTGGGCGATCGCGGAGGGCCGCTCGGCCGCCCGCGGCGTGGACCGCTTCCTGACCGGCACCAGCACCCTCCCGTACCCGGTCAAGCCGACGGACCGCTCCCTGATGGTCTGATCCTCACCGCCGTGCTCGCACCGCTCGGCCGCAGGCGGCCTCCCGGGCTTCGCCCGGCTGCGCCGGCCTCCGGCCGTCGGTGCGGGGCTGGCGCCACGCAAGGCCCCTCCCCGCGGGGAGGATCCCTCATACGGTCCGTACAACGGTGTGCGGAACTCTGACACTGCGCCCGCCATGTCCCCGACCAGGGATGGCGGGCGCAGTGGCGTGTGTGGGGTTATTCGGGCTGGACGACCGTGGCGCCCCAGCGGGTGGACGGGGTCGAGGTCGTCACCCAGGCTCCGAAGCCGCCCTGGAGGCCGGTGCCGAGGGGGACGGTGACGCGGGCCGGGTCGGTCTCGGGGCAGTCGACCGTGAAGGGGGCCGGGTCGCGGTCCGGGTGGTCGTCGAGGCGGAAAGCCACCTCGATGGTGCCGCCGCCCGCGCAGCCGAAGGTGATGAACGTGTCCAGTCGGGGAGAGAGACCGCCGGAGACGAAGCCGCTGGAGCCGGTCTGCCCGGGAATCCAGATCAGCCCGTCGGGCCCCGGGTAGCCGATGATCTCGTCACCCGGTGCGGCCTGGGCCGTGCCGCCCGCAAGTGCCAGCATGAGCGCCGCCGTCAGTGTGGCGATCGCGGCGGTCTTGCCGCGCAGGTGTGCGTGCTTCATGTGATCCCCCATGGTGTCTGCGGTTCCGACTGACACCCGTCACGTTAACCAGCGGCACTGACAGCGGCCTTCGTGCACCTCATCGCCTGATGACAGAGCCCGGGCGGGTGGGCCTCAGCGTCTTCTCTCCAGCCGGCGGGCGGGTCGTCGACCTCGACCGGAACCTCGGCGCTGTGGCGTCGTGCAGTCGTATCAATCCGTTCCGAGGTTTCGTCGACCTGGCGGGGACTACGCTTTTCCGCGGAGCGAGGGCACTGCGGAAGCGGGGAGTTGGCTCATGGTCAAGCCGAAGGACCTGGGTGGGGCGCAGACGCCGGAGGAGTTCGCCCGCGAGGAGCTGCGGCGCCACCGGGAAACGGCCGGGCTGACCCAGGAGGGCCTGGGCGAGCGGATCTTCACGAGTGGGGCGTACGTCGGCCAGATGGAGTGCGGGACGCGGCGGCTGCGGCCGGAGATCGCGGAGCTGATCGACGAGGTGCTCGGCACCGGGGACTACTTCACTCGCCTGGCCAGGGCGTTCAAGTCGAAGCACGTCGAGTACTTCGCCGTCGCGGCCGAGTTGGAACGTCTGGCGACGGCCGTCTACGACTACGCCCCCACGCTGGTTCCCGGCCTGCTCCAGACAGCGGACTATGCGCGCGCCGTCATTCGGGCCGCTAGTCCCACCGGTCTGGCTGAACGTGTCGATTCCCTGATTGCCGCTCGCATAGAGAGTGCCCGACTTCTTGAGGACCCGGTTACCCCCGAATTGTGGGTCGTTCTGCACGAGGCTGTACTGCGGACGGCAGTCGGCGGGCACGCTGTGATGGCTGCTCAGCTGCGGCACATCTCCTCATATGTCCGCACTCATCGGATCACCGTCCAGGTGGTGCCGTTCGCGGCGGGTGCCCATGGTGCTCAGGGAGCGTATGTGCGCATCATGCAGTTCGCTGACGCACCTGACGTGGCCTACACGGAGGGGCCCCACGCCGGGCAGTTGCTCGACTATCCGGCCCTGGTCGGGCGTCACTGGAAGTCATACGATCTTGCCAGGGCTGCCGCGCTGTCGCCGGAGGCTTCACTGGCCTTGATCGAGTCGGTGGCGAAGGAGCATGCGAAGTGTGCGCAGACATGAACGGCCTGTCCTGGCGAAAGTCCTCGTACAGCAACGGGGAGGGCGGCGAGTGCGTCGAGGTGTCCGACGACCTCCCCGGCCTGGTCCCCGTCCGCGACAGCAAGCAGGACGGCGCCGGCCCGGTCCTGACGTTCCCGGCCGCGGCCTGGTCATCCTTCGTCCGGGGCGTGAAGACCTGGGCCTGACCGGCCCGGGCCGGTTTCACTCGTGCAGGTGACGCACCCCGGCGGGCACGTCTGGGCCGGGATGAGCCGGACGGACCAGCTGCAGGGATTCCGGGTCCGGTTGAGGGGCGCCGGGTCACGGCTCAGTGGGCCGGCCCGCGCCGAGCCCACCAGTACCTCGGCGACCACGACGAGACGTACGACGGGGCCACGATCAACATCGACAGCAGTCGGATCGACATCGACCCCGCCGCCCCCGGCGCTCCCGCGCAGGCAGCCGAGCCGCGTCTCAGCCAGCCGGTTCCTCGCGCGGCGGTTCGTCGTCGTTGCCACGGCGGATGGTGCGCAGACCGTGCGCCGGGGTCCACGAGCGCACCACCAGGTCGTCCCCGTCGATGCCGACGCGGACCACCTCCGTCAGGTCCGCGTAGAAGAGGTGGAAGGGGTGCGGGGTCTCCGTCTCCTCCGCGTACCGGTGCAGCTCGGGCGGGTCCACGAGCTCGATCGCGCGCCCGGAGATCCGTACGTCCCCGTCCGGCATCTCCTCGCCCTCGCCGGGGTTGGTGTGCAGCGCGAAGCGCGGGTCGCGCTGCAGGTCCCTGGCCTTCAGGGAGCCCGGCATCATGCCGAGCCACAGCTCCCCACCGCGGATGTCGACATTGAGACCGCTCACCCGGGGGGAGCCGTCCTTGCGGAGGGTGGCAAGGACATGGTGCGGGTACTGCGCGAAGCGGGCCCGGACCGCCTCCGCGAATTCCGGCTCCGCCTTCTCGAACGCTGCCCAGTTGATGTGCGTCATACGCCCATCAAAGCGCCTGGCACCGACAGCGGCGGCTCAGGCGCGCACGATGCCCGCCGCGCGGGCCGCTGCCAGCCAGGACGGGAACTCCATGACCAGCCGGTCGAACAGCACCGGGTCCGGTACCTCGCGCGGGTCCGGCCCCGCGTGGAAGTAGCCCGCGTTGTCCACCACCCGCCGGGCCGGCACCGGCAGTTCGTCCAGCCGCCGCAGGAAGTCGAACTGTGAGCTGCGCGTCTGGCCGAAGCCGACGAACTGCCAGAACAGCGGGAGCCGGGCCGCCTTGCACAGGTACCTCTCCGCCGCGAGCTTGTTGACCGGGCCGCCGTCCGTCTGGAAGACGACGAGTGCGGGTTTCACCGATCCCGAATCCAGATAGTGGTCCATCACCGCGTCCATCACCGCGTGGTACGCCGTCTTGCCCATCCCTGATCTTGCGTGGGTATCCCCGGCTTCAGCCGGGGAGGGAAACGCATCCTTGGCCCGGAGGCGCGGAGCGCCGGAGTTCTCTGCACCTCTGGGTTGACGGTCAGGCGGGCCGCTTCTGGCCCTCGATGTACTGGCGGGTCACGGTCAGCGGTGCGCCGCCGCAGGACCCGGCGAAGTACGAGCGTGACCAGAACGCAGACCCCGTGCCGATCCGGTTGATCCGGCCGGTGTACTCCGCCCGCAGATACCTGGAGCTGACGCCCTTGAGCGAGTTGATCAGCTTCGACAGGGCAACCTTCGGCGGGTAGTGCACCAACAGGTGGACATGGTCGGCTTCGCCGTTGAACTCGCGCAGCTCGGTCTCGAAGCTGCCGCATACCTCCCGCATGATCTCTTCACACCGCTTGAGCATGTCGTCATCGAATACATCACGCCGATATCTGGTCACGAACACCAAGTGTGCGTGCAAGTTACAGGCGACATGTCGTCCCGTGCGGACATCAGGGTTTGGTTCCCAGCGTGGTGTCATACACCAAGGCCAGTATGGTCAAGCGAACTTGACCGAAGGGGGTGGGCTGGGTGATCCGTGCGTACAAGTTCCTCATGAGGCCCACCGTGGGCCAGCAGATCGCGCTCGGTGAGATGCTGCGGGATCACTGCTCGCTCTACAACGGCGCGTTGCAGGAACGCCGGGATGCCTACCGGCACGCGTCAAAGACGTCCGTGAAGTACGGGATGCAGTCGGCGCAGCTCAGGGACATCCGGGCGTTCGACCCGGAGCGTCAGGGCCGCTGGTCCTTCTCCTCGCAGCAGGCCACCTTGCGCCGTCTGGACAAGGCGTTCGCCGCGTTCTTCCGCCGGATCAAGGCCGGTGACACGCCGGGCTACCCGCGTTTTCGCGGGGTGAACTGGTTCGACACTGTTGACTTCCCCAAGGACGGCGACGGCTGCCGGTGGGACTCCACCCCGCACGACCCCGTCACCCGCGTCCGCTTCCAGGGCGTCGGTCACGTCAAGGTCAACCAGCACCGTGCGGTGGCCGGCAAGGTCAAGACCGTGTCGGTCAAGCGTGAGGGACGTAAGTGGTTCGTCGTGCTCACTGCCGAGCAGGAGCAGCCCGAGCCGCTTCCCGCGACGGGCAGTGTGGTCGGGATCGACCTGGGCATCGCCTCGTTCCTCACCACGTCCAACGGCGAGCACATCCCAAACCCGCGCCACGCCCGCAAGGCCGCCAAGAGGCTCGAAGCCGCACAGCGTCGCCTGCGGCCACACCGCGCACGCCGACGTCGTCGGAGCGCTCAACGTTCTACGGGCCGGGCTGGTCCGTCGCGACGCCAACCAGGCATAGCGAGAAGCCCCCTCGTTCACGAGGGGGAGGAGTCACCTTGCGGAGGTCGATCGCGCTGCCCGTCATGGCCCGAGGGTACGTCAGCCGGGGGCCGTGGAACCCCGGCGGCGGCGCACGCGGATGTCCCCGGCATGATGTGCTCATGTCGATGTTGCTCCGCAACCTCCTCGTCCTGGCGATGGAGTTCGGCGCCGCGCTGCTGCTGCGCGAGCCGGACGCCCCCTGGATCCCGGTCCTGCTGGCCGTCTTTGTCGTCGGCTCGGGCGTACTGCACGGCACCGAGGCCGAGTTCGTGCCCCGGTTCCTGGTCGCACTGACCGCGGTGGGCGTCGCCGAACTGGGCAGCCGGGCCTGGGCCTCGCCGGACGCCCTCTGGGCGGCCGGAACCGGGGGCGCGATCCTCCTGGCCGTCCAGACGCTGATCCTGCTCCGCTACTCCTCGCGCCGCTCCGCGTGAACCGAAACCCGCTGGTCAGGCGGGATCGGCCGGGTCTAGGGTCCATCCCCATGAACACGACCAGGCCCACGACCACCCTCTGGCGCCCGACCGGCCCGGTGGAGCTCGACCTCGTCCGCGCGCTCGACTGGCGGGGCTGGCCGCCGAGGCTGCCGGAGCAGCCGATCTTCTACCCCGTCCTGAACGAGGACTACGCGATCCGCATCGCCCGCGACTGGAACGTCAAGCACAGCGGCGCGGGATTCGTGACGCGCTTCGAGGTCGACACCGGGTTCCTGGCCCGGTACCCGGTCAGGCAGGCGGGCGGGGAGACGATCCTGGAGCTGTGGGTGCCGGCGGAGGAGCTGGACGAGTTCAACGCGCACATCGTGGGCCGGATCGAAGTGGTCCGCGAGTTCCGCTGAGCCGGGGCCGCCCCGCCCGGCCGTCGGCGGAAAAACCCTTCACCGCGGGGCGGAGATCGAAAACAATGGCGGTATGACGTCCACATTGCCGCCCCGCATCCGCGCCCGGTCCTTCGACACCGCCGCCCCGCTGTACTCGGCGAACCGGCCCGGGTATCCGGAGGAGCTGTTCGACGCCCTTGAGGTGCTGGCCGGGCGGCCGCTGCGGGGGGCCAGGGTCGCCGACGTGGGGGCCGGGACCGGGATCGCCACCGGGCTGCTGCACGCCCGCGGGGCGGACGTCGTCGCCGTCGAGCCCGGCGACGGCATGGCCGCCGAGTTCCTGCGCACGAACCCCCGGATCCCGCTCGTACGCGGGGACGGCGACCGGCTGCCGCTCGTCACCGCCGGGTTCGACCTCCTCACGTACGCCCAGGCCTGGCACTGGACCGACCCCGCCCGCTCCGTCCCCGAGGCCCGGCGCGTGCTGCGCCCCGGCGGTGCGCTCGCGCTCTGGTGGAACGACATGGACCCCGCGGTCCCGTGGATCGCCGAGCAGGACGAGCGGATCCGGGCCCTGTTCAACGCCGACGGGGCCACCTTCCGCGGCCTGCCCGCCCGGTTGGACTTCACCACCCGCGAAGTGCGCTGGTCGCGCCGGATCCCGCTCGACGTCCACCTCGCCAACCACGCCAGCCACTCCGCCTTCCTGATGCTCGGCCCGGCCGGCACCCGGGAGTTCCTGGACGCGGAACGGGCCCGGCTGACCGCCCTGTTCCCCGACGGGACGGTCGAGGAGCGCTACGTCGTCACCCTCAGCGTGGCCGTCATATGAGCCGGCAGCCCGGAGCGGGACACCCCGCCGCGCGCCCGTTCCTCCTGGCCAACGAGGGCCTCGCCCTCGTACTGGAGCTGGTGGCCTTCGGCGCCCTCACCTGGTGGGGCTCCACCACCGGGCTCTGGCTCGCCGTGGCCGCGCCGCTCGCCGCCGCCGTGCTGTGGGGGGCGTTCGCCGCGCCCAAGGCCCGCTTCGCCGTCCCGCTCGCCGCGCAGCTCGCGGTGAAGGCGCTGGTGTTCGGCGCCGCCGCCCTCGCGCTCCTCGCGCTCGGGCAGCGGGCAGGGAGCCTCTGGTTCGCCGGAATCGTCCTGGTGAACACCGCTCTCGCCACGTACTACCGCCTTCGCTACCGCCCCGGCTACCACTCCCGTTCCTGAAGCACCGCCGTCCGGCACGCCGCCGGCGACCCCCACGCATCGCGCAGCGGCCGGGCCTTGCGCAGCCACAGGGACAGGTCGAGCTCTTCCGTGTAGCCGACGGCCCCGTGGAGCTGCAGCGCCGTCATGGCCGCCGCGTACGCCGCCTCGCCCGCGGCCAGCTTCGCCGCCGCGGCCTCCCACGGTGCCGGGCCCAGCGCCGCCGCCCACACCAGCGGCCGCGCGAATTCGAGGGCCAGCAGCGTGTCCGCCAGCCGGTGCTTGACCGCCTGGAAGCCGCCGATCGGCGTGCCGAACTGCGTGCGCTGCTTCGCGTACTCCACCGTGCGGGCCAGCAGGGCCTCGCCCACCCCCAGGCACTGGGCCGCCGTCAGCAGCCGCGCCCACGTCAGGGCCGTGCCCGCCGCCGCCAGGACCCGGGGGCCGGCGGCCAGCAACTCCCCGTCCGCCGCGGGCGGGTACAGCCGGCGCGCCGGGTCCGTGGACCGCAGCAGCCCGCCCTCCCCGCCCGCGGAGCCACTCGCGACGCGGAGCTCGCCCGCCGCCGACACCGTGAAGCAGTGCGCCGCCGCGTCCGCGTCGAGGGCGTACGGACCCCCGCCGGGCAGCGTCAGCGTGGCCAGGGCCCCGCCCGCCACCAGCCCCGGCAGGAAGCGTTTCGCCGGCCCCTCCTCCCCGGCCTCCCCGAGCGCCGACAGGAGCACGGCCGCCGCGGCCGTCTCCACCACCGGGCCCGGCATCCCCGCCCGGCCCAGCTCCACGAAACCGACGGCCAGTTCCGCCGGCAGCAGCCCCAGCCCTCCCAGGTCGCCGTACGCCTCGTCCGCCGCGAGCGCGAACAGGCCCGTCCCCGCGAGCCGCGACCACACCGCCCGCCCCGGTCCGTGGTCCCCGGCGCCCCAGGCCCGTACGGCCGCCGGGACGTCCGAGGCGCCGAGCAGGCCGTGCAGCGTACGGGCGAAGTCCGACTGTTCGGCGGTCGGCAGGAAGCGCATCAGCGGCGGCCCTTCGGGAGGCCGAGCAGACGCTCGGCGATGATGTCGCGCTGGATCTCGTTCGTGCCCGCGTAGATCGGCCCGGCCAGCGAGAAGATCCAGGGCTCCGCCCACGCGCCCTCCGCCAGCTCCGCGTCCGCGCCCAGCAGGTCCAGCGCCGTCTCGTGCAGGGCGATGTCGTACTGCGACCAGAACACCTTGTTCAGGCTGGACTCGGCGCCGATCGCCTCACCCGCCGCGAACCGCGCGGCACCCGCCCACGTGAACAGCTCGTACGCGCGCGCCCCGACCACCGCGTCCGCCACCCGGTCGCGCAGCGCAGTGTCCGCCGGGTCCCCGGCCGCCCGCCACAGGGCGACCAGCCGGTCCGCCGCCGCAAGGAACCGCCCCGGCGAGCGCAGCGTCAGCCCGCGCTCGTTGCCCGTCGTCGACATGGCGATCCGCCAGCCCTGTCCCGGCTCCCCGATCACGTCCGCGTCCGGTACGAAGACCTCGTCGAGGAAGAGCTCGGCGAAGGCGGGCTTCCCGTCCAGCCGGCCGATGGGCCGCACCGTCACCCCCGGCGCCCGCAGGTCGAACATCAGGTACGTCAGGCCCTGGTGCGGTTTCGCGGCCCCCGGATCCGTACGGAAGATCCCGAAGGCCCGGTCCGCGAAAGCCGCCCGCGAGGACCAGGTCTTCTGCCCCGACAGCAGCCAGCCGCCCCCGGCGCGCACCGCCCGCGACGTCAGCGAGGCCAGGTCGGAGCCCGACTCCGGCTCCGACCAGGCCTGCGCCCAGATCACCTCGCCGCTCGCCATCGGCGGCAGCACCCGGGCCCGCTGCTCGGGCGTCCCGTGGTCGAAGAGGGTCGGCGCGAGGAGGCTGATGCCGTTCTGGGAGACCCGGCCGGGCGCGCCCGCCGCCCAGTACTCCTCCTCGAAGACCAGCCACCGCTCGATGTCGGCGCCCCGGCCTCCGTACTCCTCGGGCCAGGACACCGCCGACCAGCGGTCCGCGTGGAGGCGGGCCTCCCACGCGCGGTGCGCCGCGAAGCCCTCCGCCGTCTCCAGGGAGGGGAGGGGGGACGCGGGCACGTGCCGGGCCAGCCAGGCCCGGGCCTCGGCCCGGAAGGCCGCCACCTCCGGTGCATGGGTCAGATCCATCGGGTGCCCGCCCCTCCACGCTTCCCTAACAAGTGTTTGGTAGGTTAGCGTACGGCCATGACCAGCGTCGAGGAGTGCGCATGAACGAGCCCCGCTACGTGGCCGGCCACCGCCTGCTGGAAGGCCGCAGCGCCGTCATCACCGCCGCAGCCGGGGCCGGGATCGGCGGAGCCACCGCCCGCCGCTTCCTGGAGGAGGGCGCCCGCATCGTCATCGGCGACGCGCACGCCCGCCGCCTGAAGGAGACCGAAGAAGCCCTAGCCGCCGAGTTCGGCGCCGGCCGCGTCACCTCCCTGCCGTGCGACGTCACCGACGAGGGCCAGGTCAGGGCCCTGTTCGCGCTGGCCGAGGAAACCCACGGAGCCCTGGACGTCGTCGTCAACAACGCCGGCCTCGGCGGCACCACCGCCCTCGTCGACATGACCGACGAACAATGGGGCAAGGTCCTCGACGTCACCCTGAACGGCACCTTCCGCTGCACCCGCGCCGCCCTGCGCTCCTTCAAGGCGGCCGGCACCGGGCGCGGGGTCGTCGTCAACAACGCCTCCGTCGTCGGCTGGCGCGCCCAGACCGGCCAGGCCCACTACGCCGCCGCCAAAGCCGGGGTGATGGCCCTGACCCGCTGCGCGGCGCTGGAGGCGGCCGAGTTCGGCGTACGGGTCAACGCGGTCGCCCCGAGCCTGGCCATGCACCCGCACCTGGTGAAGGTCACCAGCGAGGAACTGCTGCGCGACCTGACGGCCCGCGAGGCCTTCGGCCGGTACGCCGAGCCGTGGGAGGTCGCCAACGTCATCGTGTTCCTGGCCAGCGGCTACGCGTCGTACATGACGGGCGAGACCGTCCCGGTCAGCAGCCAGCGCGCATAGGCCGAGAATGGGCGCGTGCCAACGAACCAGCCGACCCGGCCGACAGCCAAGAAGAAGCCCCAGGTGACGGCCTCGCCCGAGCGCCGGCGCGAGCTCCTCGACACCGCCGCCGAGGTCTTCGCCGCGCAGGGCTACAACGCCACCACCGTCCGCAAGATCGCCGACGCCGCCGGCATGCTCGCCGGCAGCCTCTACTACCACTTCGATTCCAAGGAATCGATGCTCGACGAGATCCTCTCGGCCTTCCTGACCGAGCTGTGGGAGGGGTACGACACCGTCCTCGCCGCCGGCCTCGGCCCCAGGGAGACCATCGAGGCCCTCGTCACCGAGTCCTTCCGGGAGATCGACCGGCACCGCGCCGCCGTCGCGATCTACCAGAAGGAGTCCCGGCACCTGTCCGCGCAGCCCCGCTTCCACTACCTGTCCGACTCGCAGGTGAAGTTCGAGAACGCCTGGCTGGGGACGCTGGAGCGCGGGGTCGCCGCCAAGGTCTTCCGGGCCGACCTCGACATCCGCCTCACCTACCGCTTCGTCCGCGACACGGTGTGGGTGGCGGCGTCCTGGTACCGGCCGGGAGGACAGCACAGCCCCGAGGAGATCGCCCGGCAGTACCTGTCGATGGTGCTGGACGGGATCGCCGTACGCAGCTGACCCGACCGATCAGAGGAGTCCCGATGCCCGAGGCCTACATAGTCGACGCGGTACGCACCCCCGTGGGGCGCAGAGGAGGCGGCCTGTCCGCCGTCCACCCGGCCGACCTGGGCGCACACGTCCTGAAGGCGCTCGTCGAGCGGTCCGGGGTGGACCCGGCCGCCGTGGAGGACGTGGTGTTCGGCTGCCTCGACACGGTGGGCCCGCAGGCCGGGGACATCGCGCGGACGGCGTGGCTGGCGTCCGGCCTGCCCGAGGAGGTGCCCGGGGTGACGGTGGACCGCCAGTGCGGGTCCTCGCAGCAGGCCGTCCACTTCGCGGCGCAGGGCGTGCTCTCCGGGACCCAGGACCTGGTCGTCGCGGGCGGCACCCAGAACATGTCGATGATCCCGATCGCCTTCGCCTCCCGGCAGGCGGCGGAGCCGCTCGGCCTCACGGAAGGCCCGTACGCGGGCAGCGAGGGCTGGCGGGACCGCTACGGGGACGCGCCGGTGAACCAGTTCCACGGAGCCGAGCTGATCGCGCAGAAGTGGGGGATCACGCGCCGCGACATGGAGGAGTTCGCCCTGCGGTCCCACCGGCGGGCGCTGCGGGCGATCGACGAGGGGCGTTTCGAGCGGGAGATCGTGCCGTACCGGTACGTGGCGGTCGACGAGGGCCCTCGCCGGGACACCTCGCTGGAGAAGATGGCGGCCCTGAAGCCGGTGATGGAGGGCGGCACCATCACCGCGGCCGTCTCCTCCCAGGTCTCGGACGGCGCGGCGGCGATGCTGATCGCCTCCGAGCGGGCGGTGGAGGAGCACGGCCTGACACCCAGGGCGCGAATCCACCACCTGTCGGTGCGGGGCGAGGACCCGATCCGCATGTTGTCGGCGCCGATCCCGGCGACGGCGCACGCCCTGAAGAAGACCGGCATGTCGATGGCCGACATCGACCTGGTGGAGATCAACGAGGCGTTCGCCCCCGTCGTCCTGGCCTGGCTGAAGGAGACCGGCGCCGACCCCGATCGGGTGAACGTCAACGGCGGGGCCATCGCCCTGGGCCACCCGCTGGGTGCCACGGGGGTGAAGCTGATGACCACGCTGCTCCACGAACTGGAGCGCACGGGCGGCCGGTTCGGCCTCCAGACGATGTGCGAGGGCGGCGGCCAGGCCAACGTGACCATCATCGAGCGGCTGTAGTCCTGCGCCCCCGGTGCCGCCGCCGGGGGCTCCGCCCCCGGCCCGCGCCGAGGTGTGCTAGCTTTAGGAGCGTTGCAGTTGTGGTACCCATGAACTTTATGTGCGCCTGACGGGAATGCTCCGCAGGCGCTTTTATTGTTTTGCCGGACTCTCCGGATGGGGCCCTTTGCCGCCTATTCAGGAGATTCAAAATGGCACTTGGCACCGTGAAGTGGTTCAACTCGGAAAAGGGCTTCGGCTTCATCGAGCAGGACGGCGGCGGCCCGGACGTCTTCGCCCACTACTCGAACATCGCCACCCAGGGCTTCCGTGAGCTCACCGAGGGCCAGCGCGTGTCCTTCGACGTCACCCAGGGCCAGAAGGGCCCCCAGGCGGAGAACATCATCCCCGCCTAAGTTCTTCAGCATGCCGGGGTCCGCACCGCGAGGTGCGGGCCCCGGCTTGTCTGCTGTCTCGACCTTTGTTTTACCTGCCGGTTTCAGGAGGGCTTTCTCGCATGACCAGCTCCAGCTCCGCACGACCCAGCCGCCGCCCCACCCGGGGTCGAGGTGCGGCCCAGGGGCGTCCGAAGGCTGGCGCGGGACGGCAGAAGTCCGCCCCCGTCGCCCGGCCCCAGGAATTCACCATGCCCGAACCGCTGACCCCGGCCCTGCCGCCGGTGGCCGCGTTCGAGGACATGGACATGCCCGAGGCGCTGCTGAAGACCCTCGCCGCCCAGGGCGTCACCGAGCCGTTCCCGATCCAGGCCGCGACGCTGCCGAACTCGCTCGCCGGCCGTGACCTGCTCGGCCGCGGCCGCACCGGCTCCGGCAAGACGCTGGCCTTCGGCCTCGCGCTGCTGGCCCGCACCGCCGGCCGCCGCGCGCAGCCGAAGCAGCCGCTCGCGCTGGTCCTCGTACCGACCCGCGAGCTCGCGCAGCAGGTCACCGACGCCCTGGCCCCGTACGCCACGGCCGTCAACCTGCGCATCGCGACCGTCGTCGGCGGCATGTCGATCAACCGGCAGTCCGGCGCCCTGCGCCGCGGCGCCGAGGTGCTCGTCGCCACCCCCGGCCGCCTGAAGGACCTCATCGACCGCGGTGACGCCGACCTCTCGCAGGTCGCCGTCACCGTCCTCGACGAGGCCGACCAGATGACCGACATGGGCTTCATGCCGCAGGTCACCGCGCTGCTCAAGCAGGTCGAGCCCGAGGGCCAGACCATGCTGTTCTCGGCGACCCTCGACAAGAACATCGACAAGCTCGTCAAGATGTTCCTGCACGACCCGGTCGGCCACTCCGTCGACCCGTCGGCCGGCGCGGTCACCACCATGGAGCACCACGTCCTGTACGTCATGGACGAGACCGACAAGAAGGCCGTGGCGACGCGCATAGCCGCACGCGACGGCCGGGTGATCATGTTCGTGGACACCAAGCGCGGTGTCGACCGCCTGGTCAAGAAGCTCCTGGCGGAGGGCGTCCGCGCCTCCGGCCTGCACGGCGGCCGCTCGCAGCCGCAGCGCAACCGCACCCTGGACTGGTTCAAGACGGGCGAGGTCACCGCGCTCATCGCCACCAACGTGGCCGCACGCGGCATCCACATCGACGACCTCGACCTGGTCGTCAACATCGACCCGCCCACCGACCACAAGGACTACCTGCACCGCGGCGGCCGTACCGCCCGCGCCGGCGAGTCCGGCAGCGTGGTCACCCTCGTGCTGCCCGACCAGAAGCGGGACATGACCCGCCTCATGTCGGACGCCGGGATCTCCCCGCGCACCATGCAGATCAAGTCCTCCGACGAGGAGCTGTCCCGGCTCACCGGCGCCAAGGAGCCCTCGGGCATCCCGGTGGTGCTGGAGGTGCCGCAGCAGGCTCCGGCCAAGCCGCGCTCCGGCTCGGGCGGCGGCTCGGGCTCGCGCCGCCGTTCGGGCGGCCCGCGCACCGGCTCCGCCACGGGCGGCGCCCCGGCGGGCGGCGGCCGCGGCCGCCGGACCGGCACCGGCGCGTCCGGGCAGGCCCCCGCGGCCTCCGGATCGGGCCAGTCCCGGCGCGGCCAGGGCGCTCAGGGCGGCTCCGGCGCCGGTTCCGCCGGCCAGGGCCGACGCATCGGGGGCGGTGCCTCCGGCGGCGCGGCCGCGGCCTCCGCGCGCAGCCGCGTCGGCAGCGGCGGCCAGGGCCGCCGCCGCGCGGTCTGACCTGGGCGGGACACGTACGAAGGAGCCGGGCGGCGCAGGATGCGCCGCCCGGCTCCTTCGCGTTCCGCGACGGCCGGTGGCCGGCGGTCAGCGGTCAGCGGTCAGCGGTCAGCGGACCAGCTTGGTCTGGAGCTTCGCGAGCGTGGGCAGGTCCAGTCCGAGCCCGTCCGTGAGGTAGCCGTAGAAACCGCCGTAGTCCGCGGCCAGTTGCGAGGTCGCCGCGTCCAGGTAGTCCTGGCGGACCTCCTGGAGCGGGATCAGCAGGTCCGGGTTCTGCATCCGCCCGGACTGCTTCAGGCCCGCCCGCACCTGCGCGTCGTACGCGGCGCGGAAGGTGTTCGACGCGAGGTAGTCGCGCGCGGCCGCGTCCTCGGGGACGGCCAGGGCGCGCAGCAGGACGTAACTCATCCAGCCCGTCCGGTCCTTGCCCGAGGTGCAGTGGAACAGGAGCGGTCCCTGCCTGCCGTCCGCGATCTCCCGCAGGGTGGCCGCGAACTGCGCCCGGTTCTCGGGGCTGGTCACGAACGTGCGGTAGATGTCGCGCATGTAGGCCTCGGCGCGGCCGCCTCCGAGCATCTGCTCCTGCCGGGCGGGGTCGCCGCTGGAGATCACGCCGAGGAGGGTCCCGTACAGGCCGAGGTCGCTGACCGGGCGGGAGGTGGGGGTGAGCCCCGCGGGCAGCCGGTCAGCGCCGTCGTACTGGAGCTCCAGGGGAATCCGGAAGTCGACGACCCTCGTGAGGCCGAGACCGGAGACGGCGGTGGTGTCCGCCGGGGTCAGCTTGCCGAGCGCATCCGAGCGGTAGACCAGCCCCTGGCGGACCTGACCGCCGGTCCAGGTGCGGTAACCGCCCAGGTCGCGGACGTTGACCGCGCCCTGGAGAGGGATCTGGTGAATCGTTTCCGCCTGCTGGCGGTACCGGTGGGAGGAGGTGGCACCCGCCGCCGGCGCGGCGTACGCGGAGGCGGCGGGCAGGGTGCCGATGGCGAGAGCGGAAGCGAGTACCGCGGTCACCAGGCGGGTTCGGGCACGGCTCATCTGTGGCGACTCCTGTGAGGGAGAAGGGGGATCACCCTGGTGGTGGCAGGGCGTCGAGCGAGTGCAGGTGTTCCAGTCGTGCCAGCACGGTGTGTGCCTCGGCCATGACGCGGGAGACGAGCTCCGCACAGGACGGAAGATCCTCGATCACGCCCGCGACCTGGCCCGATGCCATGACGCCGAGATCCGTACGGCCCTCGACCATGGACGCCTTGAGGAGCATGGGGGTGTTCGCGGCGAGCAGGACCTGGCTCCAGGACAGGTCCTTGCCGTGCTTCATCGCGAGGCCGTCGCGCACCATCTGCGGCCAGGACAGGCCGGAGAGCCTGCGGAACGCGGCCGCGTGGCGGACCGCCCGGACCAGGGCCTGGGTGCGGCCCGCCCGCTCCAGGGACGCGACCAGCTCGCTGCGGAGCATCCGGTGGGGCAGTCCGTCCACGGCCGTCGTGACGGTGACGTCCTTGACACCGGCCGCCAGGTACCGGGCCTTGACCGCGTCGGGGACGGTGGAGTCCGACGTCAGCAGGAAGCGGGTGCCCATCGCGATGCCCGCGGCCCCGTACGACAGGGCGGCGACCAGGCCGCGTCCGTCGTGGAAGCCGCCCGCCGCGACCACCGGGATGTCCACCGCGTCGACCACCTGGGGCAGCAGCACCGTCGTGGCCACGTCCCCGGTGTGCCCGCCGCCCTCGCCGCCCTGCACGATCACCGCGTCGGCCCCCCAGGCCGCGACCTTCTCGGCGTGCCGCCGGGCGCCGACCGACGGGATCACCACCACACCCGCGTCCTTGAGCCGGGCGATCAGCTCCCGGGACGGCGCGAGCGCGAACGAGGCGACCCGTACGCCCTCGTCGATGATCAGCCGGACCCGCTCGGCGGCGTCCGCGGCGTCCGCACGGAGATTGACCCCGAACGGGGCGTCCGTACGGGACTTGACCTCGTGGACCGCCGCACGCAGCTGGTCCACGCCCATCGTCGCCGAGGCCAGGATGCCCAGGGCGCCCGCGCCGGCGGCGCCCGAGACCAGCCGGGGACCGGCCACCCAGCCCATGCCCGTCTGAACGATCGGGTGCTCGACACCGACCAGCCTGGTGAATGCCGTCTCCATCGCTTCAGACCCGCACTTCCCGGTCGCGCAGCCCCTCCGGGTCGATCACCTCGCGGATCAGCCGCAGCTCCTCGGCGCTCGGCTCCCGCGTGTACGCGGCGGCCTCGCCGTCGGCGGAGTCCACCGCCAGGCCGAACCCGGTGGCCGCCCGGACCTGTTCGACGCTCACACCCGGGTGGAGGGAGGCCAGGCGCATCGAGTGGTCCGGCCCGCCGAAATCGAAGACGCCGAGATCGCTGACCACCCGCGGGAGCCGGTGGAAGCGGGTCACCCCGGCCGCCTCGGCCCGGTCGTACCCGACCCCGCTCACCATGTCGACCCGCTCGACGAACACCCGCGGGGAGTGCTTCGGAACCCAGTAACTGACCGGGTTGTTCAGGGTGTTGACGGGTGCCCCGCGCACCCCGAGGAGCTGGCGGGCCGGCCGGGCCCAGTCACCGATGCAGGAGATGTTCTGGTTGCCGAACCGGTCGATCTGGCTCGCGCCCATCATCACGTGCCGCCGCCCGCCGGTGACCATCGTGAGGTGGCGGCGGTACGGGAGCCAGCCCTCGGTCTCGCCGTCCAGGCCGACGAGCATGGCTTCGCCGTCGGTCAGCAGCAGGCCGGGGGAGAAGGTCCGCTTCGCCAGCCGGGCCCCGAAGGAGGGGATCAGGCCCATCGGGCTGGCGAGCACCTCGCCGTCACCGCGCCATGCCTCGGCGCAGGCGATCACGCAGTACTCCGCGCGGGACGCGGCCGTCGCTGTGCTCAATGCTGCTCCTCGTGCCAGGCCTGGACGGCGGACTGGTAGGCGTGCTCGCTGCCGCCGGAGAGGAAGCGGGCGCGGAACTCGGGCCAGGGGGTACTCGCGTACAGCTTCTGGAAGGCCTCGTCGCGCCCGTAGTCGGGGGCGCAGGAGGTGAAGTGCGCGCCGTTCGGGGTCTCGACGACACCGGTGACGGAGTGCCTGCTGACCAGCAGGGACTGCGGGGGCCCGGCCTTGGAGAGGCCGGCCGTCTCCACGAGCTGCTCGCAGGAGACGTACGCGGCGTCGGCGGCCTCGCAGAACAGGTCGTCGAAGTACGGGTCCGGTCCCAGGTACTGGGCGTTGCCGAGGCGGTCGGCGCGGTTGAGGTGGACCAGGGCGGCGTCCATGCGCAGGGCGGGGACGGCCACGAGCTCCTCGCCGTCGGCGTAGGGCGAGGTGACGGTCCGCAGCTCCGGATTGACCCGCATCACGTCGGAGCCGAGGCCGGCGCGGACGGGGAGGAAGGGGAGCCGGTTGGCGGCGGCGTGCAGGCCCCACATGAACATGGCCTCGTCGAGCTCGGTGAGGGTGAATGCGCCGCTCTCGCGGGCGGCTCGGAAATGCGGCTCCAGCGGGATGGAGTCCAGGGTGGCGAAGGGGGCGACGAGCCTGCGGATCCGGCCCGCCGCCGCGAGCAGGCCGACGTCGGGGCCGCCGTACGAGACCACGGTGAGATCGGTGATCTCGGAGCGGAGCAGTGCCCGCACCAGGGCCATGGGCTTGCGCCGCGAGCCCCAGCCGCCGATGCCCAGGGTCATGCCGCTGCGCAGCTGCCCGGCCACCTCGTCGGGCGTCATGCTCTTGTCCGTCATGCGGTGTCCCCCTGTCCCTTCCCGAAGGTGTCGCGGACCCGGTCGGCGACCCCGCTGAGGTTGGCCTCGAAGGTGAAGCCCTGCTCGAAGCGGTAGCTGCGCCGCACGTCCACGGGGTCGATGCCGTTGATGGCGGCCTTGGCCAGCCGGATCAGGGAGCCGTCCTTCTGCGCGATCTCGGCGGCCAGTGCGAGTGCCGCCGCCCGCAGCTCCGCGCGCGGGACCACCTTCCAGACCGAGCCGTGCGCGTGCAGTTCGGCGGCGGTGGCGGTACGGGAGGTGTAGTAGAGGGTGCGCATCAGGTGCTGGGGGACCAGTCGGGCCAGGTGGGTGGCGGCGCCGAGCGCCCCCCGGTCGAGCTCGGGGAGCCCGAAGGACGCGTCCTCGCTCGCCACGATCGCATCGGCGTTGCCGGCGAGGCCGATGCCGCCGCCCAGGCAGAACCCGTGCACGGCCGCGACGACCGGAACCTCGCACTCGTACACGGCGGCGAAGGCCTCGGAGCAGCCGCGGTTGGCGCCGATGAGGGCGGTGTGGCCGGTGTCGCGCTGCATCTCCTTGATGTCGACGCCGGCGTTGAAGCCGCGACCCTCGGCGGCCAGGACGACGCACCGGGTCCCGGGGTCGCGGCCGGCGGCGCGCACTGCGTCGGCGAGGTCGTACCAGCCCTGCACCGGAAGCGCGTTGACGGGCGGGAAGTCGACCGTGACCAGTGCGATGCCCTTGCCGGGGCTTGAGGTGGAGACACCCATGAGAGGATCAGCTACCTTTCCACCAAACATTTGTTAGGTGAGGAAGGTAGCAGCCCATGGAGCTGGACGGGAGGGTTGTGGTCGTCACCGGCGGAACCCGCGGCGTCGGCGCCGGCATCGCCCGGTCGTTCCTCGAAGCGGGCGCGGAGGTCGTCGTCTGCGCCCGCAGGCCGCCGCTCGAACCGGTCGCCGTGCAAGGGCGCACGGCCTCGTACGCCGCGCTGGACCTGCGCGATCCGGCCGCAGTGCGGGAGTTCTTCGAGGGGGTCGGCCTCCGCCACGGGCGGCTCGACTGCCTCGTGAACAACGCGGGCGGGACCCCGTACCGGCTGCTGGGGGAGGGCGAGGCGGAGCGGCACGCGCGGGTCGTCGAACTGAACCTGGTGGCGCCGATGACGGCCGCGCTGGCTGCGTATCCGCACCTGCGCGAGGCGCACGGCTCCGTCGTGATGATCGGCAGCGTCAGCGGGACCCGGCCCTCGCCCGGGACGGCCGCGTACGGGGCGGCGAAGGCCGGGCTGGAGAACCTGGCCCGGTCCATGGCCGTGGAATGGGCCCCCGAGGTACGGGTGAACTCGCTCGTCCTGGGCATGGTGCGGACCGAGCTGGCGCACCTGCACTACGGGGACGAGGCGGGGGTCGCGGCCGTGGGCGCGACGGTTCCGCTGGGGAGGCTGGCGGAACCCGCGGACGTCGGGGCGGCGGCGGTGTTTCTGGCCTCCGGCCGGGCGGGGTATGTCAGCGGGGCGAGCCTGCTCGTTCACGGGGGCGGGGAGCGCCCGGCGTTTCTGGATGCGGCAACTGTCAACAAGGGGAGCTGAGATGGGACTGGCCGAGGGTCGTGTGGTCATCGTGACGGGTGCGGGACGGGGGCTGGGCCGGGCCCACGCGCTGGCCTTCGCGGCGGAGGGGGCGAACGTCGTGGTCAACGACCTGGGGGTGGGGCTGGACGGGCAGCCGGGGGAGGACAGCCCGGCCGGACAGGTGGTCGCGGAGATCCGGGCGCTGGGCGGTCAGGCGGTGGCGCACGGCAAGGACATCGCGTCGCCGGAGGGCGCGTCCTCCCTGGTGGGGGCGGCCCTGTCGGCGTTCGGCCGGCTGGACACACTGGTCAACAACGCCGGATTCCTGCGCGACCGGATGCTGGTGAACCTGGAGGAGGCGGACTGGGACGCGGTGATGCGGGTGCACCTGAAGGGGCATTTCCTGCCGCTGAAGTACGCGGCGGCGCACTGGCGGGCGGAGGCGAAGGCGGGCCGGACGGTGGCGGCGCGGGTGGTCAACACCTCCTCGGGGGCGGGCCTGCTGGGCTCGGTCGGGCAGGGCAACTACAGCGCGGCCAAGGCCGGCATCCTCGGGATGACGCTGGTCGCGGCGGCGGAGATGGGCCGGTACGGGGTCCAGGTCAACGCGATCGCCCCGGCGGCGCGGACGCGGATGACGGAGCGGACGTTCGCGGAGACGATGGCGGACCCGGGCGCGGGCGCCTTCGACGCGATGGCCCCAGAGAACGTGTCGCCGCTGGTGGTGTGGCTGGGCTCGGACGCCTCGGCGGGGGTCACGGGCCGGGTCTTCGAGGCCGAGGGCGGCCGGATCACGGTGATGGAGGGCTGGCGCCCGGGCCCGACGGCGGACCGCGGAGCCCGCTGGACCCCGGCCGGGGCGGGCGAGGCCGCGACGAAACTCCTCGCCGCCTCGGAACCCCCCCAGCCGGTCTACGGCACCCAGTAACCGGGCCCCGGCCCCGCACCTCCCCGGCTGCTGCCGGGTCCGAGGTGCGGGGCCGGCCACCGCGGCCGTGCTCTGCCTCGCCCTGCCGCGCACCGCGGTGTCCCCCGACCCGGCACCGGCCGCCGGGCCGGCGGCCGCGTGAGGTCCTGGAGGGCCCGGAACAGGGAACGGCCCCGGCCCCCTGGCGAGGGGTCGGGACCGGGTCCTTCATTCGTGCGATGAGGTATCACTACCCACTTCTTCCCCGTGCCGAACCGCAGCGGCCCCGACATGTTCTCCGCCCCGCCCCCGCCCGCGCCCGCGCCAGGGACCCCGTGACCCGGGACCCGGGCCCCGAACCCGGTCAGGTGTCGCAGTCCAGCACCGTGCGGCACAGCCCGCAGCGGGCCCGCACCGGCCCGCGGACCGGCAGCCGCAGCCGCTGCCCGCACACCGGGCACGGAAAGCTCACCCGCGTCCCGGCCGGGTGCTGCTCGAACCGGTACGAGGCCCCCGGCGCGGCGGCGCCCGCCCGCCGGTCCCGGGCGTAGCGGCGCCGCTGCGCCCGGTCCGCGGCCGCCAGCGGAGCCCGGCGCAGCTCCCGGCCGGCGAGCGCGCGGCCGCGCACGTATGCCTCGTACGCCTGGGGGCTGGTGAACCAGGCCGACAGGTCCTCGCCGAGCAGGAGGGCGCGCCGGGCGAGGACGTAGCCGAACTCCTCGGGGGTGAGGTAGCCGAGCTTCTGGTGGGTGAGCTCGTCCTCGCGGTAGGCGTCGAGGAGCAGCCAGCCGGCCCCCAGGTAGGCGGCGGCGGTGTCGGTGAGGATCTCGTTGTCGGCGGTCGTGGGGAAGCCCAGGTCCAGCCGGTGCAGCAGGACGTGTGTGACCTCGTGCGCCAGGGCGGCCGCCAGGTCGCGGCGGTGGGTGCGGAAGCGGTCGTTGACCTCGATGAAGTACTCGGGCCCCGCGGCCAGTTCCACGGTGGCCGCCTCCTCCATCGCCCGGAAGGAGACCACCATCCGGGCGTCGGGCAGCCGCAGGGCGCGCACGACCGCCGAGGCCACGCGGTGCGCCCCGAGGTGGAGGTCGTCGGCGTCGGTGAAGGCGGCGTCGGCGGGGGCGAAGCTCGTGCCGTAGGCCAGGATCCCGTCGTACGAGAGCCGCCGGAACAGTGCGGTGATCGCGGCGCGGACGGTGTCGAGATGGGGAGATCCGTGCTCGATCGGGCTGCCGCGCCTGCCGGGGCTCCCGTTCTTCGTCATGCCGCCCCCCGCGCCGCACATTGTCCGAAAACGCGTCCTTGATGCCCGGCGGACCACGGGTGTGACATGTACGTGTCATTCACCCGATGACGCGCACGGCCCAACCCCCCACGAAAGGCAGTGTGTCGACTGTGTCCACCCTTGCCGCACTCCTCAAGCGCACCCTCGCCGTCGGCGCGGTGGCCCTCGCCGCCGTCAGCCTCCAGCCCGGCGCCGCCAACGCCTCCCAGGCCCCCGTCGTCGGCGGCACCCGCGCGGCGCAGGGCGAGTTCCCCTTCATGGTCCGCCTCTCCATGGGCTGCGGCGGCGCCCTCTACACCCAGCAGATCGTCCTCACCGCAGCCCACTGCGTCAGCGGCTCCGGCAACAACACCTCCATCACCGCCACCGCCGGAGCCGTCGACCTCAACAGCTCCAGCGCCGTCAAGGTCAAGTCCACCAAGGTCCTCCAGGCCCCCGGCTACAACGGCTCCGGCAAGGACTGGGCCCTCATCAAGCTCGCCAAGCCCATCAACCAGCCCACCCTCAAAATCGCCGACACCAAGGCCTTCGACAACGGCACCTTCACCGTCGCCGGCTGGGGCGCCACCCGCGAAGGCGGCGGCCAGCAGCGCTACCTCATGAAGGCCACCGTCCCCTTCGTCTCCGACGCCGACTGCCAGAGCGCCTACGGCAGCTCCCTCGTCCCCGGCGAGGAGATCTGCGCCGGCTTCGACGAAGGCGGCGTCGACACCTGCCAGGGCGACTCCGGCGGCCCCATGTTCCGCCGCGACAACGGCGGAGCCTGGATCCAGGTCGGCATAGTCAGCTGGGGCGAAGGCTGCGCCCGCGCCGGCTACCCCGGCGTCTACACCGAGGTCTCCACCTTCGCCGACGCGATCAAGACGGCGGCGGCCGGCCTCTGACCCCCTCGCCCCGCCCCTCCGGCCCGGCGCACCAGGGCCGGAAGGACGGGGCTCCCTGCCGTGTGCGTACCCACGGCCGGCCGCAGACCCGCGGGGCCACAGCACCACCGCCCCCGCCCCCCGCAGGCGCCGGCGGGGCGGGCGGCACAGGGCGACCACCGGCCGGGACGGCCCGCACACCGTCATCGTCACCACCTTCGGCCTCGACGCGTACGTCCACACGGCGCTCACCGCGGGAGCATCCGCCTCCCCCTGGAAGACGCAGCCCCGGCCGTACCGGTTGAGACGGCCCGCACGGAGGCCCGCGCAGCGGTCCGCACGCAGGCCCACCCCGAGCCCCCCGCACCGCCGGACCCACCCCCGACGAAGAACGGCCGGTCACAGCCCCGCCCGCCCGGCCCCCGCTCCGACCGCCGCCGCCCGTCTCACGGACCGACTCACCGAAGACCCGCACCCGACCGCCACGTATTCTCGGGAACCATGAACAACAGCGCCCCCGACGAAGCCGCCGCCACCGGCCCCATCGACGAGACCGTCACCGCCGAGCTGGCCCGCCTGCGCGACAGCATCGACAACATCGACGCCGCCGTGGTCCACATGCTCGCCGAGCGCTTCAAGTGCACCCAGCAGGTCGGCCACCTCAAGGCCAGACACCAGCTGCCCCCCGCCGACCCGACCCGCGAGGCCAGCCAGATCGCCCGGCTCCGCCAGCTCGCCGAGAACGCCAAACTCGACCCCGCCTTCGCCGAGAAGCTCCTCAACTTCATCATCGCCGAGGTCATCCGCCACCACGAGACGATCGCTGCGGGCGAAGAGTAGACGGCCGGGGCCCACCCTTCGGGCAGCATGGGCCCCATGTCCGCACTGACGCGCAACGAAGCGCAGCTCCGAGCCCGGCTCCTCGACGTCCAGCACTACGCCGTCACCCTCGACCTCACCGGCGGCGACGACACCTTCGAATCCACCACCGTCATCCGCTTCACCGCCCGCACCACCGCGGACACCTTCGTCGAGCTGAAACCGGACGAACTGCACTCCGCCGAACTCGACGGCAACCCCCTCGACCCCGCTACCCTCGCCGGAAACCGCCTCCCCCTCACCGGCCTCGGCGAAGGCCCCCACGAGCTGCGCATCGCCACCCGCATGCGCTACTCCCGCACCGGCGAAGGCCTGCACCGCTTCACCGACCCCGCGGACGGCGAGGCGTACGTCTACACCCAGATGTTCATGGACGACATCCAGCGCGTCTTCCCGGCCTTCGACCAGCCCGACCTCAAGGCCGTCTTCGAGTTCACCGTCACCGCCCCCGCCCACTGGACCGTCCTCGCCAACGGCATCACCGAGCGCGTCGGCGACCGCGACACCGACGGCGCCGGGATCTGGAAGTCCGCCCCCACCCCCGTCATCTCCACCTACCTCGCCGCAGTCGCCGCCGGCCCCTGGCACAGCATCCGCACCGAGCACGCCGGACTCCCCTTCGGCATCCACTGCCGCCAGTCCCTCGCCCCCCACCTCGACACCGACGCCGAGGAAATCCTCTCCATCACCACCGACTGCTACGACCGCTACCACCAGAAGTTCTCCGAGCCCTACCCCTTCGACTCCTACGACCAGGCCTTCGTCCCCGAATTCAACGCCGGCGCCATGGAGAACCCCGGCCTGGTCACCTTCCGCGACGAATTCGTCTTCCGCTCCGCCGTCACCGACACCGAACGCCAGACCCGCGCCATGGTCATCGCCCACGAAATGGCCCACATGTGGTTCGGCGACCTCGTCACCCTCCGCTGGTGGGACGACATCTGGCTGAACGAGTCCTTCGCCGAGTACATGGGGTACCAGACCCTCACCGAAGCCACCCGCTTCACCGGCACCTGGACCGAATTCGGCGTCACCCGCAAGTCCTGGGGCTACGACGCCGACCAGCGGCCCACCACCCACCCCGTCGCCCCCGACCCCGACGCCGTCCCCGACACCGCCAGCGCCCTCCTCAACTTCGACGGCATCTCCTACGCCAAGGGCGCCTCCGCCCTGCGCCAACTCGTCGCCTGGCTCGGCGAGAAGGACTTCCTCGCCGGCATCAACACCCACTTCACCCGCCACAAGTTCGCCAACGCCTCACTCGCCGACTTCGTCGACTCCCTCGCCGCCCACACCGACCGCGACGTCCACGCCTGGGCGGACATCTGGCTGCGCACCACCGGCATCGACACCCTCACCCCCCGCATCGAAGAGAACCACGGAGGCTGGACCCTCACCGTCGACCGCCAGGGCACCCGCCCCCACCACATCGCCGTCGGCCTCTACGACCGCGACCCCGACAACATCCTCGAACCGCGCGAACTCCTCACCGTCGACGTCCCCTCCGACGAGATCGTCTCCGTCAGCGGCCCCCGCCCGGCCCTCCTCGTACTCAACGACGGCGACTTCGGCTACGCCAAGGTCCGCCTCGACGACACCTCCGTCGAGACCGCCCTGCGCGACCTCTCCGCCATCCCCGACCCCCTCACCCGGGCCGTCGTCTGGAACTCCCTGCGCGACATGGTCCGCGACGGCGAACTGGAACCCGCCGCCTACCTGGCCACCGCCGACGCACACCTGCCCGCCGAAGCCGACCTGGCCATCGTCCAGGGCGTCCTCGCCTTCGCCCGCCACCACATCGCCGACCGCTACCTCGCCCCCGAACACCGCACCGAAGCCCTCGCCACCCTCACCTCCATCGCACGCGCCCTGCTGCGGCGCACCGAGGACGGCTCCGACCCCGGCCTGCGGCTCGCCGCCGTACGCGCCCTCGTCGACGCCGCCACCCAGCCCGACACCCTCGCCGCCTGGTTCGAGGACGACACCGTCCCCGGCGGCCCCGAACTCGACCCCGAGCTGCGCTGGCGCATCCTCGCCCGCCTCAGCGTCCTCGGCGCCGTCGGAGAACGCGAGATCGACGCCGCCCTCGCCGCCGACCCCAGCGCCACCGGCGAGGAAGGCGCCGCCCGCTGCCGCGCCGCCCTCCCCACCACCGAGGCCAAGGCAGCCGCCTGGGAGCGCCTCTTCCACGACGACTCCCTCTCCAACTACCTCTTCAGCGCCACCGCGCAAGGCTTCTGGCAGCCCGAACAGGCCGACCTCGTACGGGAGTACGTGGCGCGCTACTACACCGAAGCCATCGCCCTCGGCGCCCGCCGCGGCCCCGCCATCGCCGAAGCCGCAGGCCGCTACGCCTTCCCCGGACACGCCGTGGACGAGGACAGCCTCCAGGCCGGCCACACCGCCCTCGCCGACTCCGCCATCGTCCCCGGCCTGCGCCGCAAGCTCGTCGACCAGCTCGACGACCTCGCGCGCGCCCTGCGCGTCCGCTCCGCCTGACCCCCCGGCCGCCGGCCCCGCCGCCACGGCCGGGGCCGGCGGCCACCCGCGCCCCGTCCCAGCAGCGTGCCCATCCCCAGCCTGCTCCTGCCCCTGGCCCATCCCCGCCCCGGCGGCGTGCCCGTTCCCGGCCCCGTTCCCGGCCAGGCCGCGGCCGCGGCTCCGGCCCTGGCTCCGGCTCCGGTTTCGGACCTCCTTCCGGCCCTGGCCTCGGCTCCGGCTCTGGCCGCGGGTCCGGAACTCTTTCCGGTCCTGGTCTCGTACCCGTCCCTGCCCGGCCGCGGTTCGGCTGTGTGCCCGGACCGGACCCGGCCGCGCCCCCGGCGCAAACGACACCCGGCACACCCCGGCGGTTACCCCATTCGGGTCTGATCGTTGTACCGGTCGGGCCCAGGCTGTCACCGCAGCGGCGCCCGCCGCCAGGCACCCCACGACAGGGCCGGCCCCTGCCGCAGACCCGTTCCCGTGAGGACACCGCATGACAGCGCAGCCCGGCACCCCGCCCCCACCGCCGCCCCCACTGCCCCCGCTCGCCGGCGGCCGAGCCGGAGCCGCCGCCCTGCGCCCCCTGCTCGACACCGTCCTCGACGCCCTGCACACCGGAGCCCGAGAGCGCGGCGGCCCCCTCCCCGCCGGCGGCCCCGACACCGTCACCGCCCGCGTCGCGGCCGCGCTGGGCGACGTACTCCCGGAACACGGGCACGGCGATCACGAAGCACTCCGCACCCTCGTCCACACCCTCGCTGCAGGCGCCGCCGACCCCGCCGACCCCCTGTGCGCCGCCCACCTCCACGGCCCGCCCCTCGCCGTCGCAGCCGCCGCCGACCTCGCCGCCTCCGCCCTCAACCCCTCCCTCGACTCCTGGGACCAGGCCCCCGCCGCCTCCGCGATCGAAGCCCTCCTCACCCGCACCCTCGCCGCCGAGTTCTACGACACCCCCACCCCCGACGCCCTCGTCACCACCGGCGGCACCGAAGCCAACCAACTCGCCCTGCTCCTCGCCCGCGAACGCCACGGACCCCGCCTGACCGTCCTCCACGGAGCCAACGCCCACCACTCCATCCCCCGCGCCGCCTGGCTCCTCGGCCTGCCCCCCACCACCTGCCTCCCCACCCCCACCGGCACCCTCGACCCCGCCCGCCTCGCCGAAGCCCTCGCCTCCACCCCCGGCCCCACCCTCGTCACCGCCACCGCGGGAACCACCGACGCCGGCCTCATCGACCCCCTCGACCCCATCGCCGACCTCTGCCACCAGTACGGCGCCGACCTCCACACCGACGCCGCGTACGGAGGCCTCCTCGCCCTCAGCCCCCGCCACCGCACCCGGCTCACAGGCCTCGGCCGCGCCCACTCCCTCACCATCGACCTGCACAAACTCGGCTGGCAGCCCGTCGCCGCAGGCCTCCTCGCCGTCCCCGACACCGCCCTGCTGGCCCCCCTCGCCCACCAGGCCGACTACCTCAACGCCCCCGACGACACCGAAGCCGGCCTCCCAGACCTCCTCGGCCGCTCCCTGCGCACCACCCGACGCCCCGACGCCCTCAAAATCGCCGCCACCCTGCGCTCACTCGGCCGCGACGGCCTCGCCCACCTCATAGACCGCACCTGCGAACTCGCCCACCACCTCGCCCGCCTCCTCGCAGCACACCCCCGCTTCGAACTCCACGCACCCCCCACCATCAGCACCGTCCTCTTCCGCCCCACCCACACCGACGACACCCACCTCGCCGCCCTGCGCCGCACCCTCCTCCTCGACGGCCACGCCGTACTCGGCCGCGCCACCGCCGACGGCCGTCTCTGGCTCAAAGCCACCCTGCTCAACCCCCACACCACCGCGCAGGACCTGGACAGCCTCGTCACCCTCCTGGAAGGCAGCAGCCACCGATGACCGCCCAGCTCGATGCACCCCACGACCTCGTCGGAATCGGCATCGGCCCCTTCAACCTGTCCCTCGCCGCCCTCGCCCACGGCCTCCCCACCCGAGGAGCGGGCGAACTCACCACCGCCTTCTACGACCAGCGCCACGACTTCCGCTGGCACCCCGGACTCCTCATCGACGGCACCACCCTCCAAGTCCCCTTCCTCGCCGACCTCGTCACCCTCGCCGACCCCGCCAGCCCCTGGAGCTTCCTCAACTACCTCAAGCACAAGGAACGGCTCTTCCCCTTCTACTTCGCCGAGCAGTTCCACATCCAGCGCGCCGAGTACGACGCCTACTGCCGCTGGGTCGCCGGCCGCCTCCCCGGACTCCACTTCGGCCACCAGGTCGACGCCGTCCGCTGGAACTCCGAACGCGACCTCTTCGAAGTCGACTACACCCAGATCGACACCGACGGCGAAGCCGAAGCCCTCGGCCGCACCTACACCCGCAACCTCGCCCTCGGCATCGGCACCGCCCCCTACATCCCCGAACCCCTGCGCCCCCTCGCCGAAGCCCCCACCGTCCCCGTCATCCACTCCGCCGACTACCTCGACAACCGCCAGCGCATCCTCGGCGCCGACCACGTCACCGTCATCGGATCAGGCCAGTCCGGCGCCGAGGTCTTCCTCGACCTGCTCCGCTCCCGCCCCGCCGGCCGCGAACGCCTCACCTGGCTCGCCCGGACCCCCTCCTTCGCCCCCATGGAGTACTCCAAGCTCGGCCTCGAACACTTCACCCCCGACTACACCCGCTACTTCCACGCCCTCGCCGAACCCGTCCGCGACCGGCTCGTCCCCGCACAGTGGCAACTCCACAAAGGCATCGACGCCGCCACCATCACCGCCATCCACGACGAGCTCTACCGCCGCACCGTCCACGGAGGCTGGCCCGACGCCGTCCTCACCCCCGGAGTCAGCGTCCGCACCGCCGGCCGCGTCGCCACCACCAAGGTCGAACTCCACCTCGAACACACCCAGCAAGGCGCCCGCTCCCGCCTCACCACCGATGCCGTCGTCCTCGCCACCGGCTACCGCGAACGCCCCCTCACCAGCCTCCTCGCCGGCCTCGACCCCTACCTGCGCAGAGACTCCTCCGACCGCCCCCGCATCGACGAGAACCACCGCATGATCCTCGACCCCGGCGTCACCGGCAGCATCTTCGTCCAGAACGGCGAACGCCACACCCACGGCGTCGGAGCCCCCGACCTCGGCCTCGCCGCCTGGCGCAGCGCCGCCATCCTGAACACCCTCACCGGCAAGGAGCCCTACCCCCAGCCCACCCGCACCGCCTTCACCACCTTCGGCCTCGAACAACGGGAACACACCCGGCCCGTCCCCACGATCGAACTGCTCCCGCTCGTCGACCACCCGTAGCCCCCCGAACCGGGCAACGCACACCGCCACGCCCCGCCCCCCACAACGCACGCGGCCAGGACCCGCCCCCGCAGGCCCCGGCCGCACACCACCGCGAACGGACTAGAACACCGCAACCCCGGCCCGCGTCAGCCGCCAGTCCACCGAAGCGAACTGCGCAGGATCGATCGTCCCCTTCGCCTTCACCCACTGGATGATCGTGTTACGGATCTCGTCCGAATTCGCCCACACCTGCTTGGCCTGCGGCACGTGCGGGAAGTTCCCACCACCCGACGCCCGGTAGTTGTTCACCGCCAGCACGAACCGCGCCGCCGGATCCACCGCCTTCCCCTGGAAGGACAGCCCCACGATCCGCGACCCCTTCGGCTGCGCGATGTCGATGTCGTACGCGAGCCCGTACACCGCGTCGTAGTTGTAGTCCGGCGTGCTCTCCGCGTTCGTCAGCGCCGCCGGATCCACCGGCGCACCCGGAGCCGTCTGCACGTAGTACTTGGCCGAGTACTCCAGATAGTCCTTCAGCTGCGCACCCGTCAGCACCCGCGCCTCAAGGGTGTTCTCGAACGGGTACAGCCCCGCCGCATCCTTGATCGTGACCTGCCCGGCCGGGATCGCCGCCGTCCGCGAGAAGCACGACGCCTGCGACAGCACCGGCAGCGCCGCCCACTCCGTACCGGCCAGGGCCCCCTTCACCGTCTCCGCCTGCACATGGTTGATCAGATCGATGATCGCGACGTCCTTGACCGGACCGTCCGCCGACGACATCGCCTGCGTCGACGTACCGATCACCTGGTTCACGTACGCCACGACCTTGCGGTGCTCGTCCGACAGCAGCCGCACGATCTTCGGGTCCTCGACGGCCGTGTTCGAGTTCAGCACCTTCGCCGACACCTTCGCCACCGACCAGGAGCCCTTCGACCACGTCAGCTCGAAGTCGAACACCGTCAGGCGCTGCCCCCACTTCAGCGGCTCCGACAGCACCACGTCCTTGCCGGTCGCCTTGTTCTTCACCCGGTACTCCGGGATCTCCGTGTGCGCGTGCCCCACCAGGATCGCGTCGATCCCCGGCACCTGCTCCGCCACCAGCCCCGCCGCGTTCTCGATGTACGGCAGCTGGTCACCGTACGAGGACGTACCGCTCGAACCCGAGTGCGCGGACACGATCACCACGTCCGCACCCATCGACCGCAGCTTCGGCACGTACTTCGCCGCCTGCTCCTCCAGACCCGGGAACGTCATCTTCCCCTGCACGTTCGCCTTGTCCCAGATCGCAATACCCGGGTTCGTCAGCCCCAGCACCGCCACCTTCACGTCCCGCCCGCACGGGGTCCGCAGCCGGTGCATGCTGTACGGCGCGAACGCAGGCCGCAGCGTCTTCGCATCCAGCGCGTTCGCCCCCAGCAGCGGGAAATGACACTGCTCCTCGAACTTCCGCAGCACCGGAATGCCGTAATTGAACTCGTGGTTCCCCAGCGCCGCCGCGTCATAGCCGATCGCGTTCATCGCCTGCGCCATCGGGTGCACCGGACCCCGCTTGGCGGTGATCGGATCCACCTTCGCGTAGTAGTACGACAGCTGCGTGCCCTGGATCGTGTCGCCCGCGTCGATCAGCAGCGTGTTGCGGCGCCCCTTCTCGGCCCGCACCTGGTCCACGAGCGTCGAGATCTTCGCGAGGCCGACGTCGTTGTGCGCCTTGTCGTCGAACTCCTTGTCCGTGAAGTAGTCCCAGTTGAAGACATTCCCGTGCAGGTCGGTCGTGCCCATCACCGTGAACGAGTACGTCCGCGCATGCGCGGACGCGGCGGCCCCGGAGGCCTCCTCCGCCGCGGCGGCCGGGGAGCTCGTGGCCCCCGCCAGCGCGACGGCCGCACCCGTGGCGGCCGAAGTACCCAGAAACGTCCTACGGTCGAACGCCATGCCATCTCCCCTTGTGAGGCGTGAACAACTGTCGAGGCGTGAACAACGCGCGTAGATTCTGACTGATCGGTAACAAGCGGCAACACCCCCGGCAGGTTGCGATCCGATGACCACCGCGTCGCGCGGCCGGGCACCGGCCACCTGACGGTGCGACAGTGAAACCATGACCCAGGACCCCGCACCCCAGCCCTACGGAACCCCCGAAGTCCCCCGCGTCGCGGTCCGCGGCGAAGCCCGCCTCGAAGTCGACCCCGAAATCGCCCGCATCGGCATCACCGTCACCGCCCGCGGCACCGACCGACGCACCGCACTCGAAGACCTCACCCGCCGCAACAACACCGTCCTCGACCTCGTCAAGAGCTACGGCGACGCCGTCGAAAAACTCGAAACCGGCTCCTTCTCCATCAACCCCGAACTCACCCGCCACGGCCGCGCCGAACGCATCCGCGCCTACCACGGCCGCGTCCACATCACCGCCGAGCTGGCCGACTTCACCGCCCTCGGCGAACTCACCACCCGCCTCGCCGACCTCGAACTCACCAGCGTCGACGGCCCCTGGTGGGCCCTGCGCCCCACCTCACCCGCCCACGGCGAAGCCCGCCGCCAAGCCGTACTCGAAGCCGTCCAACGCGCCCGCGAATACGCCACAGCCCTCGGCGCCGACCTCGCCGCCCTCGTCGAACTCGCCGACCTCGGCGCCGAGAACGCCCTCCCCTACCAAGCAGCAGCCCCCGGCGCCGGAATGCGCACCATGGCCTTCAGCACCACCGAGGAAGCCGCCCCGCCGCTCGACCTCGAACCCCAACGCCAGACCGTCTACGCCCAGGTCAACGCACGCTTCACCATGACCCCGCCCCGACTCTGAAACAACACTCCGGGGGTGCTCATCAGAGCACCCTCCCGCACATTCAACAATTGTCAACAACCATTTGCCCAAAGGTTGTTGAGTGGACACCCGGAACCAAACTCCTACTGCCTGGTAGGGGCATACGCTCGCCCCATGCGCCGAGCAAAAATCGTATGTACCCTGGGCCCCGCCACCGACTCATACGACCAGATCAAAGCCCTGGTCGAAGCCGGAATGGACATCGCCCGCCTCAATCTCAGCCACGGCACCTACGCCGAACACGAAGAGCGCTACCTGCGCGTACGCAAGGCCGCCGACGAAACCGGCCGCAGCGTCGGCATCCTCGCAGACCTTCAAGGCCCGAAGATCCGCCTCGGCCGATTCGCCGAAGGCCCCGTACTCCTTGAACGCG
Source organism: Streptomyces sp. NPDC097981 (assembly GCF_040302565.1). Lineage (NCBI taxonomy): Bacteria > Bacillati > Actinomycetota > Actinomycetes > Kitasatosporales > Streptomycetaceae > Streptomyces > Streptomyces sp. NPDC097981. The sequence goes on from NZ_JBEORW010000005.1 coordinate 87,945, forward strand.
GCGACGAATTCACCATCACCGTCGAAGACCACGAAGGCGACCGCCACACCTGCGGCACCACCTACAAGGGCCTCGCAGACGACGTCACCCCCGGCGAACGCATCCTCGTCGACGACGGCCGCGTCACCCTCGAAGTCACCGCCGTCGACGGCCCCCACGTCCGCACCACCGTCATCGAAGGCGGCATGGTCTCCGACCACAAGGGACTCAACCTCCCCGGCGTCGCCGTCTCCGTCCCCGCACTCTCCGAAAAGGACATCGAAGACCTCCGCTGGGCCCTGCGCACCGGCGCCGACGTCATCGCCCTCTCCTTCGTCCGCAGCGGCCGCGACATCGAAGACGTCCACCGCATCATGGACGAAGAAGACCGCCGCCTCCCCGTCATCGCCAAAATCGAAAAGCCCCAGGCCGTCGAGAACATCGACGACATCGTCGCCGCCTTCGACGGCATCATGGTCGCCCGCGGCGACCTCGGCGTCGAAATGCCCCTCGAACAAGTCCCCATCGTCCAGAAGCGCGCCGTCAAACTCGCCAAGCGCAACGCCAAACCCGTCATCGTCGCCACCCAAATGCTCGACTCGATGATCGACAACTTCCGGCCCACCCGCGCAGAAGCCTCCGACGTCGCCAACGCCGTCATCGACGGCACCGACGCCGTCATGCTCTCCGGCGAAACCAGCGTCGGCAAATACCCCGTCGAAACCGTCAAGACGATGTCCCGCATCGTCGAAGCCGCCGAAGAGGACATCCTCGCCAAGGGCCTGCCCCCGCTGACCGAACGCAGCAAGCCCCGCACCCAGGGCGGAGCCGTCGCCCGCGCCGCCGCCGAAATGGGCGACTTCCTCGGCGCCAAATTCCTCGTCGCCTTCACCCAGAGCGGAGACACCGTCCGCCGGCTCTCCCGCTACCGCTCGCCGATCCCGCTCCTGGCCTTCACCCCCGACCCGGCGACCCGGTCCCAGCTGAACCTCACCTGGGGCGTGGAGACCTTCCTCGGCCCCCACGTCGACTCCACCGACGCGATGGTCGCCCAGGTCGAGGAAGAACTCCTGCGCATCGGCCGCTGCGTACCCGGCGACGTCGTCGTCATCACCGCCGGCTCGCCCCCCGGTGTCACCGGATCCACCAACCTGGTCCGCGTCCACCACATCGGCGACCCCGTACGCTGACCGCCCGCACCACCCACCGCGTCGGGCCCCGTCCCGCCCGACGCGGCCACGCGGCCCGTCGCTAGTACTTCGGCCCGATGTGGGCGTCCATCAAGGCGACCGATGCCTTCCGGGCGATGGACACGTTGAAGGGGTCACTGCCGCGCGCCAGGACGGTCCACTCGACGCCGACCTTGGTGAGCGTGTCCGTGCACAGCCGACGGATGTCGTCGGACTTGTTGGTGAAGAAGTACCGCGGGTACTCGTAGCGCTTGCCGTTCCGCACGGTCCAGTTCGTGATCCGGCACCCGTCGGAGTGGATGAGCCCGGACGAACTCCCAGGGATGGGCGTCCACAATCTCCTGCTGCCAGTCCTCCAGAGCGATCCGCCGCTCGTGCTTCCTGCCCGGCCCGTGCTGCGGGAACAGGCACTCCAGGTGCTTCGAGTACACCTTGATGTTGTGGCAACCGATTCTGCGCACGCGGCACACCTGGTTGTACGGGAAGACCCGGCGCATGGCTTGTTCAGCGCAGTCCATCAGGCCGGGCCAGGTGTTCCCGCAGGTGATCATCAGGTTGGGTACGCGATGCCCCGAGTAGTGGCTGATGTGGCCATCGCCGAGATAGAGGCCCAGGAGGTACGCGTACGCCGTTTCGTCGAGAGGGCTGCGATCGCACCGTGGGCAGTCGGGATCGTGTGATCCGGGGCACTCGCCGCGCTTGGCGCGGTCCATGTGCTTCCAGTAGCCGACGGTGCCCAGGGGGACGTCGAGTTGTCGGGCGACGTCAGCGTTCCTTGCGCCGCCTCGGAGTAGAGAGAGGGCCATTTGCCGTGTTTCGAGGCTGTGGAACTCCATGAGGCAAATGTGCTTGAGCGCCCATGGTCACGGATGGCAAAAAGCGAACGTTCACGCGAAGGTGAACGTCCGCTTTTCGGACAAGTACCGGGTGCGGGATTCGAACCCGCACGTCCTTTCGGACAGATGTGTTTGAGACATCAGCGTCTGCCATTCCGCCAACCCGGCAAGGTCGCAAGTCGGAGTGTACCGGGTGACCATGCGGGAGCGCTCCTAGGTAGGCTCATCCAAGCAGCACCGCCCCGCACCGAGGAGCCATCGTGACCGCCGAGCACGAGTCGACGCCCACGCCCGACGCCGACCAGTCGCACGTTCCGCCGCTGACGACCCGCGTCGTCATCGCCGAGGACGAGGCGCTCATCCGTCTCGATCTGAAAGAGATGCTCGAAGAGGAGGGCTACGCCGTGGTCGGCGAGGCCGGGGACGGGCAGACCGCCGTCGAGCTGGCCCGGGAGCACCGTCCTGACCTGGTGATCCTCGATGTGAAGATGCCGGTCCTGGACGGGATCTCCGCGGCCGAGAAGATCGCGGAGGAGTCCATCGCCCCCGTGCTCATGCTGACCGCGTTCTCGCAGCGCGACCTCGTCGAGCGGGCGCGGGACGCCGGGGCCATGGCGTACCTGGTGAAGCCGTTCAGCAAGAGCGACGTCGTTCCGGCCATCGAGATGGCCGTGTCGCGGTTCGCGGAGCTGCGGGCGCTGGAGAAGGAGGTCGCGGACCTCTCGCAGCGGCTGGAGACCCGCAAGCTCGTGGACCGGGCGAAGAGCATTCTGCAGACGCAGTACGGGCTGTCGGAGCCCGCGGCGTTCCGGTGGATCCAGAAGACGTCCATGGACCGCCGTATGTCCATGCAGCAGGTTGCCGAGGCGGTCATCGAGGACGACGAGGAGAAGAAGAACGCTGCCAAGGGGTAGCGGAGGGGAGTACGCGTGAGGCCCGCCACCGGGGGATGGTGGCGGGCCTCACGCGTCTACAGCGGGGTGATCAGTCCTCGCCGAGGTACGCCTTGCGGACGTCCTCGTTGTGGAGGAGCTCCTGGCCGGTGCCGGAGAGCACGATCTTGCCGATCTCCATCACGTGGGCCTGGTCGGCCAGCGAGAGGGCGGCCTGGGCGTTCTGCTCGACGAGCAGGATGGTGGTGCCGGTGGCCTTGAGTTCGGCGATGGTCGCCATGATCTTCTGCATCATCAGCGGGGAGAGGCCCATGGAGGGCTCGTCCAGCATGAGCAGCTTGGGCTGGGACATGAGGGCCCGGCCCATGGCGAGCATCTGCTGCTCACCGCCCGAGAGGGTGCCGGCGGCCTGCTTGCGGCGTTCGCCCAGGATGGGGAACATCTCGTAGGCGCGCTGGATGTCCTTCTCGATGCCGTCCTTGTCGGTGCGCAGGAAGGCGCCGAGCTGGAGGTTTTCGGCGATCGTCAGCCGGGGGAAGATGTGGCGTCCCTCGGGGGAGTGGGCGAGGCCCAGGGAGACGATCTTGTGGGCGGGGACCTGCGCGAGGGGCTTGCCGTCGAAGGTGACGGTGCCGCCGGCGGGCTTGAGGAGGCCGGAGAGGGTGCGCAGGGTGGTCGTCTTGCCGGCGCCGTTGGTGCCGACGAGGCAGACGATTTCGCCTTCGTTGACTTCGAAGGAGATGCCCTTGACGGCTTCGATCTTGCCGTAGGCGACCTTGAGGTCCTTGACCTCGAGCAGTGCGGTCACTTGGCGTCTCCGTCCGTGCTGGTGGTGCTGGTGGTGCTGTCCGCGTCGGCGTCTGCTTCGGCTTCTGCCGGGGCGTCGGTCTCTGCGGTGGCTTCGGCCTCGGCCTCGGCTTCGGCCGGAGCCTCGGTGTCGGCCTCAGCCTCGGCCGGAGCCTCGGTGTCGGCCTCGGCCTCAGCCTCAGCCTCGGCTTCTGCCGGAGCCTCGGTCTCGGCCTCTGCCTCGGTCTCCGCCGCGGCCGCGGCATGCGCTTCGGCGGCTTCGACCTCGGCGGCCTCCGCCGCGCCCGGGTCGCCCTCGAAGGGCTCGCCGAGGTAGGCGGCGACGACGCGCTCGTCGCCCTGGACCTCGGCTGCGGTGCCTTCGATGAGCTTTTCGCCCTGGACGAGGCAGGCGACGCGGTCGCAGAGGTTGAAGATGAAGCGCATGTCGTGCTCGATGACGAGTACGGCGATGCCCATGTCGCGGATGGCGAAGATGAGTTCTTCGGCGGCGCGGGTTTCCTGCGGGTTCATGCCGGCGGTGGGCTCGTCGAGGAGCAGGAGGCCGGGGTCGCTCGCGAGGGCGCGGGCGATTTCGAGCTTGCGCTGCTCGCCGTAGGGGAGGTTCTTGGCGAGGTGCTGCGCCTTGTGCTCCAGGCCGATGAACTCAAGGAGTTCCATGGCGCGGGCTTCGGAGGCGGCTTCGGCCTTCTTGAAGCCGGGGCCGCGCAGGAGGGCGGACCAGAGGCCTTCCTTGGTCCGGGTGTGGCGTCCGACGAGGACGTTCTCCATGACGGTCATGTTGGAGAAGAGCCGGATGTTCTGGAAGGTGCGGGCGATGCCTGCCTTGGTGACGAGGTGGGGCTTGGGCGGCAGGACGGTGCCCTTGTAGCTGACGGTTCCCTCGGTGGGGATGTACAGCCCGGTGAGGCAGTTGAAGAAGGTGGTCTTGCCGGCGCCGTTGGGGCCGATGAGGCCGACGATTTCGCCTGCGTTGACTTTGAGGTCGACGGAGCGGACGGCGGTGAGGCCGCCGAAGCGCATGGTGACGCCGCTGGCTTCGAGGACGGTCTCGCCGGCCGGGGTGGCGGCGGGGGTGGTGGTTTCGGTGGTGGTCGTCATGGTGTTCACACACCCGCCTTGGCGGTGGCCAGGTCCGCGGGGGCCTGGTCAGCGGTGTCGTCGTGGTACTCAAGCTTCGCGCGCTTGTTGGCGATGAGGCCTTCGGGGCGGAAGCGCATGAGGATGATGAGGGCGATGCCGAAGCCGAGGAGCTGGTAGTCCTGGAGGAAGGACAGCTTGGCCGGGATCAGGAAGAGGAGCGAGGCGCCGAGGATGGGGCCGCGGATGGTTCCCATGCCGCCGAGGATGACGGCGGCGAGGAGGAACGCGGAGTTCGGGGGCACGGGGCCGGCGAACTGGTACATCTCGGGGACCACGGTGTGCTGGACGTGGGCCTGCACGGTGCCGGCGAGGCCGGCGAGGGTGGCGCCGAGGGCGAAGGCGATGAGCTTGACGCGGAAGCCGTTGATGCCCATGGCGGTGGCGGCGGTCTCGTCTTCGCGGATGGCGACCCAGGCGCGTCCGATGCGGCTGCTGCCGGCCCGGCTGAAGACGACGACCACGAGGACCATCGCGAGCAGCATGAGCATGTAGTAGTTGGCGTAGGCGCCGAGCTGGACGCCGAGGACGGTGTGGGATTCCCCGAAGTTCCAGCCGAACATCTCCAGGTCGGGGATGTTGGTGATGCCGTTGGGCCCGTTGGTGATCTTGGGGCCGGAGACGCCGTCGAGGTTGCCCATGGCGATGCGGAAGATTTCTCCGAAGCCGAGGGTGACGATGGCGAGGTAGTCGCCGCGCAGGCGCAGGGTGGGTGCGCCGATGATGACGCCGAAGACCAGGGAGGCGAGGGCGCCGGTGAGGACTGCGGCCCAGAAGGGGAAGTGCACGTGGAAGGCGGAGGACGCGCTTCCGGAGACGAGGGCCGCGGTGTAGGCGCCGACGCCGAGGAAGGCGACGTAGCCGAGGTCGAGGAGGCCGGCGAGGCCGACGACGACGTTGAGGCCGAGGGCGACGGTCGCGAAGATCAGGATGTTGACCGCGATCAGCGTGTAGGTGTCGCCGCCCTGCTGGGTGAGGGGGAACGCGATGGCTGCGACGAAGGCGGCGATGACCGTGATCTGGCGGTTGTTCGCGGTGATTTCGGTCAGGCGCTCGGTGAGGCCGGACTTCATGACCGCGAAGGAGGCGAACGCGACGAGGATCAGGTACGCGGTGAAGAGCTGCGGTTCCTTGTCGTCGGTGCCGATGCCGAAGGTGATCACGTAGAGGCCGACGGCGAAGACGGCGACGATGATCAGGATTTCGGCCCAGGAGGACAGCTTCTTCGCCGGGGCGGCCTTGCGGGTGTCGTCGGGGAGCTTGTAGGCGGCGAGGGCCGGGACGAGGCTTCCGATGAGGGCGACGTAGGCGCCGGGTTCGAGGTGGACGAATCCGCCGAGGACCCAGGCGATGGCGACGGCCGTGTAGAGGGTGGTCGCGAAGGTGCCGAGGGAGAGGATCCACAGTGCCTTGCGCGAGCCGGCGGGGGTGAGCCAGCCGAGGCCCTTGATGCCGAGGGCGGAGAGCGCGTGCAGGGCGGTGAGGACGGCGCCGACCAGGGTGAGGAGCTGGAGCTGGGCGGGGTTGCCGTTGATGGTGAGGTTGCCGGGGAACTCGGTGGTCCAGGTCCAGGCGAGGAAGGCGCTGACGACGGTGAGGAGGCTGCCGCCGATGACCGCGTAGAGCAGTGCGGTGCGGGAGGTGGCGCCGGAGGTTTCGGCGTCGAGCGGGAGGGTGGCTTCGTTGGTCATGGTTGTCACGCCCTATCCGCGACGCGCTGGCCGAGGAGGCCTTGTGGCCGCACGAGGAGGACGACGATGAGGAGTACGAAGGCCCAGACGTTGGACCAGGCTCCGCCGCCGAGCTGCTGCATGCCGGGGATGTCTTCGATGTAGGCGATGGAGAGGGCCTCGGCGAGGCCGAGGACGACGCCGCCGACCATGGCGCCGTAGATGTTGCCGATGCCGCCGAGGACGGCTGCGGTGAACGCCTTGAGGCCGAGGATGAAGCCCATTTCGAAGTTGATCTGGCCCTTGTCGAGGCCGTAGGCGACGGCGGCGACGGCGGCGAACGCGGCACCGATGGCGAAGGCCATGACGATGATGCGGTCGGTGTTGATGCCCATCAGCTTCGCGGTGTCCGGGTCCTGCGCGGTGGCCTGCATGGCGCGGCCGCTGCGGCTCTTCTGGACGAAGACGCCGAGGACCAGCATGCAGAGCGGGGCGAGGATGAGGACGAACGCGTCGGAGCGCTGGATGGAGAGGCTTGAGGTGATCTTGAAGGCTTCGCCGGTGAACTCGGGGAAGCTGACGGCCTTCTTGGCGTCGGGGTAGAAGCCCCAGACGAGCTGCTGAAGGACGATGGACAGGCCGATCGCGGTGATGAGCGGGGCCAGTCGGGGGGCGGAGCGGAGGGGGCGGTACGCGAAGCGTTCCGCCGCGGTTGCGACGGCTACGGAGGCGATCGCGCCACCGATGATCATGAGCGGTATCGCCACCAGCAGGGAGGTGCCGCTCGGGAGGGCGGCGTAGGTGGAGACGGCGCCGAAGCCGCCGATCATGAAGATCTCGCCGTGGGCGAAGTTGATGAGCTGGACGATGCCGTAAACCATGGTGTACCCGATGGCTATGAGGCCATAGAGGGCACCGAGGGAAAGGCCGTTGGCCAGCTGTTGCGGCAGTTCGTGCACCGCAGGGCCTCCGATGTGCGTGTCGGATATATGAGTCCGCGCGAGGGCGCTGTTTGCGCCCTCGCGCGGCGTGGTTCATTTGGGGAGGATCAGGCCGGGGCCTGGGTGATTCGGGTGGTGCGTGGCGACTACTGGTTGAAGGTGTCGCTCTTGACGTCGACCCACTTGCCGCCCTCGACCTTGTAGACCGTGAGCTGCTTGTTGGTGGTGTCGCCGTACTCGTCGAAGGCGACCTTGCCGGTCACGCCCTCGAAGGAGACCTTGCCGAGAGCCTCGACGACCTTGGCGCGGGCGTCGGTGGGCAGCTTGCCGCTGTTGGCGGCGACGACGGCCTTGACCGCCTGGATGACGGACCAGCCGGCGTCGTAGGAGTAGCCGCCGTAGGCCGCGTAGGGGTCCTTGTAGCCGGCTGCCTGGTAGTCGGCGATGAAGGTCTTGGCGGTGGGGAGCTTCTCGACCGGGTAGCCGATGGAGGTGGAGAGGTCGCCCTCGTTGGCCTCGCCGGAGGCGGTGATGAAGGCGGGGTCCTGGATGCCGTCGCCGCCCATGAGCGGGATGTTGGCGCCGGTCTTCTTGACCTGGTCGGCGAGGAGGCCGCCCTCGGGGTACTGGCCGCCGAAGTAGACGGAGTCGGCGCCGGAGGACTTGACCTTGTCGGCGGTGGAGGAGAAGTCGGTCTCCTTCACGGTGACGTGGTCGGTGCCGACGACCTCGCCGCCGAGCTTCTTGAACTCGTCGGAGAAGATCGCCGCGAGGCCGGCGCCGTAGGTCTGCTTGTCGTCGACGACGAAGACCTTCTTCTTGCCGGCGTCCTTGAAGAGGTACTGGGCGGCGAACTTGCCCTGGACCACGTCGGTGGCGGCGGTGCGGAAGTAGGTCTTGAAGGGGCGCTTGAACTCGCCCTTGCCCCAGTTGTCGCCCTGGCTGAGCGAGGGGTTGGTGTTGGCGGGGGAGACCTGGGCCAGGTTGGCGGAGCCGAAGACGCCCTGCATGGACTGGGCGACGCCGGAGTTCAGCGGGCCGACGACGCCGATGACGTCCTTGTTGCCGACGAGCTTGGTGGCGTTGGCCTGACCGGAGGCGGGGACCGCCTGGTCGTCGAGGGCCTCGACCTTGAACTCGATGCCCGGGACCTCGTTGTTCTTGTTGGCCGTCTTGGCCGCAAGGTCGACGGAGTTCTTGATGCCCTGGCCGAGCGCGGAGAGCGAGCCGGTAAGGGGGGCGTCCACGCCGATGACGACGACGGTCTTGGAGCCGTCGGCCTTGTCCCCGCCCTTCGCCTCGTCGCGCGAACCGCAAGCGGTGAGGGTCAGTGCTCCCGTGGTGATCACGGTGGTGAGGACGAGCAGAGAACGGTGTCGCACGATTATTCCTTTCCCTGGCGCGGCCCCCTCAGATGAGGTGCCGTTGGGTCGCCGGGCCGCACTGGGATGTCCACGGCCGTGCTGGTCGCGCCCTGCGGCGCGGTGACTGGCCGTGACTCTAGGCCGAGGTGGCGAGCGCGGGGAGCGGGGAAAGGAGGATGTGACTGTCTTGTTATGCCGGGGACAAGAATGTGTGGCGGGAGTGCGAACAAAACGGACATTCTGTGACTTCGGAGAATGTCCGCATCGTGAGAATTCACCGTTCCCCTAAGGGGCTTGAGGGGTTCACGCTCCTGTCATTGACCAAAAGGGGCCAATTGTCGCTGACTGTGCTCGGAGGATTCCAGCGGGTGGCATTCCGGAGGGGAAAAAGGGGATTCTGTGGGGCGTCTCCATTACTGAGGGTAATTTCTCCCCTTGATCCACTTCGCGTGAATCGATCTTGGTATGGCGTGCTACAGGCTTTTGACCTGCGGATCGGCCGTACGCCGGAAGGTGCCCGGAAGCCGGACAGCGCGCTCGGGATTCCGGTCACCGGCCCGGGCTCGGCAGGCGCCAGTTCTCGGAGCTCCAGGTGGCCCCGTTCTGCGCCGCGCAGCGCTGCGCCACGAGCCGGTCGACCAGCTCAAGTGCCTTGTCCAGACCGGCAGTTCGCTCCTCGGCGCGGCCTGCGGCGACCGCTTCCTCGTGGATCGCGTACTGATCGTTGGACAGGCCCTTCTGCTCCCAGTCCAGACCGGACCATTTGCCGCCCTTGAGGGTCTCCTTCGCCCAGTAGGACACGAGACTTGTACAGATCTGGGCAGGCGAGGAAGGGCTGGATTCAGGTGTTGAGGGGGCCTGCCGGGCGTCTGGGGCGGAAGTGGAGCATCCGGACAAGGCGAGCGCCGTGAGGAGTACGGCGGCCCCGCAGCGGGCCGCGATGCGTGGCTGGGTGCCCATGAAAGGAAGGTAGGCGGTCACCTTCGGTGACACAACAGTCGTCGCGGCACCGTGCGCGGACTGGCGGATTCCGGGCGGTTGCCGGGCCTGGAGGGTCTGGAAGCAGCGGATCGGATCCGCAGGGGCGGCGGCCCGGCCCGTGGTGCGCGGCAGGCCCGGACCCTGCCCTCTGCGGGGCGGGATCCGGGCCTGCGGGGTCCGTGGCGGGCGGATCAGGCCTCGGCGGCGGGGCCCGCGTCGCGCAGCAGGCAGGTCAGGCGGGCGCTGCAGACCCGCCGGCCCTCCTCGTCGCTGATCACGATCTCGAAGGTGGTGGTGGAGCGGCCCCGGTGCACGGGGGTGGCGACGCCGGTGACGGTGCCGGAGCGGACGCCGCGGTGGTGGGTGCAGTTCAGGTCCACGCCGACGGCGATCTTGCTGATGCCGCCGTGCATCATCGCGCCGACGGAGCCCAGGGTCTCGGCCAGGACGGCGGAGGCCCCGCCGTGCAGCAGCCCGTACGGCTGGGTGTTGCCCTTGACCGGCATGGTTCCGACGACCCGCTCGGCCGAGGCCTCCAGGATGCGGATGTCCATCCGCTCGCCGAGGTCGCCTGCCGAGAACAGCGCGGGCAGGTCTATGCCCAGGGCTGCGTACTCGTCGAGGACCTCCTGCGGGAACTTCACAGCGTGCTGCTCGCCCATGGGCAGGCTCCGTTCGTCAACGATCGTTAACCATCTTGTCCTGAGATCGTTCTATCAGGCCGGTTCGAAGCGGATGACGACGGACTTGCTGGCAGGGGTGTTGCTGGTGTCGGCGGTGGAGTCGAGGGGGACCAGCACGTTGGTCTCGGGGTAGTACGCGGCCGCGCAGCCCCGGGCGGTCGGGTAGTGCACGACGCGGAAGCCGGGCGCGCGCCGCTCCACCCCGTCCTTCCATTCGCCGACCAGGTCCGTGTACGAGCCGTCCGCGAGCCCGAGCTCCGCCGCGTCCTCGGGGTTGACCATGACGATGCGGCGGCCGCCGGTGATCCCGCGGTAGCGGTCGTCGAGACCGTAGATGGTGGTGTTGTACTGGTCGTGGCTGCGCAGGGTCTGGAGCAGCAGCCGGCCCTCGGGGATCTTCGGGTACTGGACGGGCGCGGCGGTGAAGTTGGCCTTGCCGGTCTTGGTGGGGAAGCGGCGCTCGTCGCGCGGGGCGTGCGGGAGCCGGAAGCCCTCGGGGCGGGCCGCGCGGGCGTTGAAGTCCTCGAAGCCGGGGATCACGCGGGAGATCCGGTCGCGGATGGCGGCGTAGTCGCGCTCGAACTCCTCCCACGGGGTGGCGGAGGCGGCTCCGAGGACCGCGCGGGCCATGCGGGCCACGATGGCGGGCTCGGAGAGCAGGTGGGGGGAGGCGGGGGCGAGGTTGCCGCGGGAGGCGTGGACCATGCCCATGGAGTCCTCGACGGTGACGAACTGCTTGCCGCCCGCCTGTATGTCCTTGTCGGTGCGGCCGAGGGTGGGAAGGATCAGGGCGCGCCGCCCGGTGACCGCGTGGGAGCGGTTGAGCTTGGTGGAGACGTGCACGGTCAGGGCGGTGCGGCGGATCGCGGCCTCGGTGACGTCGGTGTCGGGGGTGGCGCCGACGAAGTTGCCGCCCATGGCGAAGAGCACCTTGGCCTTGCCGTCGCGCATGGCCTCGATGGAGCGGACCACGTCGTAGCCGTGGCCGCGCGGCGAGGTGATGCCGAATTCGTTGTCGAGGGCGTCGAGGAAGGCCGGGGCGGGGCGTTCGAAGATCCCCATGGTGCGGTCGCCCTGGACGTTGGAGTGGCCGCGGACGGGGCAGACGCCGGCGCCGGGGCGGCCGATGTTGCCGCGCAGCAGCAGGAGGTTGACGACCTCGCGGATGGTGGCGACGGCGTGCTTGTGCTGGGTGAGGCCCATGGCCCAGCAGACGATGGTGCGCTCGGAGGCCAGGATCATGGCCAGGGCCCGCTCGATCTCGGGCCGGGTCAGCCCGGTGGCGGTGAGGGTCTCGGCCCAGTCGGCTTCCTTGGCGGCGGCCGCGAGCTCCTCGTACCCGTGGGTGTGCTCGCGGATGAAGGCCTCGTCGATGGCGCCGGAGCCCGCGCCGGAGGCGCTCTCGGATGCTTCGATGACGAGTTTGTTGAGGAGGCGGAAGAGGGCCTGGTCGCCGCCGATGCGGATCTGGAGGAAGAGGTCGTTCAGGGCGGTGCCCTTGAGCATGCCGACCGGGGTCTGCGGGTTCTTGAAGCGCTCCAGGCCGGCCTCGGGCAGCGGATTCACCGAGATGATTTTCGCGCCGGCGGACTTGGCCTTCTCCAGGGCGGAGAGCATGCGCGGGTGGTTGGTGCCCGGGTTCTGCCCGGCGACGATGATCAGGTCGGCCTGGTGGAGGTCTTCGAGGGAGACGCTGCCCTTGCCGATGCCGATGGTCTCGTTCAGTGCGGAGCCCGAGGACTCGTGGCACATGTTGGAGCAGTCGGGCAGGTTGTTGGTGCCGAACTCGCGGGCGAACAGCTGGAAGAGGAACGCGGCCTCGTTGCTGGTGCGGCCCGAGGTGTAGAAGAGGGCTTCGTCGGGGGAGTCGAGGGCCGTCAGCTCCTCGGCGATGATCTCGAAGGCCTGCTCCCAGGAGATCGCCCGGTACCGGTCGGCGCCCTCGGGGAGGTACATGGGCTCAGTGATGCGGCCCTGCTGGCCCAGCCAGTAGCCGGAGCGGCCGGCGAGGCCGGACAGCGGGTGGCGGGCGAAGAAGTCCGGGGTGACCCGGCGCAGCGTGGCCTCCTCGGCGACGGCCTTGGCGCCGTTCTCGCAGAACTCGGCGGTGTGCCGCTTGTCGCCCTCGGGCCAGGCGCAGCCCGGGCAGTCGAAGCCGTCCTTCTGGTTGACCTTGAGCAGGGTGCGCGCGGTGCGGGCGACGCCCATCTGCCGCTGCGCGATGCGCAGGGTGTGCCCGATCGCGGGCAGGCCGGCGGCGGCTTGCCTGGGGGGCGCGACCTGCGGCGCGTCCTGTGCGGGATCACCTGCGGGCGGCTTGGCGGCCATGTCGCTCCCCTTTGAGCAGTCGGGCGTCGCGGCGTCGGCCGCTGTACGTATTCGCGTGGGCGTCCGATCCTGTCATGCCCTGCGGACATCGCCGACGCCGGAATTGTCAGCGGGGCCGCCTAGGATCGGGGGCGTGGCAGAGAACGCATCGAAGAAGACCGACCAGACGACCGCAGCGGACCGCCCCCGCCTGATGCTCATGGACGGGCACTCCCTGGCGTACCGGGCGTTCTTCGCGCTGCCCGCGGAGAACTTCACGACCGCGAGCGGCCAGCCGACGAACGCCATCTACGGCTTCGCGTCGATGCTGGCGAACACGCTGCGCGACGAGGCGCCCACGCACTTCGCGGTGGCGTTCGACGTCTCGCGCAAGACGTGGCGCTCGACGGAGTTCCCCGAGTACAAGGCGAACCGTTCCAAGACCCCGGACGAGTTCAAGGGGCAGGTCGAGCTGATCGGCGAGCTCCTCGACGCGATGAACGTGCCGCGGTTCGCGGTCGACGGCTTCGAGGCCGACGACGTGATCGCCACGCTGGCGACGCAGGCGGAGGCGCTCGGCTTCGAGGTGCTGATCGTCACGGGCGACCGGGACTCCTTCCAGCTCGTCTCCGCGCACACCACCGTGCTGTACCCGACCAAGGGCGTCTCCGAGCTCACCCGGTTCACCCCGGAGAAGGTCGAGGAGAAGTACGGGCTCACCCCGCAGCAGTACCCGGACTTCGCGGCGCTGCGCGGCGACCCGTCCGACAACCTGCCGGGTATCCCGGGCGTCGGTGAGAAGACCGCCGCGAAGTGGATCACCCAGTTCGGGTCGTTCGCGGAGCTCGTGGAGCGCGCCGAGGAGGTCAAGGGCAAGGCCGGGCAGAACTTCCGGGACCACCTGGAGGCCGTGAAGCTCAACCGGGTCCTGACCGAGATGGTCAAGGACGTCGAGCTGCCCAAGGCCCCGGCCGACCTGGCCCGTGCCCCGTACGACCGCTCGGCCGTCACCGGGGTGCTGGACGTGCTGGAGATCCGCAACGCCTCGCTGCGCGAGCGGCTGCTGGCCGTGGACCCGGGTGCGGCCGAGGAGCCGGCTCCGGCTCCGGCCGCCGGTGTGGAGCTGGACGCGAGCGTGCTGGGCGCGGGCGAGCTGGCGCCGTGGCTGGCGAGCCACGCGGGCGGGCCGCTCGGCGTCTCCACCGTGGACAGCTGGGCGCTGGGCCAGGGCAATGTCAGCGAGATCGCGCTGGCCGCGGCCGGCGGGGCCGCCGCCTGGTTCGAGCCGTCGGCGCTGGACGAGGCCGACGAGCAGGCCTTCGCGGCCTGGGCCGCCGATCCGGCGAAGCCGAAGGTCGTGCACAACGCCAAGGGCCTGATGCGGGTCTTCCCGGAGCACGGCTGGACCCTGGCCGGTGTGACCATGGACACGGCGCTCGCCGCGTACCTGGTCAAGCCGGGCCGCCGCTCCTTCGCCCTGGACGTGCTGTCCAACGAATACCTGCACCGGGAGCTCCAGCCCGCCGCGGCCGACGGGCAGCTGGCCTTCGGCGCGGACGAGACCGCCGAGGCGGAGGCCCTGATGGCGCAGGCCCGCGCCGTCCTCGACCTCGGCGACGCCTTCACCGGCAAGCTCGACGAGGTGGGCGCCGCCGGGCTGCTCCACGACATGGAGCTGCCCACCTCCGAGCTGCTGGCCCGGATGGAGCGCTCCGGCATCGCCGCCGACCGCGACCACCTGGAGGCCATGGAGCAGCAGTTCGCCGGAGCCGTGCAGCAGGCGGTGAAGGAGGCGCACGCGGCGGTCGGGCACGAGTTCAACCTCGGCTCGCCCAAGCAGCTCCAGGAGGTCTTCTTCGGAGAGCTGGACCTGCCGAAGACGAAGAAGACCAAGACCGGCTACACCACGGACGCGGACGCGCTGGCCTGGCTGGCCACGCAGACCGACCACGAACTGCCGGTGATCATGCTCCGCCACCGGGAGCAGGCCAAGCTGCGCGTCACCGTCGAGGGCCTGGTCAAGACGATCGCCGCCGACGGCCGGGTGCACACCAGCTTCAGCCAGACCACCGCCGCGACCGGACGCCTGTCCTCCACCGACCCCAACCTGCAGAACGTGCCGGTGCGCACCGACGAGGGCCGGGCCATCCGCCGCGGCTTCGTCGTCGGCGAGGGCTTCGAATCGCTCATGACCGCCGACTACAGCCAGATCGAGCTGCGCGTCATGGCCCACCTCTCCGAGGACGAGGGGCTGATCGAGGCGTTCCTGTCCGGCGAGGACCTGCACACCACCGTCGCCTCCCAGGTGTTCGCCGTGGAGCGCTCCGAGGTCGACGCCGAGATGCGGCGCAAGATCAAGGCCATGTCGTACGGGCTGGCGTACGGGCTGTCCGCCTTCGGGCTCGCCCAGCAGCTGAACATCGAGCCCGCCGAGGCGCGCGGCCTGATGGAGACCTTCTTCGAGCGGTTCGGCGGGGTCCGGGACTACCTGGGCCGCGTGGTCGAGGAGGCCCGGGCCACCGGGTACACGGCGACGGTCTTCGGCCGCCGCCGCTACCTGCCCGACCTCAACAGCGACAACCGCCAGCGGCGCGAGGCCGCGGAGCGGATGGCGCTGAACGCCCCGATCCAGGGCACCGCCGCCGACATCGTCAAGGTCGCCATGCTGCGCGTGGACAAGGCGATCGCCGAGGCCGGCCTGAAGTCGCGGATGCTGCTGCAGGTGCACGACGAAATCGTGCTGGAGGTCGCCCCGGGCGAGCGCAAGAAGGTCGAGGAGCTGGTGCGCCGCGAGATGGGCGCCGCCGTCGAGCTCCGCGCCCCGCTGGACGTGTCCGTCGGCGTCGGAGCCGACTGGGAGTCCGCCGCGCACTGATGCCGGAGCCGGCCCGGTCCGGCTCCGGCCACGGCGGCAGCGCCCCGTGACGCCCGTCCCCGCTACCCGGCGGGGGCGGGCGTCCGCGTTTGCGCCTCGGCCGGCCCGGGCTCGAACCGCGGCTGCGGGCGGCCGGGGCCGCGGTGGCGCAGCCGGACCAGCGCCGCGAACAGCAGCAGGCCCACGGCGAGGCCGCCACCCGCGCCGAAGCAGACGGTCGGGATGATGTCGAGCGGGCTCTTGATCCGGTCGTAGAAGGTGAAGAAGCGGATCACCCGCAGCGTCACCCCGGCCGCGACGCACGCCGCGATCAGGGCGTACGAGCCGGCCAGCGCGGCCCTGCCGAGGGCCGGGACGCACGCGGGTGCGGGCCGGTCGGGCAGCCGGCGCACGGCCGTCACCGTGAACCAGAGCAGGGCGACGGCGGCGAGCGCCGAGGTCCCGTACTGGAGGAACGTGTACAGGGGGTACCCGAACGCGAGCGGCTCACCGAGCCGGGGCACAAGGTTCGTCCCCCACCGGTCCAGGTGCGTGAAGCTGTCCCACACCACGTGGGTCAGGGAGCCGGCGACCGCCGACAGGTAGAACCACAGCGCCAGCCGCCCCGGCCGGCGACCGCCCCGCCACGGCTCGCCCCGCAGCAGGGAGTGCATCCGGCCCTGCCGGGCCCGCGGCAGGAGTGCCACCAGCGGCTCGCGCAGCAGCACCCAGAACGCGGCGAGTGCGGCGGTCAGCACCGCGTCCGCGGTGAACACACCGGGCAGCGAGTGGGTGAATCCGCCGTACTGCATGACGCCCCCGACGACCGCGTCCGCGAAGTAGAACGTGTCCGGCGCGAACGATCCCAGGACGAGCGCTGAAGCGGCCAGCGGCCCACGGGCGCGCCCGGCCCGGCGGACGGCCGGCAGCACGGCGGCCGCGTGGCTGAGGGTGAACGGCATTGCATCTCTTCCTTACTTCGGGCCAATGCGTCCCGAACGGTCGGGACAGTATGCGTGAGCTGCACGGGACGTGGGGAACTCGTGAAATCCGGGCAGCGATCCGTGCAGTGTGAAGGGAGCTGACGTATGGTCACGCCGACTTCGAGGGGGAGGGGAGCCGGATCATGTCGGTTCGGAAGACGGCTCGGTTGACGCAATGGTTCACGGCCGGGTTCGGACGCGGGCTGCGCAGGGGCGGGGCCGCCGCCCTGGCCTGTGCGGCCGTGGCCGCCGCGGTGACAGCCTCCCAAGCCCCGCCCGGCGAGCGGATATCCGCGGCCGGCGGGGACGGTGCGCAGACCGCGCAGCCGTCGCAGTCGGCCGGATCCGGCGGGGACTCCGCCTACTTTGCCGAACTCCCGCCCCTGGCCGGCTCCGAGCCGTCGGCGGCCCCGCTGCCGCAGGACGCCCCGGCCGCGGAGCCGGGCGCGGCGGCCGAGGGGGCGGCGCACAACGAGCCGGTGGCGATGGGCGGCGGGGAGGGCGCGCAGGGGATCCCGGCGACCGTCCTGGCGGCGTACCGGCTGGCGGAGAAGAAGGTGGGTGAGAGCGACCTCGGATGCGGACTGCGCTGGCAGCTGCTCGCGGCGATCGGCAAGGTCGAGTCCGGGCAGGCGGGCGGTGGCCGCGTGGACGCTGCCGGCACCACGCTGCGCCCGATCCTGGGCCCCGTGCTCGACGGCAACGGTTTCGCGAACATCCGGGACACGGACGGCGGGGAGTACGACGGGGACGCCAGGTACGACCGGGCGGTCGGGCCGATGCAGTTCATCCCGTCGACGTGGGCGGCATGGGGCCAGGACGCCGACGGCGACGGCCGGCGCAACCCGAACAACGTGTACGACGCGGCCCTCGCGGCGGGCCGCTACCTGTGCGCGGGGACCCGGGACCTGCGGGTGGCCGCCGATCTGGACCGGGCGGTGCTCTCGTACAACCAGTCCGGGGAGTACCTGCGGACGGTGAAGTCCTGGTTCACGTACTACCTCAAGGGGGCGCACGAGATCCCGGACGGCGGCACGGCCCAGCCCCCGGCGCCGCCGGTCCCGAAGCCGACGCCCACACCCACGCCGAGCCCGACACCCGCACCGACGCCCACGCCGAGCCCGACGCCCACCCCGGTCCCGACGCCCACCCCGACGCCGACGCCGAGCCCGACGCCAACTTCGACGCCGACCCCGAGTCCGACGCCCACACCGTCTCCGAAGCCGAAGCCGAAGCCGACGCCCACGCCCGCGCCCACCGCGCCCGTGACCCCTTCGCCGAAGCCCAGCCCCACGGCGAGCGCCAAGCCGACCCCGACCCCGACCCCGACCGGGACCAAGACCCCGGTCGCCGCTTCGCCGAGCACGGGCCCGTCCCGGACCCCCTAGGACAAAGGTGGTGGCGGTCGATCACCCGGCCCGAATAATCTCCGCTGTTCAGGGGACGGGCGGGGGAGGGCACATGGCCGATGTGTTCGCGTGTGCGGGGTGCGGAGCCGAGCTGACCGCCCCCGTGTCGCGGATCGCGCTTCCCGTCCGCGCCCACCAGCACTACGGACACGAGATGCTCCCCGCGCTGATGGAACCGGGGACCTACGCCGTCGACCCGGAGCCTTCCGGTCCGCCATGGCGGCCCTGGGACGAGGTCGGGCCGGACGAAGCGGCGGCCCGCGGCGTGTTCGCCCCGGTCGCCTTCCTGCCGTGCGGGGCGCCCGGAGCGATCGTCGTCGCGCCGGGCGACACCCGCAACACCGTCCTGATCCCCGAGCGGTGCGACGGATACTGCCTGGGGCTCGACGGGCGGGACGGTCCGAACCTGGCCTGCGCGCACTGCGCGCGGCCGGTCGCGACCCGCATCGACGACTGCTCGCTCTGGCAGGCCGTGCGGCTCCACCCGACCGCCGTACGCCGGCTCCCCGCCGACGGCCCCGACCGGACGGCCGACTGGGAGGACCTGCTGCGGGAGCGGCGGACCACGCCCCCGATCGAGCCTCCCGGGTGCTGGAGCCCGCAGTGGGAGGCGGCCGTCGCGGTCGCGCTGGCCCACCTGCTGGCCGCCTCCGGCGGGACCCGCGTGCACCTCCCCGGCGGCCTCGTCGCGACCGCGTTCGGACGCGTGCTCGACGCGCTGCTTCCGCCCGGGCCGGCGGCGAAGACCCTGGCCCTGGCCGGACCGGGCCTGCCCGATCCGGAGCCCGCCCCCGACATCGTCCTCGTACCCCGGCACCCGCAGACGGGCCTGGCCTGGCAGTCGCCGGCCGGCGCCGCCGGGACAGTGCCGCTCGCCGCGGACGTGTGGATGCACATGGCCTTCCACAACGACCGGCTGCACGTCCCCGCGAGCGGCGGGCTCCCCGACGGCGTCCTGCGCGACGATCCGCTGCCGATGCATCCCTGGGGCGGGGTGTTCCGCCCCGACCCGCGCGTGTTCCGCTACACGCTGGCCCGGCTGCCCGCCGTCCGCCTGCCCTGGCTGCGCGCGATCCACGACCGCCTGTCCAGCGGCCCGCTCTAGCCGCCCGCCCGGCGTTCCCGCACGGCGCTCCCGGCCCGACGGTTCTCATCTCGACCCCGCGTTGCTACGGTGCCCCCGCCCTGACACCCCATCAGATCCGGAGCCCGGCATGCGCGCACTCGTCGCCGCCGCCATCGGCCTTGCCGCCGCGCTGGCCCTCGTGTTCGCCGTCACGGCGCTCGGGGCGCCCGAGGGCAAGACCTCGCCCAAGCCCCTGCTCACCACCGCGCCCAGCGCGCCCGGACAGTAGAGGAGGCCCGGCCTTGAGACGCACCGCCAGCCTCGTCCTGCTCGCCCTCGCCGTGTTCCTCGCCGCTCTCGCACCGCTGCTGCGCTGGTACGCGTACCCCCGGCTCGCCAAGATCCCGCCGAACCAGTACCAGGAGATGGTCCTGGAGGCGAAGGACGCGACCCTTCTCGACTACACCGCCGGCATGGAGCCGAAGAAGGTCGACAAGGTCACCGTCGTCCAGACCCTGAAGGGCAACGTCGAGGCATCGAAGGAGATCGAGGCGAGCGCCGGCAAGGACGTCGTCGTCTGGGACACGCTGTCGTACATCATGGGCCCCGACGGGAAGATGGTCTCCCAGATCCCCGAGCGCTACATCTTCGACGCCCACACCCAGGCCCCGGTGCACGCCACCGGCGAGATGGTGGACGGCGACCCGGTCAGGCGCGAGGGCATCGAGTTCAAATGGCCGTTCTTCACCGAACCCCGCGACTACCTCTACTTCGACGCGCAGACCCGTACCGACTCGCCGGTCCACTACGTCGGCCCGCGCACGTACAAGGGGATGGACGTCTACTACTACGAGCAGACCGTGCCGTGGACGAAGGTCTCCCTGCCCAAGAAGATGCCGATCGAGGGCATCGACCCCGCGACCTTCGAGCAGAGCACCGGCACCAGCCTCTGGTACAAGGTCAAGGCGATGTTCTGGGTCGACCCGGTCACCGGGGCGCCCGTCAACGCCGAGCAGGTCATCGAGCAGGAGATGCGCGGCGGCATCGCGGCCGGCGCGCCCGACGGCAGGCTCACGGTCTTCGCCGGGGACGTGAAGTTGCGCGAGGACTACGCGAAGTACACCCTCGACCTGGTCAAGTCGAACCGTACGAAGGTCCTCGCGCTGCACACGTACGCCCCGGCCGGCCTGGCGGCGGGCGGACTCCTCCTGTTCGCGGCGGCGCTGTGGCTGGAGGCGCGGGGCCGTGGCCGCCGGGGCGAGGCGGAGGAGGGGCTCAGCGCCTGAGGCGGGCGTTGGTGTGCCGGGTGGGCTCGGCGGTCGCCGGGTCCTCCGGCCACGGGTGCTTGGGGTAGCGGCCGCGCAGCTCGGCGCGGACGGCGCGGTAGCCGCCCTTCCAGAAGGAGGCCAGGTCGGCGGTCACGGCGGCGGGCCGCCCGGCCGGGGACAGCAGGTGGACCAGAACGGGCACCCCGGCCACCTTCGGGGTCTCGGCCAGCCCGAACAGCTCCTGGAGCTTCACGGCGAGGACCGGCTGCCCGTGCTCGGCGGAATAGTCCACCCGGATCCGGGAGCCGCTGGGCACGGCGATCCGCTCCGGGGCCAGCTCGTCGAGGCGCGCGGCCTCGCCGGTGGCCCAGGGCAGCAGCCGGTTCAGCGCCTGCCCGGCGTCGATCCGCCCGAGGTCGGCCCGGCGCCGGGCCCGCGACAGCTCGGGCTCCAGCCAGTCGTCGGCGCGGTCCAGCAGGGCGCCGTCGTCCCGGACGTCGGGCCAGCCGCCGCCGAGGGTGCGGTGCAGGAAGCCGAGCCGGTCCCGGAGCGCCTGAGCGTCCGCGGTCCAGCGCAGCAGGCCGAGCCCGTCGCTGCGCAGGCCGTCGAGGAGGGCGGCCCTGACGAGGGCCGGGTCGGGGTCCTTGAGCGGGCGCACGGCGAGCTCCACCGACCCGAGCCGCTGCGCCGTGCGGGCGACGACGTCGCCGGCCTCCCAGTGCACCTCTTCCCCCGAGGTGAGCAGGTGCCCGGCGGCAGCGCGGGCGGTGTCCTCGTCGATGACGGCAGCCAGCCGGACGCGGGCGGACGTGGAATGGGGGCCCCGGTCGGCGACGGCGACGGCCAGCCAGGGCGCACTGCGCAGCCCGGAACCGTCACCGAGCTCGGCGGCGGTCCCGCCGGCCATGAGGAAGGCCCCTTCGGCCTTGGCCCTGGCCACCCGCTCCGGAAACGCCAGCGCCGCGACGAGCCCGGCAGCGGCATCGTCGCCCGGGGAACCCCCTCGCCCGCGGGCGTCGACGGATGCCGGGCGGTCCGTGCCCCCGGGCCGCCCGCCGCCCACGACGGTGGCCGCACCCTTCGCCCCCGGGCCGGCGCCGGGTGCGGCGGGGTGCGGGGGCGGTCCGGCGGGCCTCGCGGGGTCCGCGGGCGGTGTGGCGGGGTCCGCGGGCGGGTTCGCTGGGGTCTGGGTCGCGGCGCGTTCCAGGCGGCGGGCTTCCGCGCGCCAGCGGGCGGCGTACGCGTCGCCGCCCGCGCGGGCGCGGCGCCAGGCGGCGGCCAGGTCGTCGCCGTACTCCCGCGGCGGCTCCTCGCTCAGCAGTGCCACCAGCTCCGCCGCCCGGCGGGCCCCCACGGCGGCCGTTCCGTCCAGCAGTGCCCGCGCCAGCCGCGGATGCAGGCCCAGCCGGGCCATCCGCCGCCCGCGCGGGGTGACCCGGCCGGCCGGGTCCACGGCACCGACCGCGGACAGGACCTCCCGGGCCGCGGCCATCGCCCCGGCCGGCGGCGGGTCGAGCAGCGCCAGGCCCGTCGCGTCCGGGTCGCCCCAGCACGCGGCCTGGAGCGCGAACTGCGCCAGGTCCGCGATCCGGATCTCGGGGGAGGGGAACGCGGGCAGGCGGCCGTCCTCGGCCTCCGGCCAGCAGCGGTACACCGCCCCCGGCGCCTCACGGCCGGCCCGGCCCGCCCGCTGGCGCCCGGCCGCGCGGGAGGCCCGTACGGTCGCCAGCGCGCCCAGCCCCCGCGCATGGTCCACCCGGGGCTCGCGGGCCAGCCCGGAGTCCACGACCACCCGTACCCCCGGCACGGTCAGGCTCGACTCCGCCACCGCCGTGGAGAGGATCACCCTGCGGTGGTCCGCGGGCGTCAGCGCCGCGTCCTGGACGGCCGCCGGGGCCCGGCCGTGGACCTGGAGGACCTCCGCGTCCACCCCGCCGAGCTGCCCCGCGACACGAGCGATCTCGCCGACGCCGGGCAGGAAGCACAGCACGTCGCCGGAACGTTCCGCCAGCGCCCGCCGCACCACCGAGGCCACGTGCGCCAGCTGCGCCGGGTCCACCCGCATCCCGTGCGGGGGCCGCACCGGCCGGGCCGGCGGGGCCCAGACCGTCTCCACCGGGTACGAGACCCCCCCGGCCTCCACCACCGGCGCGCCGCCGAGACGGCCCTGACCAAGGACGCGGGCCCAGCCGGCGGCGTCGGTCGTCGCCGAAGCCGCCACGAGCCGCAGCTCGGGGCGCAGGGTCTCCCGTACGTCCAGGAGGAAGGCGGCGACCGTGTCGGCGTCGAGGTGCCGCTCGTGGCACTCGTCCAGCACCACCACGTCCACCCCGGCCAGCTCCTGGTCGCGCTGGAGCCGCTGGAGCAGGACCCCGGTGGTCACGACCTCGACCACCGTCGCCGGCCCCGCCACCCGCTCGCCGCGCACCGTGAAGCCCACCGAGCCGCCGACCTGCTCGCCCAGCAGCCACGCCATCCGCCGTGCCGCC
This sequence comes from Streptomyces sp. NPDC097981, assembly GCF_040302565.1. Taxonomy (NCBI): domain Bacteria; kingdom Bacillati; phylum Actinomycetota; class Actinomycetes; order Kitasatosporales; family Streptomycetaceae; genus Streptomyces; species Streptomyces sp. NPDC097981. The sequence continues at coordinate 110,805 of NZ_JBEORW010000005.1, forward strand.
GCGCGGGCGGCGATCCGCCGGGGCTCGGCGACGACGACCCGGCGCCGGGGCCCGCCGCCGACCAGCCCGGCCAGGACCAGCGGCACCAGCGTGGTCTTGCCGGTGCCGGGCGGGGCGCACAGCACCGCCGTGCCGTGGGTGTCCAGCGCGGAGACCAGCGCGGGCACGGCCTCCCGTACGGGAAGGGCGTCGAGGGCGGCGGTACGGATCACGTCAGTCGCTCCCCCCGGCCTTCGGCCGGGGGCTCCCCCATCTCGCTTCGCTCGCAGACGAAGATCGCGGTGCCGGGGATCAGGTTGCCGCGCAGCGGGGACCAGCCGCCCCACTCCTGGGTGTTCCACGAGGGCCATTCCGGTTCCACCAGGTCGACCAGGCGGAACCCGCCCGCCACCACGTCCCGGACCCGGTCTCCGATCGTGCGGTGGTGCTCCACGTATACGGCGCGGCCCTGCTCGTCCTGTTCGACGTACGGGGTCCGGTCGAAGTAGGAGGCGGCGACGGACAGCCCTTCCGGGCCGGGCTCGTCGGGGAAAGCCCAGCGGACGGGGTGGGTGACCGAGAAGACCCAGCGGCCGCCGGGGCGCAGGACGCGGTGGACCTCGCGCATGACGTTCACGGGGTCGGCGACGAAGGGGACGGCCCCGTACGCGGAGCAGGCCAGGTCGAAGGAGCCGTCGCGGAAGGGCAGCTTCCCCGCGTCGGCCTCGACCAGGGGGACGTCCGCGCCGATGCGCAGGGCGTGCTGGAGCTGGCGGTGGGAGAGGTCCAGGGCCACCGGGCGGGCGCCCTGCGCGGCCAGCCAGCGCGAGCACTGCGCGGCGCCGGCGCCGATCTCCAGGACGACCTTGCCCTTCAGGGCGTCCGCCGGGCCGAGCAGCGCGGCCTCGGCCTCGTCCAGGCCCTCCGGTCCCCAGACGAAGCGGTCGTCGCCGAGGAACGCTCCGTGTTCGCTCTGGTACTCGTCGGCGTTGCGGTCCCACCAGCCCCGGCTCGCCCGGCTGCTCTCCGCATCGTCGGCGTCACGCCGGGTGGCCTCGGCGTCCTCGCCGGCGTCGCCGTCGGCTTCGTACGCTTCTTCGGGGGCGTAGTCCTCTTGGTTCATGGGGCCTGTCGTCGTAGTCTGCGGAAAGAGTCGGAACGAGGCAGGGAACGGCCATCGGCGCGCGCCTGCCCACGAATTGTGCCGGTCGTGCGGCGATCTGCCCGGGATGTGCGCCTTCGCGCATTGACCCTGTCCGGCTGCCCCCGTATGCTACAAGTTGCGCTGCGAGCCTGTGCTCCTCAGACCTAGCAGGCTGCGCTTGCATCTGTAGATGACCCCTCGGTTTTCGAGGCCCGGTCCGCTTGACGCGGAATTTGGGCTTCCTTGGCTGTCCGGCTTCTTCGGCAGATGCCGATAAGGGCTCCCGGCGTAGCAGTACCTACGACTTTCTGTCCGTAACCGGAGCCCTTTCCCACATGACGAGCAGCACCGAGACCACCTCTACCACTCCGCAGGTAGCGGTCAACGACATCGGTAACGAGGAAGCCTTCCTCGCCGCGATCGACGAGACGATCAAGTACTTCAACGACGGCGACATCGTCGACGGCGTCATCGTGAAGGTCGACCGGGACGAGGTCCTGCTCGACATCGGTTACAAGACCGAAGGCGTGATCCCGAGCCGTGAGCTCTCGATCAAGCATGACGTCGACCCGAACGAGGTCGTCAAGGTCGGCGACGAGATCGAGGCCCTGGTTCTCCAGAAGGAGGACAAGGAAGGCCGTCTGATCCTGTCCAAGAAGCGCGCTCAGTACGAGCGTGCCTGGGGCACGATCGAGAAGATCAAGGAAGAAGACGGCATCGTCACCGGTACCGTCATCGAGGTCGTCAAGGGTGGTCTCATCCTCGACATCGGCCTCCGTGGCTTCCTGCCGGCCTCCCTCGTCGAGATGCGCCGCGTCCGCGACCTCCAGCCCTACGTGGGCAAGGAGCTCGAGGCGAAGATCATCGAGCTGGACAAGAACCGCAACAACGTGGTCCTGTCCCGCCGCGCCTGGCTGGAGCAGACCCAGTCCGAGGTCCGCCAGACGTTCCTCACCACCCTGCAGAAGGGTCAGGTCCGCTCCGGCGTCGTTTCCTCGATCGTCAACTTCGGTGCCTTCGTGGACCTGGGTGGCGTCGACGGTCTCGTCCACGTCTCCGAGCTGTCCTGGAAGCACATCGACCACCCGTCCGAGGTTGTCGAGGTCGGCCAGGAAGTCACCGTCGAGGTCCTCGACGTCGACATGGACCGCGAGCGTGTCTCCCTGTCGCTGAAGGCGACGCAGGAGGACCCGTGGCAGCAGTTCGCCCGGACCCACCAGATCGGCCAGGTCGTCCCGGGTAAGGTCACCAAGCTGGTTCCGTTCGGTGCGTTCGTCCGCGTGGACGAGGGCATCGAGGGCCTGGTCCACATCTCCGAGCTGGCCGAGCGCCACGTGGAGATCCCGGAGCAGGTCGTCCAGGTCAACGACGAGATCTTCGTCAAGGTCATCGACATCGACCTGGAGCGTCGCCGGATCTCGCTGTCGCTGAAGCAGGCCAACGAGTCCTTCGGTGCCGACCCGGCGTCGGTCGAGTTCGACCCGACCCTGTACGGCATGGCCGCGTCCTACGACGACCAGGGCAACTACATCTACCCCGAGGGCTTCGACCCCGAGACCAACGACTGGCTCGAGGGCTACGAGACCCAGCGCGAGACCTGGGAGCGCCAGTACGCCGAGGCGCAGGTCCGCTTCGAGCAGCACCAGGCTCAGGTCATCAAGAGCCGCGAGGCCGACGAGGCCGCTGCTGCCGAGGGCGCTGCCGCCCCGGCCGCCGGTGGCAACGCCGGTGCGGGCATCTCGGGTGGTTCGTACTCCTCGGAGTCGGACGAGACCTCGGGCGCCCTGGCCTCCGACGAGGCCCTGGCCGCGCTCCGCGAGAAGCTGGCCGGCGGCCAGAGCTGATCGCAGCGCATCACACTCCGGTGTGAGCTGAGCTGAAAGCAAGGCCCGTCCCCCAGGGGGCGGGCCTTGTTGCGTTCCTGTGAAAAGCGCCAACTGGGGAATGGAGCAGCCGCCTTGGACGTTCTTGGCTGAGAAGGCGGACAGGAGGAGTCGTGACGGTGCTTGATCCACAGGGTTTGTACGAATGGGATGCCAAGGGCCTGGCGGTGGCGGACCTGGCACTTGCCCAGGACTCGGCCGGGCTGGTCATGCTCTACCACTTCGAGGGGTACATCGACGCGGGCGAGGCCGGTGAGCAGATCGTCGAGCGGCTGCTCGACACGCTGCCCCACCAGGTGGTGGCCCGGTTCGACGCGGACCGTCTGGTCGACTACCGCGCCCGGCGTCCGCTGCTGACGTTCCAGCGCGACCACTGGACCGAGTTCGAGGAGCCCCGGCTGGAGGTGCGCCTCGTCCAGGACGCCACGGGCGCGCCGTTCCTGCTGCTCTCCGGCCCCGAGCCGGACGTGGAGTGGGAGCGCTTCGCCGTCGCGGTCCGGCAGATCGTCGAGCGCCTCGGCGTCCGGCTCTCGGTCAACTTCCACGGCATCCCGATGGGCGTCCCGCACACCCGGCCCGTCGGGATCACCCCGCACGGCAACCGGACCGACCTCATGCCGGGCCACCGAAGCCCCTTCGACGAGGCGCAGGTGCCGGGCAGCGCCGAATCGCTCGTCGAGTTCCGCCTCGGCCAGGCAGGGCACGACGTACTGGGCGTCGCCGCGCACGTCCCGCACTACGTGGCGCGCTCCCCGTACCCGGACGCCGCGCTGACGGCGCTGGAGGCGATCACGGCGGCGACCGGGCTGGTCCTGCCTGCGGTGGCGCACGGGCTGCGGACCGAGGCGCACCGCACGCAGACGGAGATCGACCGGCAGATCCGCGAGGGCGACGAGGAACTGGTCGGGCTGGTCCAGGGGCTGGAGCACCAGTACGACGCGGCGGCCGGCGCCGAGACGCGGGGCAACATGATCGCCGAGCCGCAGGAGATCCCGTCGGCGGACGAGATCGGCCGCGAGTTCGAGCGGTTCCTGGCGGAGCGCGAGGGCGAGGGCTGACGGGCGTTACCGTCCCGCCCCCGCCCCCCGGCGCGGGGGCGGGACGGTCTGGGGAGCCGGGGGGCTGTACGGGGGCCGGGGCGCGGGGTCTAGTCTGCTGGGCATGCTGAAGGTGGGATTGACCGGCGGAATCGGTGCGGGCAAGAGCGAGGTCTCGCGGCTGCTGGCGGGGTACGGGGCGGTCGTCGTGGACGCCGACCGCATCGCGCGGGAGGTCGTGGAACCGGGGACCCCTGGGCTTGCGGCCGTCGTGGCGGCCTTCGGAGAGTCCGTGCTGACCGCCGAGGGGGCACTGGACCGGCCGAAGCTGGGGTCGATCGTGTTTGCCGACCCGGCGAAGCTGCAGACCCTCAACGCGATCGTGCATCCGCTGGTCAGGGCCCGGTCGGCCGAACTGGAGGCCACCGCAGGGCCCGACGCGATCGTGGTGCACGACGTACCGCTGCTTGCGGAGAACGGCCTGGCGCCGCTGTACGACCTGGTCGTCGTGGTGGACGCGGCCTCCGGGACGCAGCTGGCGCGGCTGACCGCGCTGCGCGGGATGGCCGAGGAGGAGGCGCGGGCGCGGATGGCCGCGCAGGCCACCCGGGAGCAGCGGCTGGCGGTGGCCACGCTCGTGATCGACAACGACGGGCCGCTGGAGGCACTGGAACCGCAGGTGCGCAAGGTGTGGGCGGAGCTCATGGAGCGGGCGGGGGCTGCGGGCGGTGGCGCCGGAGCTCCCCGTGCCTGACGTGCACATGGAATAGCGGGCGGGGCGCGAGGCGTTGAACGGGTCCGGAGAGGGAAGGAACCGACCGTGTCCGACACCACGCCGCAGCCCGTACCGTCGCAGCCGCCTCCGCCGTCCGGTTCGTCGCCCGAGACGCACGTCATCGACTACCGGGCCGCCGAGCAGCTGCTGGCCGCGCGTGACCCGCGGGGCGCCGTGAAACTGCTCGACTCGGTGATCGCCGCGCACCCGGAGAACACGGCGGCCCGGCTGCTGCGGGCCCGTGCGTTCTTCGCCGCCGCTCAACTGCGTCCGGCGGCACTGGAGTTCGAGCTGGTGCTGGAGCGGGAGCCGGACAATGCCTTCGCGCACTTCGCGCTGGCCCGCACCCACGAGCGCTCCGGCCGGCCCGCGCAGGCGCGCAAGCACTTCCGCCTGGCAGCCGCCCTCGACCCCCGGCCGGACTACCTGGCGGCGGCCCGCTTCGAGGAGTAGGCCCGCCCCGGCCCGTCGCCCTGCCGGCCCGCCCGGCTTCACCGGCTGCCGGGAGGCTCGTACGGGGGGACGTCCGGGCCCGGCTGGTAGTGCGGGCCCTGGTGGATGTGGTGGAGGACCACCGCCAGGTCCACGGTCGCGAGCACGGCGAGCACCCCGCAGGCGGCCGCCCACCCGGGCCGGCCGACCAGCGAGAACGCGGCGGTCCCGGCGACGGCCCAGACGATCCCCCACAGGCTCAGCCAGAACCTCAGCCGCAGCGGACTGCGGGCGGTCATCGGCTCGTTTCCGGAACGCATGGCCCATCGCCTCAGGTCCATGGTCCCACCGGCGGGGCGGTGGTGCGCCAGGGGTGGAGGCGGGTTCGGCGCCCTGGCTGGGGATCCGGTATCTGCCCAGGTCAGCGCGGGTGTCAGTGGGCGCGCCTAGACTCGGCGGCAGACGGGCTCGGTCTGGCCCGAAGGAACCGAGGGGAGGGGGAGGTGACACCGTGACTCCGCAGCCGACATCGCAGCGGACACTGCATCCGGCACCGCCGCACCCCGCGCACGCCCTCCTGCGCCACCCCGCCGTGTTCCTGCCCGCCGCCGTCCCCCGCGAGGCCCGCATCGCCTTCTGGGCCGCCGACGGGGACGCCCTCCCCGAGCTCCCGGTGGGGACTCCGGCGCCGCTCACGGTCGTACGCCCCCATGGCTCGTCCGTGCGCTCCCGTACGGTCCCCTCGCTCGGCCTCTCCGTCACCGACGCCCTGCCCCTGCTCGCCCGCGCCCCGTACAGCGCCGTCACGCACCCCGCCACCCGGGCTTGGGGCACCGCCGCCTGCCACGCGCTGGCGCTCGTCGCCCGCGGTCGGCTCCTCCCCGGGACCACCCCCGACGGGGTCGACGCCTGGCGGGCCGGTCCGCTCGACGCCGAGGACGTGGGATTCCTCCGCGCGGTGGCCGCCGCGCTCCCGTACGAGGGGTACGCCACCCCCCTGGCCGGCCGCCGCCCGCTCCGGCTGCCCGAACCGGAGGCCCTGGTCCGGGCGTTCCTCGATGCCGTCGCCGACAGCCTGCCCCGCACCCCGGCCGCGCCGGTGGCGGCCGGGCGGCCGTTCGCCGCGCAGGAGCCGCAGCGGGTGCCCGGGATACAGGACTGGGCCGCGCAGGTCGCGGCCGGCGCCGATGCCGGCGTGGGGATCTCGCTGCGGCTCGACCTGTCCTCGTTCCGCCTCTTCGACGAGGCGGACGAGGAGGACGTCCGCCGCGCGGGCGCCGCCGTCGTCCAGGTGCACAGCCTCGCCGACCCCACCCTCGTGACCGATGCCGGGCTGCTGTGGGCCGGTGCGGCCGCCGCCGGCTTCGGGCCGCGCGCACGGATCGACGCGGTGCTCGCGCTGCGCCGGGCCGCCCGGGTCTGGCCGCCGCTGCTGCGCCTGCTGGACCAGCCGGTCCCCGACGTCCTGGCCCTCTCCGACCCGGAGCTCGAAGACCTGCTGGGCACCGGCGCGACCAGGCTGGCGGCCGCCGGGGTCCTCGTCCACTGGCCGCGGGAGCTGGCCCGTACGCTGTCCGCGACCGCGGTCGTACGGCCGGCCGCGCCCGGATCGGCCACCGACGGCACGGCGTTCTTCGACGCCCGGAACCTGTTCGCCTTCTCCTGGGAGCTCGCGCTGGGCGGCGACCGGCTCACCCCGGGGGAGATGGACGCCCTGGCGCAGGCCCACCGGCCCGTGGTGCGGCTTCGGGACCAGTGGGTGCGGGTCGATCCCGAGCTGGTGCGCAAGGCGCGCAAGCGGGAGCTGGGGCTGCTGGACCCGGTGGATGCGCTGGCCACGGTGCTGACGGGGACCGCCGAGGTCGACGGGGAGCCGGTGGCGGCCGTTCCCGTCGGCGCGCTGGCCGCCCTGCGGGATCGGCTCACCGGCGAGCCCGCCCTGCTGCCGCAGCCCGTCGGGCTCAAGGCCGCCCTGCGCGACTACCAGGCGCGCGGCCTGGCCTGGCTGGACCTGATGACCTCGCTCGGCCTCGGCGGCTGCCTCGCCGACGACATGGGCCTGGGCAAGACGGTCACCCTGATCGCGCTGCACCTGCACCGGGACCGCCCCGAGCCGACGCTCGTCGTGTGCCCCGCGTCGCTGCTGGGCAACTGGCAGCGGGAGATCGAGAAGTTCGCGCCCGGAGTCGCGGTGCGCCGCTTCCACGGAGGAAGCCGCAGCCTCGACGGGCTCGCCGGGGGATTCGTGCTCACCACGTACGGGACGATGCGCGCGAGCGCGGCCCGGCTGGCCGGGCAGCCCTGGGGCATGGTCGTCGCCGACGAGGCGCAGCACGTGAAGAACCCGCATTCGGCGACGGCGAAGGCGCTGCGCACGATCCCGGCGCCGGCCCGGGTGGCGCTGACCGGCACCCCGGTGGAGAACAACCTGTCCGAGCTGTGGGCGCTGCTCGACTGGACCACGCCGGGGCTGCTCGGCCCGCTGACGGCGTTCCGGGCCCGGCACGCCCGCCCGGTGGAACACCAGCAGGAGGAGGACGGGGGCAACGAGGCGGCGGTCGCCCGGCTGGCCGCGCTCGTACGGCCGTTCCTGCTGCGGCGCAAGAAGTCCGACCCGGGGATCGCCCCCGAGCTGCCGCCGAAGACGGAGACCGACCATCCGGTCTCCCTCACGAGGGAGCAGGCTTCGCTCTACCAGGCCGCGGTGGACGAGGCGATGGCCGTGATCGAGTCGAGCGAGGGCATCGAGCGACGCGGCATGATCATGAAGCTGCTGGCCTCGCTCAAGCAGATCTGCAACCACCCCGCGCAGTACCTGAAGGAGGAGCAGCCCCGGATCCCGCACCGCTCGGGCAAGCTGGCCCTGCTGGACGAGCTGCTGGACACGATCCTCGCGGAGGACGGCTCGGTGCTGGTCTTCACCCAGTACGTGACGATGGCCCGGATCATCGAGCGGCACCTGGCGGCCCGGGGCATCTCCCACCAGCTGCTGCACGGCGGGACCCCGGTCGCGCGCCGCGAGGAGCTCGTGGACCGCTTCCAGTCCGGCGAAGTCCCGGTCTTCCTGCTCTCCTTGAAGGCGGCGGGCACCGGGCTGAACCTGACGCGGGCCGGCCATGTCATCCACTTCGACCGCTGGTGGAACCCGGCGGTGGAGGAGCAGGCCACCGACCGCGCCTACCGGATCGGCCAGACGCAGCCCGTCCAGGTCCACCGGATCATCGCGGAGGGCACCGTGGAGGACCGGATCGGTGAAATGCTGGAAGCGAAGCGGGCCCTGGCCGATGCCGTGCTCGGCTCGGGGGAGTCGGCGCTGACGGAGCTGACCGACCGCGAGCTGGCCGACCTCGTCTCCCTGCGGAGGCCCGCATGATCACCGCGCGGGACGACCGCCGCCGTACCTTCGATACCGTGCCCGCCGGGGTGGAGGCCACCAGCTGGTGGGGCCGGGCCTGGGTGTCGGCGCTCGAAGAGGTGTCCCGCGACCCGGCCCGCCTGGCCCGGGGCCGGGCGTACGCCGCCGAGGGCCATGTCGACGCGGTCACGATCACCCCGGGCCGGATCGTGGCGTACGTACGGGGCAGCCGGGCCCGCCCGTACCGCACCGAACTGGCGCTGAGCCCCTTCCCGGACGACGGGTGGAGCGAACTCCTGGAGTCGGTGGCCGCCGACCCCGCAGCCCTCGCGAGCCTGCTGGAGCGAGAGGTCCCGCAGTCCCTGGCGGGGACGGTCCTGCCCGGCGCGGGCGAGCTCGTCCCGCGCTGCTCCTGCCCGGACACCGCCCGCCCGCCGTGCAAGCACGCCGCCGCCCTCTGCTACCGGGCCGCCCGCCTCCTCGACGAGGACCCGTTCGTCCTGCTGCTCCTGCGCGGCCGCGGCGAACGGGAGCTCCTCGACGAGCTGACCCGGCGCAACGCCGCCCACGCTGCACGCGAACAGCCCGATGCCGCACCGGACTTCCCCGGTGTCCCGGCCCGTGCCGCGCTGGCCCGCACCGGCCTGCCACCGCTGCCGGCCCCGCCGGCCGCGCCCGCGGCCGCGGGCCTGCCGCCCGCGTACCCGGCCGATCCGGCGGCCCCGGACCCGCTGGCCCTGGAACAGCTCGCCACGGACGCGGCCGCCCGCGCCCTCGCGCTGCTCACCACCGCCGAGGACCCGATCGCCGGTCTCACCCTCTGGCAGGACGCCGTCCGTCTGGCCTCCGCGCACCACACGGCCGGCCTCACCGGAGCGGCCCGCACCCTCTACCGGGACCTGGCCCGCGCCACCGGCCGCACCACCACCGACCTGGCCCGGGCCGCCGCAGCCTGGCGCCAGGGCGGGCGGCCCGCGCTCGCCGCCCTCGAAGAGCCCTGGGACCCCCCGGCGGGCCCCTTCGACCGGGCCCGCCCGGCCCTCCTCGCCGCCTCCCGGGGAGTCTTCCGCCCCGAGCGCAACCGGCTCACCGCGCACACCTGCCAGCTCCGCCTGGGCCGCGACGGCCTCTGGTACGCCTACGAGTCCCGCCCGGACACCGAGGACTGGTGGCCGACGGGCACCCCTTCCCCGGACCCCCTCACGGCCCTGCGCCACTGACGCCGAACGGCAATTCCTCCGGCGAGAGGCAGCCGGCCATGAGGGAGCTGGTCCTCGAATGCCCGGGGATGAACAGGGAGGAGCTTCTCCAGCAGACACGGGAATTCTTCGGGTGGAAGCGCATGGGCTCCGACATCCGGACTGCGCTGGAGTCCGACATCGAAGAGCTGCGCGGCCGCGGAGGCCTGAGCGGTTCCCCGGACCGGCTCGTCGCGCCCCACTGAGGCCCTTGCGCAGACCTGCCGCGACGGGTGCGCGCTCACTCGTCCGGCAGGGCCGCCGCCCAGCGCGTCAACGTGGTGAAGTCCCGGTCTCGCAGACCGTGTCGGGGGTGGATGCGCAGGAGGAGTGCCGGAGCCGGGTGGTGGGCGGCGATCCAGGCGCGGTCGCGGGCGGTGATCATGTCGTCGACCCAGGCGAAGGGACGGCCGGCTGCCCAGCCGAGGAGCGGACGGGTCTTCCAGAACAGTCCGTCGGGGTCGTCGGCGAAGAGTTCCGGCCACTCGATGACAGGAAGGTCGCCGGGTAGCCCGACGTGCGGGGCGATCAACGTGTTGGCCTCGTGCATCCAGGCGGTGGCCCAGGCGAGTTCGAAGGGCAGGGCCTGCAGACGGCGGCCGTGGGACGGGTGCAGGCGCACCCGCAGGCCGCGCCGGGCGCTGCGGGAATCCGGGTCCCGGTGGGACATCCAGCCGGTCGGACGCATCCGGTGGCTCGTGTATCCGCGCAGCCCGGCGAGGCGTGAGCGGAACGGGTTGAGGGGGCCGTCCACGTCGAGGAGCAGCAGCGGGCGATCGGTCATGAAGTAGGCAGTACCCAGCACACGATGGAGTGAAATGCCCACCGGCTCTGTAACCCGGATGGGTTTACCGCGTTTTCTGCGGTACGGGTGCAGTACCCGTGGACTCCTCCGGAAGGCAGGGAAACTGATGCGTCACAGTCGTCGGAATGGCGTGATCGCGGCGGTGGTCGCGGGAGGCGGACTGGCGGTCGCCGGCGTCGGCGGATTCGCCCATGCCGACGCCAACGCGGGCGGGACGGCCGAGGGTTCGCCGGGGCTGCTGTCCGGGAATCTGGTGCAGCTGCCGGTGCACACCCCGCTGAACGTGTGCGGGAACACCGTGAACGTGGCCGGCTTGCTGAACCCGGCTGCGGGCAACCGCTGTGCCAACGAAGCGGGCGACGGAAGTCCAGCGTCGTCGTCCACGCATGCGTCGAAACCAGGGGATGCGAACGGGTCCGTGGTCCAGACCGACAACGGCGGGGGAGCCCGTGCCGAGGGACGCGTAACGGATTCCCCCGGAGTGGTGTCCGGCAACGGGATCCAGCTTCCGGTCCACGTCCCGGCCAACATCAGCGGCAACGCGGTCAGTGTCGTCGGCATCGGCAGCAGCACCACCGGCAACACCTCCGTCAACGGTGGGGAGCCCAGCGGCTCCAACCCGCAGCAGCCGCCCGTCGTCGAGCCGCCCGTCGTGGAGCCGCCTGCCGTCGAGCCGCCCGTCGTCGAGCCGCCCGCCCCACCCGCCGTCGAGCAGCCCGTCACCCCGTCCGCGCCGCCGCAGCACGGCCCGGCGCTCGCCCACACCGGGGCCGACGGAGTCGGCTACCTGCTGCCCAGCGGCGGGGCCCTGCTGCTGGGCGGGGTGCTGCTCTACCGCCGCTTCCGCCTCCGGTAGGCAGCCGGCGCGCCGCAGGCCTGCCTACGGCTCGGGGCCCGACGCGGGCACGGGCCGGTGCGCGGGCGGCGCGGGCGGTGGGAGTGTGCGCCAGCCGTCCAGGATCGCGTCGATCTGCGGCGCCAGCCGGGCCCGGGCCGCGAACCGCGGGACGCCCGCCATCAGCAGGGCGTCGTACTCGGTGTCCGTGTGCCGCACCGCCGCCCGGACCGCCACCGACACCGCCTGTTCGTCGAGGGCCCGGCCGGCCGCCGTACGGCCCACCCGGCCGCTGCCGCGCACCGAGGCGTGGGTGGCGATGGCCGCCGCCCGCTCGGCTGGGCAGCCCGGGAAGAGCCGCCGGATCTCCGCGGTGAACGCCGCCGTGAAGCGGGTGTCCTCCACCGCACGGCGCAGCCGGTCGCGCTCCCGGCGGCGGGCCCGCGCCTCGGCGTCCGCGAGACAGGCGCGCTCCGCGCGGGCCAGCGCGGGGTCCTCGACCAGCAGCCCGAGGCGCTCGTAGCGCCGGCGCCGCTTGTCGAAGCGGACGACGACCGCGGAGAGTGAACTGGCCTCACGCGCCCGCCGGGTCAGCGCGGCATCCCCCCGCGGCAGGTAGACCAGGTGCCCGAGGTCGGCGCAGTCCAGACAGCGGGGCACACCGGCCTCGCGGACGAGATGCCGCAGCGGCCCCTGGCGGCACTGCGCGCAGTGGATCTGCTTCAGTGACTCGAACACCACGAGGCTCATGACCTGGTGATACCGCTGTCCGGTCGGCTTATCACCTCGCGAGGTCCGGCGATCCGGGTTTCTTCAACTCCCCCTGGATGGCCGGATGTCCCTCTACCGTGGGGCGACGGGGCTGCGGTAGGGCCGTGATGCCCGTGGAGGAGGGGCGACATGGGCGGACGGCAGGCGACGGCGCGGCCGGCGAGAGACACGGCCGGCGCGGAGGACCTCGCGGGCCGGGAGGTCGTCATAGCGCCCGGCGGCTGCACCGGCTGGCACTTCCACCGCGTCCCGCTGATCGCGCTCGTCAAGTCCGGGACGCTGACGCGGATCCTGCACGACAACACGACGGTCGTGCACCGGCCCGGGACCAGCTTCGTCGAGCCGCCCGGCATCGAGCACCTCCACCTGGGCCGCAACCTCGGCACCGTACCCGTCGTGCTGTACGTGACCTCCACGCTCGCCGAGGAAGAGGCCTTCTCCATACCCGCTGCCGCCCCGCGCGGCGCAACACCGTGCCCCTGCTCAGGGGACTTCACGTGAACCGGCCCGCCGGGCGCCGACCCGCTCAGACCAGGCGGCGTATCTCCCCGCGCACCCGGTAGAACCCACCCGAGGCCGCGTGCAGCCCGTCCACCACGTACCGGGCGCCGGGCTCCCGGATCCCGCGCGGGAACTGCACGTTCCACGAGGGCTCGAAGCCGCCCGACACGACCTGCACCCGCACCCGGCCGCCCTGCCGGACGCACTCCACGACCACACCGTCCGCCGGCGCCGCCGCCACCGAGACGGTCGCCACCGCCGAGGCGGACGCCGCCGGGGTGAACACCGGCAGCGCAGCCGCCGACTTCACATCGACCGCGGTCGGCACGGAGCCCTGCTGGGCCGCGAGGATCGCCGCCTCGCTCGCGTCCATGCAGATCAGGGACCCGTCCGTGGTGACCAGGTACAGCCGCTCGTCCAGGTACTGCATGGACAGGGCCGAACCGCCGCCGGTGCCCAGCTTCCACAGCCGCTGTCCGTCGGCGTCGAAGCAGTACACCGAGGAGGCGTAGTCGGCGGCGAACACGTGCCGGCCGTCCGGCGAGGTCGCACACGCGTACACGGCGGCGTCGCACCGGTACGAGGCCTCCACGGCACCCGTCGCCTTCGCGAGGCGCTGCACGGTGTGGCGCCCGGTGCCGGCGTAGACGGTGTGGTCCTCCTGCCAGCCGAAGAGCACCGAGCCGCCCGTCGGCGTGTGCCACAGCTGCGCCCCGCCGTCGGCCGCGTACGCCGTCACGCCCTGGCTGTGCCCGTGGTAGACCGCCCGCTCGTCCGCCCGGACCATCCACGCGTTGGAGCCCGACGACCGCCGCGACCACTGGAACTCGTCCTCGTGGTCGATGACCGTGAGCCCGCCGCTGCGGTCGGACACGCTCAGCACGCCCTCGTGGATGTCCAGCCAGAAGATGTCCACGTCCGCCGCGATGTCGTAGGCCCCGAACGGCACCTTCGAGGACAGGTCGTACACCGTGCCGTCGTCACAGCCCGCGTATATCCAGAACTCGTCCGCCACCAGGCACTTCACCCCGTCCGGCAGCGAGTACCGGGCCAGCACCTCGCCCCCGTGGCTCAGCGTGTAGACGTCCCCCGCCTGGTTCCCGACCCAGCAGCGGTCCTCGTCCACATGGATCCCGAACGCCGAGGAGCCCGTACGGAACCGCCACAGCACCGGGGCCACCGCCCGCGCCGTCGACGGCGCCGACGTGACCTGGCGGCGCGTCACCGCCCGGGCCGCGCGCTGTCCGGCCACGGCGGGCGCGTACCCCTTGCGGACCTTCTCCCCGATCTTCTTGGCGGCCGCCGCCCGGGCCTTCTCGACGGTCGGGAACGACGAGCTCTGCACCTGGCCGTCCGCGCCGATGCGCCCGTACCTCACCGAGACGGCCGTGCCGTCCACGGTCACCTCGTAGAACTTGTGCGCCCCGCCGCCGTCCTGCGACAGCTCCAGATACGTCTTCTCGCGAGCCATGACAGACCCCTCCCCAAGGCCGGGCCAACGGCTCTTTCCCGCCGGTGATCCCTCGTGAAAAACGCTAAGGCCCACCACTGACAATGGGCCCGTGCAGCTGGAAGCGATCACATGGCAGCGGATGGCCGAGCGGCTCGCCGGTCACCTCGACGAACACAAGGCCTCCGCCGGGCGGGGGACTTGGCAGCGGGTGGGGATCGACGGTGCGCCCGCCGCCGGCACCGGCGTGCTCGCCGGCCACCTCGCCGAAGAGCTGCGGCTGCGCAGCCGCCCGGTCCTGGTGGTCCCGGCCGAGGGCTTCCTGCGGCCGGCCTCGCTCCGCTTCGAGTTCGGCCGCGAGGACGTGGACTCCTACCTCGGCGGCTGGTACGACACCGCCGCCCTCCGGCGCGAGGTGTTCGGCCCGACCGACCCGGGCGGCACCGGCCGGGTGCTGCCCGACCTCTGGGACCCGGTGACCGACCGCGCGACCCGCAGTCCGTACACCGAACTCCCGCCGGGCGGCGTGGTCATCGTGCACGGCCCGCTGCTACTGGGACACTGGTTCCCCTTCGACCTCAGCGTGCACATCCGGCTCTCCCCGGGGGCGCTGGCCCGCCGCACCGAGGACTCCGCGCGCTGGACGCTGCCCGCCTTCGCCCGCTACGAGGCGGAGACCGACCCCGGGGCGCAGGCCGACGCGGTGGTCCGGGCCGACGACCCCCGCCACCCCGCCTGGACCGGTCTCATCAGCCCCACCGGCCCCGCCGGCTGACCTCGCGGACCCCCGCCCCGTCACGGACGTCCGGGATCGGCAACAGCGCCATCCCGGCTCGGTGACGAACGGGATCCGGCCGTCGCCCCGGCCGCAACCGCGGCGCTACGTTGACGCCACGCTTCGACGGTGGCCACACGGTGGCGCCCTGGCAGAGGGAGAAGGCAATGGGCGGACGCGGTACGGCGGCCCGGGGTCCGAGACGGCTGCGGCGTCACGCGTGCGCCGCGCTGGTGCTGTGCGGAGCCCTGGCCCTCACGGCCTGCAACGGCGACGACGGTTCTGCGGGAGCCGCGGGTACGGCGCCCGACGCAAGCACGGCGACCCCGTCGGCCGCGGCCACCTCCTCGGCCGCGCCCGGCGGATCGACGCCGTCCGCCTCCGCGACCTCCTCGAAGAAGCCGGCCCCGGCCGCCACCGCGACCGGCAAGCCGAAGCCGCCGGCGCCCGCTCCCACCTGCGACCACAAGATGCCGATCTCGCCCGACGAGATCGCCGTCTACCGCTACACCCCCGAGGGGGGCATGCTCAGCCTGATCGTCAAGCACGGGAACTGGGGCTGCCCCGTCGCGGGGGGTGCCACCCCCTTCGTGACGGTCGGAGAGGAAACCTTCATCCCGGTGGCCGACGACGCCAAGATCACCGCCATGGCCCCCATCCTCACCGGCTCCGTGAGCAAGCCGATCACCGCGCACGAGCTCACCTCGTGGCTGGAGTCCCACCCGAACAAGGGCCTGGTGTTCCACTACAACGTGAACCACAGGGGCATGATCGAGACCCTCGGCCAGGAGGAGTACACCCCGTAGCCGCCGCGACCGCCGTGCGCCCGGGCCGCCGCGCCGCTCCCGCCGCTACGGACGCCCGCCCAGCCGGGTGACCGCCTGCGCGGCCGCACGGCACCCCGCCCGGGCCGCATCGGCAGGGGCCGCGCCCGCGAGCCGGGCCGCCAGGAACCCGCCGGTGAACGCGTCCCCGGCACCCGTCGAGTCCACCGCATCGGCCGGCTCCGCCGACACCTCGGCGGTCACCCGGCCCGCCTCGGCCACCAGCGCCCCCGCCGCACCCCGGGTGACCACCACCAGCGGCACCCGTCGGCTCAGCTCCGCCGCCGCCCGGGCCGCACCGGCTCCCTCCGGCAGCCCGGCCAGCAGCCGCGCCTCGTCCTCGTTGGGCAGCAGTACGCCGATCCCCGCCACGGCACCGAGGAAGCGCTCCACGCCCAGCCCGGCCAGGAATCCCGCCGAGGCCGGGTCCACGCTCACCGGCACCCCCCGGGCGCGTGCCGCCCGCAGCGCGACCAGGGCCAGCGCCCGGCTGCTGTCGGCGAAGAAGAGGTAGCCGGACAGGTGCACATGGGCCGCCCCGTCCAGCAGGGCCGGCGCCCAGTCCTCGGGGGAGAGCCGCAGCGCGGCGCCGCTGTCGGTCAGGAAGGTCCGCTCCGCGTCCGCGGCGACCAGCGCCACCACCGTTCCGGTCGGCTCGGCCGGGTCGATCACCAGCCGCGGCCGCACCCCCGCGTCCCGCAGGGACTGCTCGTGCCACCGGGCCGATTCGGTGCCGACTCGGGCCAGGAGGCGTACGTCCGCCGCCCCCGCGTGCGCCGCCCAGCAGGCCGCGTTGGCGCCGGCGCCGCCCGGCAGGGTCCGGATCCGCGCGGCCGTGTCCGTGGCCGGGGCGAGCGGCTCCGGATGCACCGCCACGACGTCCGTCACCACGTCCCCGACGACCAGCAGGGCCCCGGGCGCGGTCACGGACGCGCCGCCCAGGCCCCCGCGATCCTGGCCCCGAGCGCCACGTTGCCCCGCACCGCCGCCAGGTTGGCCTCCAGCGAGGCCCCGCCCGTCGCCCGTACCAGGAACCCCAGCAGGAACGGGGTCACCGCCTGCCCCGTGATTCCCCGCGCACGGCACTCCTCAAGGGCCTCGGCCAGGACCCGGTCGTGCAGGTCCGGATCGAGCTGCTCCGCCTCTGCGACCGGGTTGGCCACCAGCAGCGCCGACTCCGCTCCACCGAGCGCGTCCTGAGCAGCCATCACCGCCGCCACCTCCTCCGGCCGGTGGACGGTCCAGTCCACCGGCTCCCCGGAACTGGCCAGGTAGAAGCCGGGGAAACGTTCCGTCGCGTACCCCAGCACCCCCACCCCGAGCGTCTCCAGCCGCTGCAGCGTGGCCGGCACGTCCAGGATCGACTTCACACCGGCACACACCACCGTGATCCGGGTCCGCGCCAGCAGCTGCAGATCCGCCGACTCGTCCTGCGTCTGTGCCCACTCCCGGTGTACGCCGCCCAGCCCGCCCGTGGCGAAGACCCGAAGTCCGGCCCGCGCCGCCAGGAACGCCGTCGCCGACACCGTCGTCGCGCCCGTCGCGCCGGCCGCCAGCGCGGGGGCCAGATCCCGGTGGCCGAGCTTGCGCACGCCCTCACCGCCGGCGATCCGCTCCAACTGCGCCTTGTCCAGGCCCGCGTACGCCACGCCGTCGACGACCGCGATCGTGGCCGGAACCGCCCCTTCGGCACGTACCAGCGCCTCCAGTTCGGCACCGATGGCGAGATTGCGGGGGCGGGGCAGGCCGTGCGCGATGATCGTCGACTCCAGGGCCACGACGGGACGGCGCCGCTCCAGCGCCTCGCGGACCTCTTCGGACAGGACGGGGACCTCGGGTGATGTGTGCATGTCCCATCCTTGGCACGGGATCCCCGCCCCCAAACGCGCTCCCGGCCGGCCTCGCGAACCTGTCCGGGCGGCCTTGCCCCCTGAACCCCCGGGATCCGCGCGCCTTCTGTGACGATCTCGCGGACCGGTACGACCTCCTGTACGCGGACCGGGACGCGGGCATCGCCCGCCAGGGCAAGGCGCTGAACGGGCTGCTCACCCCCTTGCCGGACCCCGGCCCGCACCGCGTGCTCGACAACGCCTGCGGCATCGGCACCCGGGCGCCGGGGCCGGCCACCCCGAGCCACCGGGCCACCGGGCCACCGGGACCGGCCTGAGCCCGCTCTCGGCCGCGCGCGCCGTCCGTGAGGCGGCCGCGCGCGGGCCCGTCCTGTCCGCCGCGGCCGCGGACACGCGGGCCCTGTCCTTCCGGGACGGCTCCTTCGACGCGGTCGTGTGAGCCGACAGTGCCCTGCCGCACCTCCTCACGGCCGAGGACGTGGGCGCCGCCCTGGCCGAAACCCAGCGGGTGCTGCGCCCCGGTGGCCCGCTGCTCTCCACCCGCCCGTACGGCGAACTGCGGCGGGCCCGGTGGCGAGACGCGGACCACCCGGACGTCCCGGGCCACCTGTTGGGCGCTGCCCGGAGGGGAGACGGCCGGCCACGCACGCCGCGCCGGTCTCGGCGCTGCGGTGCGGCACCCGGCGGCGGCCACCAGGTGCCACCAGCCGGTGCTCAGTGCCCGGCGGCCGGTCTGACGCGCCGGCTGGACAGGTTGCCCTGTGCTCCGGTCAGAACCTGGACGCCTTGTGCACCGCGCCGCGCCGGAGGGCCGCAATAGGGTGACTCGGCATGAGCACCAGTGAGCATGGTCCCGCCTCCTTCGCCGTATCCGTACCGGACGTCGAGCTGGAGGCCGAGGACCTCGATCCCGACCAGATCCTCTCCGGCGAACCCGTCGTGACGGGCAGGGTGCTGTGGGAGTCCCCCGATGGCAAGCAGGTGCGCGGCATCTGGCAGATCACCCCGGGCGTGGTGACCGACACCGAGGCGAACGAGCTGTTCGTGGTGGTCAGCGGCCGCGCCACCATCGAGGTCGAAGGCGGCGCGACGCTGGAGGTGGGCCCCAGCTCCGCCTGCGTGCTCCGGGAGGGGGACAAGACCACTTGGACCGTCCACGAGACGCTGCGCAAGGCCTACCACATCAACTGGCAGGGGCAGGAGCTGCAGCCGGGTGGCGGCGCGCGGTGAACAGGGCGAGCGCCGCCATCGGCAGCAGCAGGCCCGCGCCGATCGCGTTCAGCCAGCCGTAGCCCGCGTGGGACATGACCAGGCCGGCGGCCGCGCCGCCCACGCCCGCGCAGGTGTTCATCGTGAGGTCGCTCAGGCCCTGTACGGCGGCCCGGGCGGCCTGCGGCACGGAGTCGGTCAGCAGCGCGGAGCCGGAGACCATGCCGGCGGACCAGCCGAGGCCGAGCAGGAACAGGCCGGCCGCGCTCTGCGCGTGGTCCGGACCGGCGGTGCCGGCGAGCAGGGCGGCCAGCGACAGCAGGCCGGCGGCCAGACCGATCACGGACAGTCGTCCGACCCGGTCCGCGAGCCAGCCCATGACCGGCGAGAAGGCGAACATGCCGGCGATGTGACCGCTGATCACCAGGCCGACGAGCTGCAGTCCGGCGCCGTGGTGGCCCAGGTCGACCGGGGTCATCACCATGATCGAGACCATGGCGGTGTGGGACACCGCGACGGTGACCAGGGCCAGCCGCGCCCGCGGGGAGGCCTTGACGGCGGCGACCCCGGCGCGCAGTGAGCGGCTGTTGCGGGCCTGCTCCTCGGGCGAGGCGAGGGCCCGGGCCGTCAGCAGCGGATCGGGCCGCAGGAGCAGGCCGATCAGGGTGCCGGTGAGGATGAAGACGGCGCCGGCCCAGACGAAGGGGCCCGCCGTCTCGGGTATGGAGGTCCCGGCGAAGCTGCGGCTGGCCGGGGCGGAGAGGTTGGGGCCGAGCACCGCGCCGAGGGTCGACGCCCAGACGACGACGGCGACCGCCCGGGCCCGGCGGTCCGGGGCGGCGAGGTCGGCGGCGGCGAACCGGGCCTGGAGGTTGGCGGAGGAGGCGGCTCCGAAGGCGGCCATGCCGAGCATCAGCAGCGGGAAGCTCTTGATCGCGGCGGCAAGGACCACCAGGCTCGCCCCGACGGCGCCGATGCCGTAGCCGAGGACCAGCCCGGCCCGCCGGCCGCGCGCGGTCATGAGGGCGGCGAGCGGCAGCGAGACCGCCGCCGTGCCGATCACCGCGGCGGTGGAGGCGAAGCCGGACAGCGACTCGGTGCCGCTGACCTCGGTCGCGAGGACCGGGGCCAGAGCGATGCTGATGGGCACGCCGAGGCCGCCCAGCATCTGGCTCGCGATCAGCACCCCGGAGACGCGGCGCTGGAGCCGGGGCAGGTCCGCGGGGTCGACGGGCGGAGCGGGCCGGTCGGTTCCGGGTACGGCGGTCATGCCGTCCACCCCCGGCGCACCGGAGCAGGACGGTGTACGGGCGCGGCGCGGCCGGAGGCGGTAGCAGTAGTCACCGCGGCAGTTTCGCACCCCTTACCGCCCGACGGAACGGGATATGCGCACCCGTGCCCCGGAGCACGTGTCCGCCCCGGACCGCACGCCGGTCCCGGCCCGCGCCCCGGCCGGCACCCGCGCCTCGGCCGGCACCCGCGCCCCGGTCCGCCCGTCAGAACAGCGGCTGCGGCAGGACGCCCTCCAGTGCCAGCAGGGACCGCTTGGTCTCCACCCCGCCGCCGAAGCCGCCGATTCCGCCGTCGTTCTCCACGACCCGGTGGCAGGCCACCACCAGCGGCAGCGGGTTCGACCCCATGGCGTTGCCCACGGCCTGGGCCGCGCCCGGCTGTCCGACACGGGCCGCGAGCTCCCCGTACCCGACGACCGCCCCGTACGGCACCGAGCGGTCCAGCTCCTGGAGCACCTGCCGGTTGAAGCCGGAGCTGAGCCGCCAGTCCAGCGGCAGCTCGAAGCGTCTGAGCGAGCCGGCGAAGTACGCGGAGAGCTGGCGTACCGGCTCGGCCAGCAGCACCTCGTGGCCCGGGGCCGGCCGCCAGGCGTCGGCGCCGAGCCGGGAGACGAGGGAGCCGATCATCTGGTCGACCCGGTCCGGACCGGCATGGAACTCGACCCGGACCAGGCCCTGCGGGGTCGCGGCCAGGAGCAGGGGCCCGATGTCGCTGGCGACGACGGTCCATTCGAGGTGCGGCCCGCGCGGCCGCTCGGTGCTGTCCACCCCTCCACGGTACGGGGCGGGTACGACAGCCCGGGCGGCTCAGTGCCCGAAGCCGCCGAGCACCGCCTCCCGCACGACGTCCGGGGCGTTGGTGATGATCCCGTCCACTCCCATCCCCTGGACCTTCCGCGCCGTCGCCGCATCGTCCACGATCCAGGTGTCCACCTCCATGGCCTTGCCGTGGGCGCCCAGCAGGCCGTGCACGGCCGCCACCCAGTCGGCCGAGATGGTGGTGTGCCACGGGTTGATCCGGTCCGCGAACTGGGCGTACTTCGGCAGGTCGGCGACGGTGGGGGTGCCCAGGAAGGCCGTCACGAGGTCCGGGCGCATGCCGTGGACGATGCGCACGGAGTCGGCGCTGAAGCTCTGCACGACCAGGCGGCGCTGCACGTGGTCCGCGTCGAGCCAGCCGGCCTCGCCCAGCACCTGGAGCGTCTGCTGCTCGATCCCGGGGTAGAGCTCGGGCTTCTTGATCTCCAGAAGCAGCCGCTCCCGGTTGCGCTGCACCCGGTCGAGGTACTCGCGCAGGGTCGGCACCCGGGCGCCCGCGAACGCCTCGCCGAACCAGCTGCCCGCGTCGAGCGTGGCGATCTCCGCCGCCGTGAAGTCCTTGACCCGCCAGGGCTCCCGGTCCGGGAACACCTGCTCGACGTCGGTGGTGCGGGCCAGGGTGTCGTCGTGGATCACGACCAGCTCGCCGTCCTTGGTGCGCTGGACGTCGTTCTCGACCCAGGAGAAGCCCATCCGCATCGCCAGGTCGATCGCGGGGAGCGTGTTCTCCGGGGCGTACGCCGAAGCCCCCCGGTGGGCGTATACGACGGGGTTCAGCACCCCTGTGGAGCCGGTGGCGGCGGAGGGGCCGGTGGCGGCGGACGAGGCCGTCCCGCCCAGCACGGTCAGGGTGAAGCCCAGGAATGCGGCGGCGGTCGCGGCGGCGGGACGGACGTACATGTGCGTTCTCCTCGGTTCGGAGCCCTGTTCCTGCGTCAGACGCGTGCGGAATGGGAGACGTTGCGGCGATGCACTTCACGGCGGGGACCTCTACGGCGATCATGCGGTTGAAGATCACCTGGCCGCCACCGAACTATGACAAACGGACCAGAAAGGAGGACTTCTGCCCCGCCCGCAGGACCCGGCGCGGCGCCGCGGTCCCGCGCGGCGGCGTGAGTGTCAGTGGGGGGTCGTACCGTGGACTCATGCGGCCCGTATCGAAGATCGAACGCACGGTGGCGCCTTTCGAGGTCGTCAGCCCCTACCAGCCCAGCGGCGACCAGCCGGCAGCCATCGCCGACCTGGAGAAGCGCATCCGCGCAGGTGAGAAGGATGTCGTCCTGCTCGGTGCGACCGGCACCGGCAAGTCGGCGACCACCGCCTGGATGATCGAGAAGCTCCAGCGCCCGACCCTGGTGATGGCGCCGAACAAGACGCTCGCCGCCCAGCTGGCGAACGAGTTCCGCGAGCTCCTGCCGAACAACGCCGTCGAGTACTTCGTCTCGTACTACGACTACTACCAGCCCGAGGCCTACGTACCGCAGTCGGACACCTACATCGAGAAGGACTCCTCGATCAACGAGGAGGTGGAGCGGCTGCGCCACTCGGCGACCAACTCGCTCCTCACCCGGCGCGACGTGATCGTCGTCGCCTCCGTGTCCTGCATCTACGGCCTCGGCACCCCGCAGGAGTACGTCGACCGGATGGTCCCCCTCAAGGTCGGCGAGGAGATGGACCGGGACCAGCTGCTGCGCCGCTTCGTCGACATCCAGTACACGCGCAACGACGTCGCCTTCACCCGTGGCACCTTCCGCGTGCGCGGCGACACCATAGAGATCTTCCCGGTCTACGAGGAACTCGCCGTCCGCATCGAGATGTTCGGCGACGAGATCGAGGCCCTGTCCACCCTCCACCCGCTGACCGGCGAGGTCATCAGCGAGGACCGCGAGCTGTACGTCTTCCCCGCAAGCCACTACGTCGCCGGCCCCGAGCGCATGGAGAAGGCGATCAACGGCATCGAGGCGGAGCTGGCCGAGCGCCTCGCCGAGCTGGAGAAGCAGGGCAAGATGCTGGAGGCGCAGCGGCTGCGCATGCGCACCACGTACGACCTGGAGATGATGCGCCAGATCGGGTCCTGCTCGGGCATCGAGAACTACTCGCTGCACATGGACGACCGCGAGCGCGGCTCCGCGCCCAACACGCTCATCGACTACTTCCCCGAGGACTTCCTCCTCGTCATCGACGAGTCGCACGTCACCGTGCCGCAGATCGGCGCGATGTACGAGGGCGACGCCTCGCGCAAGCGGACCCTGGTCGACCACGGCTTCCGGCTGCCGTCCGCGCTCGACAACCGGCCGCTGAAGTGGGAGGAGTTCCAGGAGCGGATCGGCCAGACGGTCTACCTGTCGGCGACTCCCGGCAAGTACGAGCTCTCCCGCGGCGACGGCTTCGTCGAGCAGATCATCCGCCCCACCGGCCTCGTCGACCCCGAGGTCGTGGTCAAGCCCACCGAGGGGCAGATCGACGACCTGGTCCACGAGATCCGGCAGCGGGTGGAGAAGGACGAGCGCGTCCTGGTCACCACCCTCACCAAGAAGATGGCCGAGGACCTCACGGACTACTTCCTGGAGCTGGGCATCCAGGTCCGCTACCTGCACAGCGACGTCGACACGCTGCGCCGGATCGAGCTGCTGCGCGAGCTGCGGGCCGGCGAGTACGACGTCCTGGTCGGCATCAACCTGCTGCGCGAGGGCCTCGACCTGCCCGAGGTGTCGCTGGTGGCCATCCTCGACGCCGACAAGGAGGGCTTCCTGCGCTCGGGGACCTCCCTGATCCAGACCATCGGCCGCGCGGCGCGCAACGTCTCGGGCCAGGTCCACATGTACGCGGACAAGATGACCCCGGCGATGGAGAAGGCCATCGAGGAGACCAACCGGCGCCGGGAGAAGCAGATCGCGTACAACACGGCGAACGGGATCGACCCGCAGCCGCTGCGCAAGAAGATCAACGACATCGTCGCCACCATCGCCCGGGAGGAGCTGGACACCGAACAGCTGCTCGGCACCGGGTACCGCCAGGGGAAGGACGCCAAGGCTTCCGTGCCCGCGCTCGGCAGCGTGGCGACGGCCCAGGCCAAGGCGGCCGGCAAGGGCGCCAAGGGTGCCAGGTCCGCCAAGGCGGCGGCGGAGCTGACCGACCGGCCGGCCGAGGAACTGGCCGTGCTCATCGAGCAGATGACCGAGCGGATGCGGGGTGCCGCCGCCGAGCTCCAGTTCGAGGTGGCGGCCCGGATCCGCGACGAGGTGAGCGAGCTGAAGAAGGAGTTGCGGCAGATGAAGGAAGCGGGCCTCGCCTGACCCGGAGGCGGTCAGTAGGGTTGGCGTCAGCCGCAGGTACATGCTGCGCACCCACATCGGGGGCGGGGCGAGGGAGAGGGGACAGCGCGTGACGGTCAACATGACCAAGGGTCAGGCCATCAGTCTGCAGAAGCAGGGCGGCGGCACGCTGACCGCGGTCCGGATGGGCCTCGGCTGGCAGGCGGCCAAGCGCCGCGGACTGTTCGGCTCGCGGACCCGGGAGATCGACCTGGACGCCTCGGCGGTGCTCTTCGCCGACAAGCAGCCGGTGGACGTGGTGTTCTTCCGCCACCTGCAGAGCGACGACGGCTCGGTCCGGCACACCGGTGACAACCTCGTCGGCGGCGCCGGCCAGGGCGGGGACGACGAGTCGATCCTCGTCGACCTCCAGCGCGTGCCGGTGCACATCGACCAGATCGTCTTCACGGTGAACTCGTTCACCGGCCAGACGTTCCAGGAGGTGCAGAACGCGTTCTGCCGCATCGTCGACGAGACCAACGGCCAGGAGCTGGCCCGCTACACGCTGGACGGCGGCGGCCAGTACACGGCGCAGATCATGGCGAAGGTGTCCCGCGTCGGCGAAGGCTGGCAGATGACGGCCCTCGGCAACCCGGCCAACGGCCGCACCTTCCAGGACCTGATGCCGGCGATCCTGCCGCACCTGTAAGCCGGAACCCGTCCGGACGACCGGACACGACAGAACGAGCGCAAGGGCACGGGGGAGGGGCTGCACGATGACGGCCGAACTGGTCCGGGGGCAGAACCACCCCCTGTCCCGGACGCGGGTGGAGATCAGGGTCTCGGCGGGCACGCCCGTGCTCGCCCTGGCCTCGGCCTGCGATGACGCGGGCCGGCTGGCCGGCCCCGATTCGGTGGCCCGCCCCGGCGCCCGGAGCCTGCCCGGACTGCAGGCGCCGGGGGCGGTGGCGGGCGAGCACCGCTTCGCCGTCGACCTCGACGCCGTCGCGCCGGCCGTGCACCGGATCGGGGTGGTCCTGGTCCTGCCGCCCGGCGGGCCGGCGCGGTTCGGCGCGGTGCCCGCGTCGTACGTGGCCGTGGCCGACCCGGAGGGCGGCGTGCTCGCCGGGTACGCGCTCACCGGGCTGGAGTCCGAGACCGCAGTCGTGGCCGTCGAGCTCTACCGGCGCCAGGGAGCCTGGAAGGTCCGCGCCGTGGGCCAGGGGTACGCGGACGGGCTCGGCGCGCTGCTGGCCGACGCCGGACTGGGCGCACCGGCCGCCGCGGCACTGGCCGCCGAGGTGGCGGGAGCGGCCGAGCGGGACGCGGCCTCGCTCGCGCCCGTGCCTGCCGGGGGCGCCCCCGGGGTTCCGCTCGGCCTCCCGGAACCGCACTCCGCCTCCGGGGCGGATACGGCTGCGGGCGTGTCCGGCCCGGCGGCTCCCGAGCAGCCGGGTCCAGTGCCGGTGTCCGGAGTCCCGTACGCCGGTACGCCCGGCCCCGCCGCCGGGCCCGACGCCGGGAGCGGCCCGCCCACGCTCGACTACGTGCACCCGCGCCGCCGCCGCAGCACCACCGAGGCGCCGGAACCGGCGCCGCGGGCCGCCGAGTCCGCGGAGCCCGGCCGGCCGCCCGTCCCCGTCGCGGGCGACGCCAGTGGCTGGTCCATGGACGAGCGGCTCTACAACCAGGTCTGGGGCATGTTCGAGGACCTGGCCCGCTCGGTGGCCGCCTACCGCAGCGCCTGCGACTTCGCCGGGTCCCGGATGGACCGCGAGCTCGACGAGGCGCTGTCCGACGCCCGCCACCGCCTCGCAGGCTCCGGCAACGCCGCCCGCGACGAGGCGCGGGCCCGCCACGACGAGCTCGTCGCCCAGGCCAAGGCGGTGCTCGACCAGGACCTGGCCCAGCTGATCGCCGAGTCCGAGGTGGTCGAGCCCGCGCTGCCGCCCTCGTACGCCCGCTGGGCCAACCCCGTCTGGCACGGGCACGGGGTCCCCGAGGAGGCCCCGATGGCCCTGCGCCTCGGCGACCTGCACCTGCCCGAGCGGCCCGAGCTGCGCATCCCCATGCTGGTGCGGGTCCCGCTGGAGCGCGGACTGTGGATCGACAACGGCCGCACCGGCTCCGAGGCCGCGATGGCGATGGACACCGACCGGCTGCGCCGGGCGGCCATGGACATGGCCGTCGCCCACGCGGTCCGGCTGCTCGCGGTCCATCCCGGCGACCGGTTCTCCGTGCACGTCATCGACGCGGCCGGGGCGGGGGCCGCCTCCCTGGCGCCGCTGGTCGCGGCCGGGGTGCTGGCCGGTCCGCCCGCCGCCGGGGCCGCCGGGGTCACCCGGACCCTGGAGGAGCTGACCCGACGGGTGGACCTCGTACAGATGGCCGTGCGGGCCGGGGCCCCCGAGGACCTGCCGCCCGACGTCGACATCGCCGACCAGCTGCTGATCGTGCACGACTTCCCGCACGGCTTCGACGACCGGGCCGTCACCCGGCTGCGCTACCTGGCCGACGAGGGCCCGGCGGTCGGCGTGCACCTCCTGATGGTGGCGGACCGCGACGAGGCCTCGGCGTACGGGCCGCTGCTGGACCCGCTGTGGCGCTCGCTGATGCGGCTGTCGCCGGTGCCGGACGACCATCTCGCCGACCCGTGGGTCGGCCACGCCTGGACCTTCGAAGCGGACTTGCCGCCGCAGGGCAGCCGAGTCCTGGAAGAGACCCTGGACCGGATCGCCGCCACCCGGCGCAATGCCCGCCCATGACCCACCCTTGGCATTCCCTTTACCTTTTCGGGGTCTGACGGATACCCTGGGCACGCGGAGGGGAGTATTCCTGCTTTCCTGCTACGGCGTACCCGTCAATACGGACCACTTCGGCTGTGTGAACGCAGTCGGTCCCGGGGCGCCGGCCCGCGGCCTCCAGGCCCCCCGGGTGGAAGAGACCTCCGGCAGCGATGACGCTGACCTGTGTGCTGAGCCATCTGCCGGAGGCGAATAAGCAGTGGATGTTTCGTTGACCCTCTGGGTGCTGACCATTCTCGGTCTGGGCATCCTGATCGGCGCCGATTTCCTCATCGGCCGCAAACCGCACGATGTATCGATCAAGGAGGCGGGCACCTGGACGGTCGTCTGGATCGTCCTGGCCGCGCTGTTCGGGCTCGGCCTGCTGTTCTTCGGCAACGGCCAGGCCTCCCAGGAGTTCTTCGCGGGCTTCATCACCGAGAAGTCCCTGAGCGTGGACAACCTCTTCGTCTTCGTCCTGATCATGGCGAAGTTCGCGGTGCCCTCCCACCTCCAGCAGCGCGTCCTGCTCGTGGGCGTCCTGATCGCCCTGGTGCTGCGCACGATCTTCATCGCCGCCGGCGCCGCGATCATCACCACCTTCTCGTGGGTCTTCTACATCTTCGGCGCGTTCCTGATCTACACCGCCTGGAAGCTGATCCAGGAGGCCCGCAAGGACGAGGGGTCCGCCGACGACGAGTTCGAGGAGAACCGCCTCCTCAAGTCGATCGAGAAGAAGTTCGGCGTCGCCGACCGGTATCACGGCACCAAGCTCTTCATCCGGAACAACGGCAAGCGCGTCCTGACCCCGCTGATGGTCGTCATGCTCGCCATCGGCACCACCGACGTGCTGTTCGCCCTGGACTCGATCCCCGCGATCTTCGGTCTCACCCAGGACCCGTACATCGTCTTCACGGCCAACGCCTTCGCCCTGATGGGTCTGCGCCAGCTGTACTTCCTCATCGGCGGTCTGCTGGAGAAGCTGGTCCACCTCGGCTACGGCCTGTCCGTCATCCTCGGCTTCATCGGCATCAAACTGGTGCTGCACGCCCTGCACGAGTCCGGGGTGCACGTCCCGGAGATCTCCATCCCGGTCTCCCTCGGCGTCATCTGCGGTGTCCTGGTGATCACCACGATCACCAGCCTGATGGCCTCGAAGAAGCGGGCGGCCGCCGAGGCCGCCGCCCGCCCGGAGCGCGTCGACGCCTGATGCCTGATGCCTGATGCCTGATGCCTGATGCCTGACGCCCGGCGGTCCGGCCGGGCTACGCGGGGGCGGCCGCTTCGGCCGCCCCCGTTCCCGGACCGGTGCCCGACTCCGTACCGGGGCCGGTCCGCGCCCGGACGACCGTCGGGTTCGTCTCCGGGAGCAGCACGAAGCAGACCAGGCTGATCAGGGCGATCCCGCTCAGGTACACGGCCACGCCCCACGGCGGACCCGAGCCGTCCGCCAGCGCCGTCGCCACGATCGGGGTCAGCGCCCCGCCCAGCACCCCGCC
The DNA here is from genome assembly GCF_040302565.1 of Streptomyces sp. NPDC097981. Classification (NCBI taxonomy): domain Bacteria; kingdom Bacillati; phylum Actinomycetota; class Actinomycetes; order Kitasatosporales; family Streptomycetaceae; genus Streptomyces; species Streptomyces sp. NPDC097981. The sequence continues at coordinate 139,315 of NZ_JBEORW010000005.1, forward strand.
CAGGTTGTAGCCCACGGCCGCGCCCGTGCAGCGGATCCGCGGGGCGTACAGCTCCGGCAGGTACGCGCCCACCACGGCGAACATCGTCACCATGCCCAGCAGCCCGCCGATGCAGCCCAGCGTCATCAGGAAGGGGTCCGCCGTGCGCAGCAGCGCGACGAACGGGAACATCCACACCAGGCAGATCGCGCTGCCGGCCAGGCACAGCGGCCGCCTGCCGTGGCGGTCGCCGAGCACCGCCACGACCGGAGTCATCAGGCCCTTGAGGGCGACGGCCGCCATGACGCAGGCCAGCATCGCCGTGCGGTCCACGCGCAGGTGCTCCGTGGCGTACGCGAGGGACCAGGTGGTGACCGCGTAGAAGACCGCGTAGCCCGCGGACAGGGCGCCGCCGGTCAGCAGGAGCAGCCGCCAGTGGCCGCGCACCACCTCGGACAGCGGTGCGTCGGAGCGCCGGCCGGTCTCGGCGAGGGCGCGGAACTGCGGGGTCTCCTCCACCGAGCGGCGCAGCCACAGCCCCGCGAGGGCCAGCACGCCCGCCGCCCAGAACGGCACGCGCCAGCCCCAGGAGGCGAACTGCCCGTCGGTCAGCGTCGCGGACAGGGTGAGGGTCATGCCGTTGGCCAGCAGGAAGCCCACCGCAGGGCCGACCTGCGGGAAGCTCGCCCACAGTCCGCGCTGCTGCTCGGGGGCGTGCTCGGCGGTCATCAGGACCGCGCCGCCCCACTCGCCGCCGAGGCCGAGCCCCTGGAGGAAGCGCAGCACGAGGAGCAGCAGGGGCGCCGCCATGCCGATCGTCGCGTACGTCGGCACGCAGCCGACCGCGACCGTGGCGAGGCCGGTGAGCAGCAGGGAACCGAGCAGCACCGGGCGCCGGCCGTAGCGGTCTCCGATGTGGCCGAAGACCACGGAGCCCAGCGGGCGGGCGAGGAAGCCGATGCCGAAGGTGCCGAAGGCGGCGAGGGTCCCGGCGAGCGTGGAGAAGGACGGGAAGAACAGCGGGCCGAGGACGAGGGCCGCAGCCGTGCCGTAGACGAAGAAGTCGTAGAACTCGATGGCGGTCCCGGCGAGCGAGGCCGAGGCCAGGCGCAGCATCGAGGGGGGACGGGGATCGACGGGGACGGCGAGGGAGGGGGAGGGGTCCTGTTGCATGGTGCAGCAATTACCCCGCCCCACACCCCCAGGACGTGCGTTCGGTCATCTTCGACCGGAAGGAGTGCTTCCTGCCGTGGTGTTGACCGGTACGGGGCGCGTGCTACCAGCCGCGCTCGCGCCATTCGGCCAGGTGCGGCCGCTCCGCGCCGAGCGTGGTGTCGTTGCCGTGCCCCGGGTAGACCCAGGCCTCGTCGGGCAGTTGCTCGAAGAGCTTGTGCTGCACGTCGTCCAGCAGCCGGGTGAAGGCCTGCGCGTCACCCCAGGTGTTGCCCACGCCGCCCGGGAAGAGGCAGTCGCCCGTGAACACGTGCGGGTGCCCGTGCGGGTCGTCGTAGATCAGCGCGATCGAGCCGGGCGTGTGTCCGACCAGGTGGCGGGCGGTCAGGGTGACCCGTCCGACCGTGACCGTGTCCCCGTCGGCGACCAGGACGTCGGTCGCCACCGGGATGCCCTCGGCGTCGTGGGCGCCCGCGTAGGTGCGTGCGCCGGTCGCCTCGACCACGGCCTGGAGCGCGCCCCAGTGGTCGCCGTGCCGGTGGGTGGTGACGACGGACTCGATGCCGTCGTCGCCGATCAGGCTGAGCAGCGTGTCCGCCTCGGCGGCCGCGTCGATCAGCAGCTGGGCGCCGGTGGCCCGGCAGCGCAGCAGGTACGCGTTGTTGTTCATGGAACCCACTGCGACCTTGGAGATCATCAGGTCCGAGAGTTCGTGCACGTCGGCCGGACCGCCGACCTTGACCGCTCCGCTGTACGTCATGTGTCGATCCTAGAGGTGCGTGTTCCTAGAGCGGGGGGAGTTCGGGCAGGGGTCCGCCCTCGGCGCCGAGGTGGGCGCCCCGGAGCCCGCGCCCGGCGAGCCAGCCGAGCAGCTCGTCCGCGGGGCCGGTGACGGTCACCGGGGTGCCCTCGGTGCCGCCGGTGTGCCAGACGGGGTCGCCGGGCTGCCGGACGGCGTCGCCGTACACCGCCAGTGTGACCGGCGGGACCTCCGGGCGGCCGGACCAGCGGTCGGCGAGGAAGGTGATCTCGCGGGCGGTGAACTCGTCCGGGAGATCGGAGAGCTCGTAGCCGATGTTCAGGTCGACGTGGTGCAGCTCGACCTCGACGAGGCGGCGGAACGGCACGTTCGCGGCGAGGTCGGTGACCCCGTTGCGCAGCTCGACGGTGCGCGACCAGTCCTGGTCCTGCTCGGTCTGCGCCAGGAAGTCGGCGTGGGTCTCGCGGACGTCGGCGAGCTGGACCTCCAGCGGGCGCGGGGCGTCGCGCTCGATGTCGGAGTCGCGGGCCTCGGCGCTCGCGTACATCGGGCGGCCCGCGAAGACGTTGACGAGGGCGTCCGCGTTGCGTGCCAGGTGTGCCAGCACGTGGCCGCGGGTCCAGCCGGGGAGGTGTGACTCCTCGGCGAGGGCGGCGTTGTCCAGTTTCGCGACCGCGGTCAGCAGCCGGTCCGTGGCTTCACGTACAGATTGCAGGTCGTGCACATGATCAGTCATGGGTCCGAGCCTAGTGCCGCGGGCCCCCGGCCACACGAATGGGTGAAGCCGTCTGAGGAGTGCCGTAAATCGAATGCGCGTGCTATACGCTCGAAGTCCAAGCTCTTTCCCATCGCCGAGGCGCCCCCCATACCCTGGGACGGGGGCCCGTGCCCCCGCTCTCTCAAGAAAGGTGCGGACCGGCGTGACCGACCGTCTCATCGTTCGTGGCGCTCGCGAGCACAACCTCAAGAACGTCTCGCTCGACCTGCCCCGCGACTCACTCATCGTCTTCACCGGACTCTCCGGGTCGGGCAAGTCCTCCCTGGCCTTCGACACGATCTTCGCCGAGGGCCAGCGCCGCTACGTCGAGTCGCTCTCGTCGTACGCCCGCCAGTTCCTCGGGCAGATGGACAAGCCCGACGTGGACTTCATCGAGGGCCTCTCCCCGGCCGTCTCCATCGACCAGAAGTCGACCTCGCGCAACCCGCGCTCGACGGTCGGCACCATCACGGAGGTCTACGACTACCTCCGCCTGCTCTTCGCGCGCATCGGCAAGCCCCACTGCCCCGAGTGCCGCCGCCCCATCTCGCGCCAGTCGCCGCAGGCGATCGTCGACAAGGTGCTCGCCCTCCCCGAGGGCAGCCGCTTCCAGGTGCTCTCGCCGCTGGTGCGCGAGCGCAAGGGCGAGTTCGTCGACCTCTTCTCCGACCTCCAGACCAAGGGGTACAGCCGGGCGCGGGTGGACGGGGAGACCATCCAGCTCTCCGAGCCGCCCACGCTGAAGAAGCAGGAGAAGCACACCATCGAGGTGGTCGTCGACCGCCTCACCGTCAAGGACAGCGCCAAGCGCCGCCTCACGGACTCCGTGGAGACCGCCCTCGGCCTCTCCGGCGGCATGGTGATCCTCGACTTCGTCGACCTCGCCGAGGACGACCCCGAGCGTGAGCGGATGTACTCCGAGCACCTCTACTGCCCGTACGACGACCTGTCCTTCGAGGAGCTGGAGCCGCGCTCCTTCTCCTTCAACTCGCCCTTCGGCGCCTGCCCCGAGTGCACCGGCATCGGTACGCGCATGGAGGTCGATCCCGAGCTGATCGTCCCCGACGAGGACAAGTCCCTGGACGAGGGCGCGGTCTCCCCGTGGTCCCTCGGCCACACCAAGGACTACTTCCAGCGGCTGATCGGCGCGCTCGCCGGGGAGCTGGGCTTCCGTACGGACATCCCGTGGGCCGGGCTGCCGCTGCGCGCGAGGAAGGCCCTGCTGTACGGGCACAAGACGCAGATCGAGGTCCGCTACCGCAACCGGTACGGGCGGGAGCGGGCGTACACGACGGCCTTCGAGGGCGCCGTGCCGTTCGTCAAGCGCCGGCACTCCGAGTCCGAGAGCGACGCCAGCCGCGAGCGCTTCGAGGGCTACATGCGCGAGGTGCCCTGCCCGACCTGTGAGGGCACCCGGCTCAAGCCGATCGTGCTCGCGGTGACGGTGATGGAGAAGTCCATCGCCGAGGTCGCCGCGATGTCGATCAGCGAGTGCGCGGACTTCCTGGGGCGGCTGCGGCTCGACGCCCGCGACAAGAAGATCGCCGAGCGGGTCCTGAAGGAGGTCAACGAGCGGCTCCGCTTCCTCGTCGACGTCGGTCTGGACTACCTCTCGCTGAACCGCGCCGCCGGCACCCTCTCGGGCGGCGAGGCCCAGCGCATCCGGCTGGCCACGCAGATCGGCTCCGGCCTGGTCGGCGTGCTGTACGTCCTGGACGAGCCGTCCATCGGCCTGCACCAGCGGGACAACCACCGGCTGATCGAGACGCTGGTGCGGCTGCGGGACATGGGCAACACCCTGATCGTGGTCGAGCACGACGAGGACACCATCAAGGTGGCCGACTGGGTCGTCGACATCGGCCCGGGCGCCGGCGAGCACGGCGGCAAGGTCGTGCACAGCGGTTCGCTGGAGGAGCTGCTGAGGAACGGCGAGTCGATGACCGGGCAGTACCTGTCCGGCAAGCGGTCCATCGCGGTGCCGGACATCCGCCGGCCCGTGAACGGGGACCGGAGGCTGACCGTCCACGGCGCCAAGGAGAACAACCTGCGGGACATCGACGTGTCCTTCCCGCTGGGCGTGCTCACCGCGGTGACCGGCGTGTCCGGGTCGGGTAAGTCGACCCTGGTCAACGACATCCTGTATACGCACCTCGCGCGCGAGCTCAACGGCGCCCGCTCGGTGCCGGGACGGCACACGCGGGTGGACGGGGACGACCTCGTCGACAAGGTCGTGCACGTCGACCAGTCGCCGATCGGCCGGACCCCCCGGTCGAACCCGGCGACGTACACGGGTGTCTTCGACCACGTGCGCAAGCTCTTCGCGGAGACGATGGAGGCGAAGGTGCGCGGTTATTTGCCGGGCCGCTTCTCCTTCAACGTGAAGGGCGGCCGGTGCGAGAACTGCTCCGGCGACGGCACGATCAAGATCGAGATGAACTTCCTGCCGGACGTGTACGTTCCGTGCGAGGTCTGCCACGGCGACCGGTACAACCGGGAGACGCTGGAGGTCCACTACAAGGGCAAGTCCATCGCCGAGGTCCTGAACATGCCGATCGAGGAGGCGCTGGACTTCTTCGGGGCGGTGCCCACGATCTCGCGGCACCTGCGGACGCTGAACGAGGTGGGGCTCGGATACGTCCGGCTCGGCCAGTCGGCGCCGACGCTGTCGGGCGGCGAGGCGCAGCGCGTGAAGCTGGCCTCGGAGCTGCAGAAGCGTTCGACGGGGCGGACGGTGTACGTGCTTGACGAGCCGACGACGGGCCTGCACTTCGAGGACATCTCGAAGCTGATCAAGGTGCTGTCGGGGCTGGTGGACAAGGGGAACTCGGTGATCGTCATCGAGCACAACCTGGACGTCATCAAGACCGCGGACTGGGTCATCGACATGGGCCCGGAGGGCGGTTACGGGGGCGGTCTGGTGGTTGCCGAAGGCACGCCGGAGCAGGTCGCCTCGGTGGGCGCGAGCCACACGGGCAAGTTCCTGCGGGACATCCTCGGGGCGGAGCGGGTCTCGGACGCGGCGCCGGTCGCCGCCGCCCCGGCCAGGAAGGCCGCCCCGGCGAAGAAGGCGGCGGCGAAGAAGGCCGCCCCGGCGAAGAAGACGACGGCCCGGGCCCGCAAGGCCTGACCTGACACCCGGCCGGGGCCGCCCGGGCCCCGGGCTCCCTAGCCCGGGCGGTCCGGCTCGTGCGACGGCGAGCCGGACCGCCTGGGTCACCCCCCCGGCGGTGGCCCGCCGGGGTGACCGCTCGCCCGGGGCACTCCGAGGTGTCCCCGCCCCCGGGAGCGGTGACCGTGCACGGGCGCCCCGCGCCGCGGCCCGGTCGTGGGTTGCGGGGAGGGCTGGGCGCCGGGCGGGTTCGGCATGTGCACGCGGGCCGCCGGGGCCGGGAGAGCGGGGTCCGCGAGGCCCGGTCCGCGCACCCGGCCCGGAAGACCACGGCTGACGCCGCGGCCCGGTCCCCGCACCGGTGGCCGCCCCACCCCCGTGAGGGCCGCCGGCCGGCCGGGCCTTCGGCCCTGCCCGCCTCCAGCCGTTCCGCGGCTCAGCCCGGACCTGTCAAGCATCGCCGCCGGGGCCGAAGGGCGGGCCGCAGTCGTGCGCCGGAAACGGCTCCGCCGGGTACCCGCCGCCCAGGTCCTGCCTCGGCGGTGTCAGGTGGCCACGCCGACCGTGTGGCCGGTCGTGGCCGGGTCCGTCAGGGAGGCCAGCAGGGCGTCCGCGACGTCCGCGCGGGAGATGGTCCGGGCGCTCGGGACATTGGCGCCGATCACCCGGCGGTAGCTCCCGGTCCGGGGCTTGTCCAGCAGCCGCGGCGGGCGGATCACCGTCCACTGGGTGCCGCTCGCCCGGATCGTGGCCTCCATGACCGCCAGGTCCGCGTACAGGTCGCGCAGGGCCCGCCGCAGCAGGGGCAGGAACACCTTCCGGGTCACCACCCCGTCGCTCTCGACGTCCGGCCCGACCGGGGCCGCGCTCACCGCCGCGAGGCGGCTCACGCCCGCCCGGCCCATCGCCGACACGATGGCCCGCACCGCTGGTCCGGTGACCGGCGCGAGCCGGGCCTGCTTGTTGCTCGCCGCGCCCAGGGCGGAGATCACCGCCGCCCGGCCTGCGAGGACGGGGACCAGCGCTTCCACGTCCGTCAGATCGCGCACCACGGCCACGTCCAGGCGCTCGTGTGCCGGCACGTCCAGCCGGGCGGGGTCACGGACCACCGCCGTCACCTCGTGGCCCGCGTCGAGGGCCTGTCGGACGACCTCGCGGCCGACCCCGCCCGTGGCTCCGAACACCGTGAGTTTCATCGCCGGCTCCCCTGCAGAGGGTGGATGGAGGTGGGTGAGCATTCACTCACCCCTTCTTCCGCTAGGGTGAGTGAATGCTCACCCCGAAGTCAAGCCGACCCACTCCCGAGCGGCTGCTCGACGCCGCCGAGATGCTCATGCGCACCATCGGGCTCGCCAACACCACGACCAAGGCCATCGCCCGCGAGGCCGGCTGCTCCGAGGCCGCGCTCTACAAGCACTATGCGAACAAGGAGGAGCTCTTCGTCCGGGTCCTCATGGAGCGCACCCCCAACGCCGGGCCGCTCATGGCCGAGCTCGCCGGGGACCGGGACGGGCGCTCCGTGGAAGAAGGGCTCACCGCGGTCGCCCGCCACGCCTCGCTGTTCTACGCCGACGCCATGCCCATGGCCGCCTCGCTCTTCGCCGAGCCGGCCCTGCTGACCCGGCACCGCGAGGGCGTGCACGAGATCGGCACCGGCCCCCACGTCGTACGCGACGCGCTCACCGGCCACCTGCGCCGCGAGCTCGAACGGGGGCGGCTGCGCCCCGACGCCGATCCGGCGGCGGCCGCCGCGCTGCTGCTCGGCGCCTGCTTCCAGCGGGCCTTCTTCCTGCACTTCTCCGGCCCGGAAGTGGTCCAGCCCGTCGAGGAGTTCGCCCCCGCCGTGGCCAGGACCCTGTGGGCCGCTATCCGCTGAGCTCCACCGCGTACGGCGGCTCCGCGCCCGCCCGGGTGCAGGTCAGCGCCGCCGCGTGGGCCGCGTAGGCCAGGACGCCGGGCCAGTCCACCGGGCCGCCGGCCGGACCCGACAGGCGGTGCAGCAGGGCCGCGTTGACGGTGTCGCCCGCACCGATCGTGTCCGCCACGGCGACCCGGCGGGCCGCCACCGTGTGCTGCGCACCCTCCCGCGTCCGGACCGTCAGCCCCCGCGCACCCCGCGTGAGCACCACCGCCGAGGGCCCCGCCGCCAGCCAGTCCGAGACCCGCCCGCCCAGCCACCGGGCGTCCTCCTCCGACAGCTTGAGGACGGACACGTACGGCAGCCAGCCCAGGAACCGGGCACGGTAGGCCGCCGGATCCGCGATCAGCGCCGGGCGGATGTTGGGATCCAGCAGCGTCAGCAGCCCGCGCCCGGACTCCCGGCGCAGCAGGGCCTCGTACGCGCTCGCGCCCGGCTCCAGGGCGAGGGAGCAGGTGCCGAGCGCCAGCGCCCGGGTGCCCGCGGGCAGTGCCCCGGGCAGGGAGAACTGCCGGTCGGCCGTGCCCTCCACGTAGAACTCGTACGCGGCCGAGCCGTCCGGGGCCAGTGAGGGCACGGCGAGGGTGGTGGGCTCCGGCCCGCGCTGCACCAGCGACAGGTCCACCCCGGCCGCGCGCAGCCCGGCGAGCAGGCTCTCGCCGAAGCCGTCCGCCGAGACCCGGGAGCAGAAGGCGACCTCCGCGCCGAGGCGGCCCAGCGCCAGCGCGGTGTTGTACGGTCCCCCGCCCGGCCGCGGCAGCAGCGCGCCCGGCGGCTGCGCGACGGGCACGAGGTCGATCAGGGCTTCTCCACCGACGACGATCACGCGGGGGAAGGTATCCCACCGGGCGGCGGAACCGGGCGGCGGTATCGTCGGGGGGCCCAGCAGAACCTCTCGTACCAGGAGAACCGCATGTCCGCGTCGCAGCCCGCCGCCCGCCGTACCGTGCTCAAGGGCGCCGCCGCGATCGTGGGGGCCGCCGGCGGCGGGGCTGTGCTCGCGGCCTGCTCCACCGAGGGCAACGGCGGCTCCGGCTCTCCGGCGGTCCCGGCCGCCCCGGTGGAGCTCGGCGCCGTGTCCGAGGTCCCGGTCGGCGGGTCGAAGCTGTTCCGGGAGCGGAAGCTGGTCGTCAGCTGCCCGGCGGAGGGCCAGTACAAGGCGTTCAGCGCCCAGTGCACGCACGCCGGCTGCGTCCTGGACAAGATCGTCGAGGGCGAGGGCAACTGCCCGTGCCACGGCAGCCGCTTCGACGTGACGACCGGCAAGGTGCTGCGCGGCCCGGCCGCCGACCCGCTGCCCGCCGTCCCGGTCAAGGCCGAGGGCGGCAAGCTCATCGCGGGCTGAGCCGCCGCGAAGGGGGCTACGCCCAGTCCCAGGCGATGCCCAGGAGCCCGCGCCGCACCCCCGGCTCCACCAGGTGCACGGCACGGTGGCGGCCGCTCGGCGTCAGGTCCGCCAGCCCGCTGCGCGGTGCCCCGGGGCCGGACCGGCTGAACCGGCGGCAGCGCACCGGCAGCGCCGCCTCGTCGAAGCGGACCTGGAGCACGTACTGACCGCCGCTGTAGCTGAACCCGCGCACGTACTCGGAGCAGCGGCCGCCGGTCCCGTCCTCGAAGCCGTAGCCGAAGACGTACGTGTCCCCCGCGCGCAGCCGGGCGTCGAAGAGCAGCTCGGCGACCAGCACCTCGGCCTCCCGGTGCCAGCGGACGCGTCCGGTCCGGCAGTTCTCGTCGGCCCGTACGCGGACCCGGGCCGGGTCGCAGCCGGGATCGCCGTGGTGGACGGCGAGGTACCGGTCGACTCCGTCGCGGTGGGCCCGTACGACGTGCTGCGACTCGCGGTCCAGCAGCTCGCCGCCCGCCCCGATCCGCACCCTCTCGTGGTGGCCGACGGTGTGCAGGCCGCCGTCGGCGGGCAGTTCCATGCCGGCCAGCAGCCCCTCCACTGCCGCACCCACGCTGACCAGGGCCCGGTACGAGCGGGCCGACGGGCGGACCGCTCCGGGCCCGGCGGCGCCCTCGGGCACGGCCAGCAGCCGCAGCAGGGTCCCCTCGGGCAGTTCCAGGATCTGCTCCAGGGCCCGTACGGCCTTCAGGGACTCGGGGCGGCGCGGCCGGCGGGCGCCCTGCTGCCAGTAGCTGAGGCTGGTGACGCCGAGCTTGATGCCGCGGGCCGCGAGCCGGTGCTGTACGCGGTGCAGGGGCAGCCCGCGGGCGGTGAGCGCGGCGCGCAGCGCGAGATGGAAGGGCCCGGCGCGCAGCAGGTGCCCCAGCTCCTGCGTGCCCGACGCGCTCTCCCCGGTCGACCGCATGACTGCTCCTCCTGTGAACATTCACGTGAGGTGGGGCGGGAGAGCTCGCCGGTGGCACCCGGGGGCCAGGTGAAAGGACGGCAGTCATTCACACTGCGGTCCCGCCGTTCACACTGCAATGTCACGGCGTATTGAAGCCTGTTGACCTGATCGCGACAACACCCCGATGCTCCTCAGCAGCGTCCGGACGCGCTCCTCCATCCCCAGCCTCCCCGGCCCCGCCGGGGGGATCCCCACACGGGAGGAACGCGATGCGCAACCGAAACCGGCGGCTTTCCCTCGCCGCCGTCGTCACCGCCGTGCTCTTGGCCCTGCCCACCGCCACCGCCACCGCCACCGCCGCCGGCTCCGGCACCGAAACCCCCACCGATGCCGGCACCGCCACCGGCTCCGCCCTGGCCTACAAGCGCCTGAACATCACCATGCAGGCGCAGCAGAAGACCAACTGGTGCTGGGCAGCGAGCGGCAACACCATCGCCACCTGGTTCGGCCGCACCTACACCCAGAACCAGTTCTGCAATGCCGCCTTCAACCGCCCGCAGGGCTACGACTGCCCCAACAACCAGGCCACCCTCGGTGATGTCCAGACCGCCCTGAGCTGGGCCGGCATCAGCTCCGGCTCGTACGTGAACGGCTGGCTCCGCTACCCCACCGTGCAGAGCGAGATCGATGCGAACCGGCCGGTCGAGACCCGGATCCAGTGGTCCGGCGGGGGTGGCCACATGCACGTCCTCTACGGCTACGACACCGCCAACAGCTGGGTCTACTGGGGCGATCCGTGGCCGTCCGGCGACCGCTACAACTGGGCCTCGCACGCCTGGTACGTGGACAACAGCACCTTCTCCTGGACCCACTCGCTCTACCGGATCGGGGCGTGACCGCCATGACCAAGCGCGCCGCCGCCGCGGTCCTCGCCGCGACCGCCGTCCTCGCCCTGGCCCCGCAGGCCTCGGCGGCCCCGGTGCCGCAGCCTCCGTCCGTCACCGCCGGGACCAGGGCCGCCGCCGCGCAGGCGGCCACTGCCCCCGACACCCTGGCCACGCTCTCCCGCTTCTTCGCCCGCGAGGGCAAGGTCGCACCGGATGCCGCCCGGCCGCGGATCGAGGGCGAGGTGATACCCGTGAGCTACCTCTCCCCGGACTTCGTGGCGGGCAGGGCCGGGGCACCCGTGGCCCGGCTGGAGTTCCTCGCCGGCAAGGCGGTCTCCTCCGACGGGCAGCAGGCCGTGCTGTGGACCGCCCGCACCGAAGCGGGGTGGCAGGTCGTGAACATCGCCACCGGCGACGACGAGTTCCGCTACGCGCAGCTCGGCGCCGCGAAACTGCCCGGCGGCACGGTGTTCCGGGAACCGCAGACCGACGCCTGGTACGTGGCCGCGGGCAGCCGCGTGCTGCCGCTGGACGAGGACGCGGTCCGGGCGGTCGGGGAGGGCGGCACCACGCTGGCCGCATACCGGACCCGGGTCACGAAGGCGTACGGGGACAAGCTGCCGGGCTCGGCGTACGCGAAGGGCGGCAAGGCCGGCGGGTACGCCGGGCCACAGGCCGCGGAGCCCGCCGTGGCTCCGGCCGCCGCAGCGGGCGCGCTGGCTCTGGCCGCTCTCGGCGCGCTTGCGGTGCGCCGGGCCCGGCGGAGGCATGTGACGGCCTGACCTGCCGGGCGCGGCCCGCACGACCCGGGTGGCCCGGCGGCCGCCCGGGCCCTGCGGGTGCCGACTCCCCACCCCGCCCTTCTCCCTCCCCCGGACTCCGGCCGGGGCCCACCGGGCTCATCCCGCAGCCCGGCCCTCGAACGCCGGGCGGGCCGGGATACCCCGGGCTCCGCCCGGACCTCTGCGTCTCAAGGCTCCGGGTTGTCGGTGGGCGCCAGTAGGGTGGTTGGCATGGCCGACCCTTCCAGCTACCGCCCCGCGCCGGGGCAGATCCCCGACTCCCCGGGGGTCTACAGATTCCGCGACGAGCACCGCCGGGTGATCTACGTCGGGAAGGCCAAGAGCCTGCGCCAGCGCCTGGCCAACTACTTCCAGGACCTGGCCGGCCTGCACCCCCGTACCGCCACCATGGTGACCACGGCCGCCTCCGTCGAGTGGACCGTCGTCTCCACCGAGGTCGAGGCGCTCCAGCTCGAATACTCCTGGATCAAGGAGTACGACCCCCGGTTCAACGTCAAGTACCGGGACGACAAGAGCTACCCCTCCCTCGCCGTGACCATGAACGAGGAGTACCCGCGGGTGCAGGTCATGCGCGGCCCCAAGAAGAAGGGCGTCCGCTACTTCGGCCCCTACGGGCACGCCTGGGCCATCCGCGAAACCGTCGACCTGATGCTGCGGGTCTTCCCCGTCCGCACCTGCTCCGCCGGGGTGTTCAAGCGCTCGGCGCAGATCGGCCGCCCCTGCCTGCTCGGCTACATCGGCAAGTGCTCGGCGCCGTGCGTCGGCCGGGTCACCCCCGAGGAGCACCGGGAACTGGCCGAGGACTTCTGCGACTTCATGGCCGGCCGCACCGGCACCCACCTCTCCCGCCTCGAACAGCAGATGCACGAGGCCGCCGAGGAGATGGAGTACGAGAAGGCCGCCCGGCTGCGCGACGACCTGGGGGCGCTGCGCCGGGCCATGGAGAAGAACGCCGTCGTGCTCGCCGACGCCACCGACGCCGACCTGATCGCGGTCGCCGAGGACGAGCTCGAAGCCGCCGTGCAGATCTTCCACGTACGCGGCGGCCGGGTTCGCGGCCAGCGCGGCTGGGTGACCGACAAGGTCGAGGCCGTGGACACCGCCGGACTGGTCGAGCACGCCCTCCAGCAGCTGTACGGGGAGGAGAAGGGCGAGGCCGTCCCCAAGGAGGTGCTGGTCCCGGCCCTGCCCGAGGACACGCCGGTCCTGGGCCAGTGGCTCACCGAGCGGCGCGGCGCCCAGGTCAGCCTGCGCATCCCGCAGCGCGGGGACAAGAAGGCCCTGATGGAGACCGTCCACCGCAACGCGCAGCAGTCCCTGGCCCTGCACAAGACCAAGCGCGCCAGCGACCTCACCACCCGCTCCCGGGCCCTGGAGGAGATCGCCGAGGCCCTCGACCTGGACAGCGCGCCGCTGCGCATCGAGTGCTTCGACATCTCGCACCTCCAGGGCGACGACGTGGTGGCCTCGATGGTCGTCTTCGAGGACGGACTGGCGCGCAAGAGCGAGTACCGGCGCTTCCAGATCAAGTCCTTCGCGGGGCAGGACGACGTCCGCTCCATGCACGAGGTGGTCTCCCGGCGCTTCCGGCGCTACCTCCAGGAGAAGCTGAAGACGGGGGAGTGGTCCCCGGAGGAGGGCGAGGACCCCCTCGCCGAGGACGACGGGCGGCCGAAGCGCTTCGCGTACCCGCCGCAGCTCGTCGTCGTCGACGGCGGGCAGCCGCAGGTGGCCGCCGCCAAGCGGGCCCTGGAGGAGCTCGGCGTCGACGATGTGGCCGTGTGCGGTCTGGCCAAGCGGCTGGAGGAGGTCTGGCTGCCCGGCGAGGACGACCCGGTCGTGCTGCCCCGCACCAGCGAGGGGCTGTACCTGCTCCAGCGGGTCCGTGACGAAGCCCACCGGTTCGCAATCCAGTACCAGCGCAACAAGCGCGGGAAGCGGCTCAAGGCCGGCCCGCTGGACGAGGTGCCCGGCCTCGGGGAAAGCCGCAGGCATGCCCTGGTCAAGCACTTCGGTTCGGTGAAGAAGCTGAGACAGGCGACAATCGACCAGATCTGTGAGGTCCCGGGGATAGGCCGCAAGACGGCCGAGACCGTGGCCGCGGCCCTTGCCCGGTCGGTTCCCGCTGGTCCTGCCGTCAATACGGCGACAGGAGAGATCATTGAGGATGAGCACCCCGCGCCGGCGGGGACATCGTCCGAACGGGGGACCGAGCAATGACCGAGCACGCGTCCGAGCATGATTCCGAGCGCGAGGCCGAGCAGACGACCGAGCCGAAGACCGAGCACGACCGAGACGGAGCACAGGTGAGTACGGGCACGACAGTGGAGCCCGGAGATACCGCCGAGGCGGCCATCCCCGAGCTGGTGATCATCTCCGGGATGTCCGGGGCGGGCCGCAGTACGGCGGCCAAGTGTCTGGAGGACCTCGGCTGGTTCGTCGTCGACAACCTCCCGCCGGCCCTGATCCCCACCATGGTGGAGCTCGGCGCCCGCTCGCAGGGCAACGTCGCGCGCATCGCCGTCGTCGTCGACGTCCGCGGCCGCCAGTTCTTCGACGCCCTGCGCGAGTCCCTCGCCGACCTCGACAGCAAGGGCGTCACCCGGCGCATCGCCTTCCTGGAATCCTCCGACGACGCGCTGGTCCGCCGCTTCGAGTCGGTGCGCCGCCCGCACCCGCTCCAGGGCGACGGCCGCATCACCGACGGCATCGCCGCCGAGCGCGACCTGCTGCGCGAGCTGCGCGGCGACGCCGACCTGGTCATCGACACCTCCAGCCTCAACGTGCACGAGCTGCGCGCGAAGATGGACGCCCAGTTCGCGGGCGACGAGGAGCCCGAGCTGCGGGCGACCGTCATGTCCTTCGGCTACAAGTACGGCCTCCCCGTCGACGCCGACCTCGTCGTCGACTGCCGCTTCATCCCGAACCCGCACTGGGTCCCCGAGCTGCGCCCCTTCACCGGCCTCAACCCGGAGGTGTCGGGCTACGTCTTCAGCCAGCCCGGCGCCAAGGAGTTCCTCGACCGCTACACCGAGCTGCTCCAGCTCATCGCCACCGGCTACCGCCGCGAGGGCAAGCGGTACGTGACCATCGCGGTCGGCTGCACCGGCGGCAAGCACCGCAGCGTGGCCATGTCCGAGAAGCTCGCCGCCCGCCTCGCCTCCGAGGGAGTCGAGACCGTCGTGGTACACCGGGACATGGGGCGCGAGTGACCGGACGGACCCTGCGGCTGCGCCGCCTGCGCCGCCTCACCTCGGGGCGGGGCGAGGACGGCGCGGGCCGCACCGGGCTGCGCCGCGGCGCAGCCCCCAAGGTGGTCGCACCCAAGGTCGTCGCCCTCGGCGGCGGCATGGGCCTGTCGGCCTCCCTGGCAGCCCTGCGCCGGATCACCGGCGAGCTCACGGCCGTGGTCACCGTCGCCGACGACGGCGGCTCCAGCGGCCGGCTCCGCGAGGAGCTCGGCGTGCTGCCGCCCGGCGACCTGCGCAAGGCGCTGGCCGCGCTGTGCGGTGACGACGACTGGGGCCAGACCTGGGCCCGCGTGATCCAGCACCGCTTCCAGTCGGCCGGCGCCCTGCACGAGCACGCGGTCGGCAATCTGCTGATCGTGGCCTTGTGGGAGCAGCTCGGCGACCCCGTCCAGGCCCTCGACCTGGTCGGGAAGCTGCTGGGCGCGCAGGGCCGGGTCCTGCCGATGTCGGCGGTGCCGCTGGAGCTCCAGGCGCTGGTGCGCGGCCACGACCCGACCCGGCCGGGCGAGGTCGACACCGTCCGGGGACAGGCCACGGTGGCCACCACCCCCGGCGAGGTGCTCTCCGTCCAGGTCGTGCCCGGCGATCCGCCGGCCGTGCCGGAGGCCGTCGCGGCGGTCCTGGACGCCGACTGGGTCGTGCTCGGTCCGGGGTCCTGGTTCTCCTCCGTGATCCCGCACCTGCTGGTGCCGGAACTGCTCGACGCGCTGATCGAGACCAAGGCCCGACGGGTCCTCTCGCTGAACCTCGCGCCGCAGCCCGGTGAAACAGAGGGCTTCTCTCCGCAGCGTCATTTGGAGGTTTTGGCCCGACACGCCCCTAAACTCGCCCTGGACGTGGTGCTGGCCGACGAGGCCGCCGTGCCCGACCGCGAGTCCCTCGCCGATGCCGCAAAGCGGTTCGGTGCCGCGGTCGAGCTGGCGCCGGTGGCCAGGGAAGACGGCTCTCCGAAGCATGATCCGGAGCTGCTCGCCGCCGCGTACGACCGTATTTTTCGGATGCATGGAAGGATCGGCCCATGGCGATGACGCCAGCGGTGAAGGATGAGATCTCCCGGCTCCCCGTCACCCGGACCTGCTGCAGGAAGGCGGAGGTCTCGGCGATTCTTCGGTTCGCGGGCGGGCTGCACCTGGTGAGCGGGCGGATCGTCATCGAGGCGGAGCTGGACACCGGGATCGCTGCGCGGCGCCTGCGCAAGGACATCCTGGAGATCTTCGGCCATTCCTCGGACCTGGTGGTCATGGCTCCCGGTGGTCTGCGCCGCGGCAGCCGGTACGTCGTCCGGGTCGTGGCCGGCGGCGACCAGCTGGCGCGCCAGACGGGCCTCGTGGACGGCCGCGGCCGCCCCATCCGGGGTCTTCCGCCGCAGGTGGTCTCCGGGGCCACCTGTGACGCGGAGGCGGCCTGGCGCGGCGCCTTCCTGGCCCACGGCTCGCTCACCGAGCCGGGCCGGTCCTCCTCCCTGGAGGTGACCTGCCCCGGTCCGGAGGCCGCCCTGGCCCTGGTGGGCGCCGCCCGCCGGCTCTCCATCGCCGCCAAGGCGCGCGAGGTGCGCGGGGTGGACCGCGTCGTGGTCCGCGACGGCGACGCCATCGGCGCCCTGCTGACCCGGCTCGGCGCCCACGAGTCGGTCCTGGCCTGGGAGGAGCGGCGGATGCGGCGCGAGGTGCGCGCCACCGCCAACCGCCTCGCCAACTTCGACGACGCCAACCTGCGCCGCTCGGCGCGGGCCGCAGTGGCCGCCGGGGCCCGGGTCCAGCGCGCCCTGGAGATCCTCGGGGAAGAGGTGCCGGAGCACCTCGCGGCGGCCGGCCGGCTGCGCATGGAGCACAAGCAGGCCTCCCTGGAGGAGCTGGGCGCGCTCGCCGACCCGCCGCTGACGAAGGACGCGGTCGCGGGCCGGATCCGCCGTCTGCTGGCGATGGCCGACAAACGGGCCCAGGACCTCGGCATCCCGGGCACCGAGTCGAACCTCAGCGAGGACCTCGCCGACAACATGGCCGGATAGGCGGCGCCCCGCACCCGTACGCCCGCCCGTACGTCTCCCGTACGTCTCAAAGGGGCCCGCACGTCACACGACGCCGTCGTCACACGTGCGGGCCCCTTTGAGACACGCCCCATTGACATGAGCATCGCCCGATCGTGAGCCTGTCGTCCGAACGCTTTCGTGGCAGACGACGCCCAGGGGGGCACATGAGGCACCGCGCGAGATCGATCCTCGCCGCAAGCGCACTCGTCTTAGGAACCACACTGGCCGCCCTCCCGGCGGCCCATGCCCGGCCCGCAGCGGACGCCGCACCCGGCGCCGACGAGGTCCGGGTCTACGACGCGGACGTCACCAAGGAGCAGATCCCGCTCCTCCTCGCCGCGGGCCAGGACGCCCACGAGCTCACCGAACGCGCCCCGGAGACCGGGACCGCCAAGGTCGAGCTGTTCCTCACCGGCGGCCAGGCCAGGGAGCTCGCGGGCCAGGGCGTCAAGCTCGCCGAACACGAGGTCCCCGCGGGCGCCGCCCGTTCCCGGGTGGCCGGCGACGGGGTCTTCCGCCCGTACAGCGGCAAGGGCGGACTCCGGGAAGAGATCCTCAAGACCGCCCAGGCCAACCCGGGCCTCGCCAAGGTGGTCTCCATCGGCAAGACCGTCCAGGGCAAGGACATCCTCGCCCTGAAGGTCACGAAGAACGCCCGCACGACCAAGGACGGCGCCAAGCCGTCCGTGCTCTACATGTCCAACCAGCACGCCCGTGAGTGGATCACCCCGGAGATGACCCGGCGGCTGATGCACCACACCCTCGACAACTACGGCAAGGACCAGCGCATCACCAAGCTGGTGGACTCCACCGAGCTGTGGTTCCTGCTGTCCGCCAACCCGGACGGGTACGACTACACGCACGCCCCCGACGGCGACCGGCTGTGGCGCAAGAACTTGCACGACAACAACGGCGACGGCAAGATCACCCCCGGCGACGGGGTCGACCTCAACCGGAACTTCGCCTACAAGTGGGGCTACGACAACGAGGGTTCCTCGCCGAACCAGTCGAGCGAGACCTACCGCGGCCCCAAGCCGTCCTCCGAGCCGGAGACCGTCGCCCTCGACACGTTCGAGAAGCGCATCGGCTTCAGGTACGCCGTCAACTACCACTCCGCCGCCGAGCTGCTGCTCTACGGCGTGGGCTGGCAGGTGGCCACCCCGACCCCGGACGACGTTGCGTACAAGGCCCTCGCCGGCACCCCGGAGAACCCGGCGATCCCGGGCTACTACCCGCAGGTCTCCTCCGAGCTCTACACGACGAACGGCGAGGCCGACGGCCACGCCGCCAACGTCAACGGCGTCATGATGTTCACGCCGGAGATGACCACCTGTCAGACGGCCTCGGCGAGCGACCCGAACGACCGGTGGAA
This sequence comes from Streptomyces sp. NPDC097981, assembly GCF_040302565.1. Taxonomy (NCBI): domain Bacteria; kingdom Bacillati; phylum Actinomycetota; class Actinomycetes; order Kitasatosporales; family Streptomycetaceae; genus Streptomyces; species Streptomyces sp. NPDC097981. Next base: position 157,647 of record NZ_JBEORW010000005.1, read on the forward strand.
GCCCGAGGACTGCCGGTCCGGCTTCAACTTCCCGGACGACGAGAAGCTCATCCAGGCGGAGTTCGCCAAGAACATCCCGTTCGCGCTCGCCGTCGGCGAGAGCGCCGCCCACCCGGACCAGCCGAAGTCCTCCGTGGGCCTGAGCGCCGCGGACTTCACCCTCGACCCGTTCACCACCTCCTACGCGGCCAAGGGCGAGGACCAGACGGTCTCCGTCACGGCCCGCAAGGCGCTGAAGGACAAGCAGCTCAAGTTCCGCATCAACGGCGGCCGCACGCACGACGACGGGCTGAAGGCCTGGAAGGGCGGGGACGTCTACGGCGGCGACGACAACAACTGGTTCGACGCGTACCGGGCCAAGGTGGACGGCGCCAGGCCCGGCGACAAGGTCGAGGTCTGGTTCACCGGCCGCGACCGCTCCGGCAAGCAGGTCTCCAGCGAGCACTTCACGTACACGGTGGCCGAGCGGCCGCGCGCCGACGTGCTGGTGATCGCGGAGGAGGGCGCCAAGGCCCAGCACGCACAGGAGTACGTCGACGCCCTGCGCGCCAACGGGAAGTCCGCGGCGGTCTGGGACGTGGCGGCGCAGGGCGCCCCGCACCACCTGGGCGTGCTCTCCCACTTCCGCACGGCCGTGCACTACACCGGCGCCAAGACCCCCGGCGGCGACACCCAGCTGGCCGTGCGCGACTTCCTCAACGAGGGCGGCAAGCTGATCGAGGCGGGCGAACTCGCGGGCGGCAACGTCCAGGTGGGCCGCGCTGTGACGAACGACTTCAGCCAGTACTACCTCGGCGCCTACAGCCGTACGAGTGCCGGCGGCGGCACCGGCTTCACCGGTACGGGTGCGCTCGCCGGCGCCAAGGGCGGCCTGGGCGACGCGGCGGGCAACCCGTTCAACGCCCCCGGGTCCTACGCGGTCACCTCCGACTCCCTGCCCGCGGCGCAGTTCCCCCAGTTCAAGAGCGCGCAGGCGGGCCAGTACGCCGGGGTCGTGAACCCGTACGCCCCCTACGCCGGCGGATGGATGGCCGCGGCCACCCACGAGGACGACGAGTGGAAGCGGCTGACCCGCACGGTCGACCTGACCAAGGTCACCGCCGCCGACAAGCCGCAGCTCAAGATGGCCCTCAACTGGAACACGGAGCAGGGCTACGACCACGCGGTCCTGGAGGCCCACACGGCCGGCGCGGAGGACTGGACCACCCTGCCCGAGGCGGGCGGCCTGAGCAGCGCCGCCGTCCCGGCGGAGTGCGAGGCCGGGTTCTTCGTCAACGGGCACCCCTTCCTGAAGCACTACCTCACCCTCGACAGCGCGGGCTGCGCCGCCAAGGGCACCAGCGGCTCGTGGAACAGCTTCACCGGCTCGTCGGACGGCTGGAAGCAGGTGTCCTTCGACCTGAGCGCGTACGCGGGCAAGACCGTTGAGGTCTCCCTCTCGTACATCTCGGACGGGGGCGCCGGCGGCCGCGGCCTCTTCGCGGACGAGGCACGCGTCTCCGTCGGCGGTTCCGACCAGGCGGTGGAGGGATTCGAGACCTCGCTGGGGACCTGGACCGCGCAGGGCGCACCGGCCGGCAGCCCTGTGGTTCCGGGCGATTGGTCCCGGTCCGGGGAGCTGTTCAAGTCATACGCCGCTGTCACTACGCGTAACACGGTGCTCCTCGGTTTCGGCCTCGAACACCTGCCGGCGGCGGCGGACCGAGCCGTACTCGTCGGTAAGGCGCTCAGGTCGCTACACCGCTGATCATAAGAGCCCCCGTCGCTCACTCTGAGTGACGGAGATCGTAGTCCCCGGGGTCCTGTGCCGATCGCACGGTACGGGGCCCCGGCAGCGGTCCCCCCACGTGGCAGGGGGAGTGTCAGGTCCCGGCCGATGTCACTCAAAAGCTCACGGAGAGGTAGGGTCGTAAGCGGTCGGGGACATCCCATACAGCTCGCCGGCGGACTTACCGGCGCACCAACGAGGAGATCGGTTCGTGACGATCCGCGTAGGCATCAATGGTTTTGGCCGAATTGGCCGCAACTACTTCCGGGCGCTCCTTGAGCAGGGAGCGGACATCGAGATCGTCGGTGTCAACGACCTGACTGACAACGCCACCCTGGTGCACCTGCTCAAGTACGACACCATTCTGGGCCGCCTCAAGGCCGAGGTCTCCCACACCGACGACACCATCACCGTCGGCGGCAACACCTTCAAGACGTTCGCCGAGCGCGACCCCGCGAACCTCCCCTGGGGCGAGCTGGGTGCCGACATCGTCATCGAGTCGACCGGCATCTTCACGAAGAAGGCCGACGCCGCGAAGCACATCGCCGCGGGCGCGAAGAAGGTCCTCATCTCGGCCCCGGCCAAGGACGAGGACATCACCATCGTGATGGGCGTCAACCAGGACAAGTACGACGCGGCCAACCACCACGTCATCTCCAACGCCTCCTGCACCACCAACTGCGTGGCGCCGATGGCCAAGGTTCTCGACGAGAACTTCGGCATCGTCAAGGGCATGATGACCACGGTCCACGCGTACACGAACGACCAGCGCATCCTGGACTTCCCGCACTCGGACCTGCGCCGCGCCCGCGCCGCCGCCGAGAACATCATCCCGACCTCGACGGGTGCCGCCAAGGCCACCGCGCTGGTCCTCCCGCAGCTCAAGGGCAAGCTGGACGGCATCGCCATGCGCGTCCCGGTCCCGACCGGCTCGGTCACCGACCTCGTCCTGGAGCTCTCCCGCGAGACCACCAAGGAAGAGATCAACGCTGCCTTCCAGAAGGCTGCCGAGGGCCAGCTCAAGGGCATCCTCGACTACACCGAGGACGCGATCGTCTCCTCCGACATCGTGAACTGGCCGGCTTCCTGCACCTTCGACTCCTCCCTGACCATGGTTCAGGACGGTACGCAGGTCAAGGTCGTCGGCTGGTACGACAACGAGTGGGGCTACTCCAACCGCCTCGTCGACCTGACCGTCTTCGTCGGCGGCCAGCTCTAAGTCTCAGGTAGCAGGGCAAGGCACCAAGAGGTGAGCACAGGGTCCGGTCAGCGCGATGGAGCGCTGCACGGGCCCTGTTGTCTGCCTCGGCAACACTGCCCCGCACCGGCAGAACCCGTGTATGGGGATAAGGAGTGGAAACACATGAAGACGATCGATGAACTGCTCGCCGAAGGCGTCGCCGGCAAGCGGGTCTTCGTCCGCGCGGACCTGAACGTGCCGCTCGCGGGCGCCACGATCACCGACGACGGCCGCATCCGCGCCGTGCAGCCGACCATCGCGAAGCTGGCCGAGGCCGGCGCCCGCGTGGTCGTCGCCTCGCACCTGGGCCGCCCCAAGGGCGCCCCGGACCCGGCGTTCTCGCTCGCCCCGGCCGCCGAGCGGCTCGGCGAACTCCTCGGCACCGAGGTGGCGTTCGCGACCGACACCGTCGGCGACTCCGCCAAGGAGACCGTCGCGAAGCTCACCGACGGCCAGGTCGCCGTCATCGAGAACCTGCGCTTCAACGCCGGTGAGACCTCGAAGGACGACGCCGAGCGCGGCGCCTTCGCGGACCAGCTCGCCGAGCTGGCCGACCTCTACGTCGGCGACGGCTTCGGCGCCGTCCACCGCGCCCACGCCTCGGTCGTCGACCTGCCCGCGCGCCTGCCGCACGCGGCCGGTCACCTCATCGCCACCGAGGTCGGCGTACTGAAGAAGCTCACCGCCGACGTCAAGCGCCCCTACGCGGTCGTCCTCGGCGGCGCCAAGGTCTCCGACAAGCTCGCCGTCATCGACGAGCTGCTCGGCAAGGCCGACCGCATCCTCATCGGCGGCGGCATGGCGTACACCTTCCTCAAGGCCAAGGGCTACGAGGTCGGCATCTCCCTGCTCCAGGAAGACCAGCTGGCCAAGGTCACGGAGTACATGCGGCGCGCCGAGGAGACCGGCGTCGAGCTGGTCCTCCCCGTCGACGTGCTGGTTTCCGCCGACTTCCCCGACCTGAAGACCAAGGCCCCGGCCGTCTTCGAGACCGTCGACGCGGACAAGATCCCCGCCGACAAGGAGGGTCTGGACATCGGTCCCAAGACCCGTGAGCTGTACGCGTCGAAGATCGCCGACGCGGAGACCGTCTTCTGGAACGGTCCCGTGGGCGTCTTCGAGCACCCCGACTACGCCGGAGGCACCCGCGCCATCGCGCAGGCCCTCGTCGACAGCAGCGCGTACACCGTGGTCGGCGGCGGCGACTCCGCCGCGGCCGTGCGCACGCTCGGCTTCGACGAGAACGCATTCGGTCACATCTCGACCGGTGGCGGCGCCTCCCTCGAATACCTTGAGGGCAAGACGCTCCCCGGCCTCGCCGCACTGGAGGTCTGAACCCGTATGACCACGCGTACCCCGCTGATGGCGGGCAACTGGAAGATGAACCTCAACCACCTTGAGGCCATCGCGCACGTCCAGAAGCTCGCCTTCGCACTCGCCGACAAGGACTACGACGCCGTCGAGGTCGCGGTCCTGCCGCCCTTCGTCGACCTGCGTTCGGTCCAGACCCTGGTCGAAGGCGACAAGCTGAAGATCAAGTACGGCGCCCAGGACATCTCGGCGCAGGAGTCCGGTGCCTACACCGGCGAGATCTCCGGCGCGATGCTCTCGAAGCTGAAGTGCACGTACGTGGCCGTCGGCCACAGCGAGCGCCGCCAGTACCACGGCGAGAGCGACGAGCTCTGCAACGCCAAGGTCAAGGCCGCCTACCGGCACGGGCTCACCCCGATCCTGTGCGTCGGCGAGGGCCTGGACGTCCGCAAGGCCGGACAGCAGGTCCCGCACACCCTCGCCCAGGTCGACGGCGGCCTCAAGGACGTCCCGGCCGAGCAGGTCGAGTCCATCGTGATCGCGTACGAGCCCGTCTGGGCCATCGGGACCGGCGAGGTCGCCACCCCCGAGGACGCCCAGGAGGTCTGCGGGGCGATCCGCGGCCGCCTCGCCGAGCTGTACTCGCAGGAGCTGGCCGACAAGGTCCGCATCCAGTACGGCGGCTCGGTGAAGTCCGGCAACATCGCGGCGATCATGGCCCAGCCCGACGTCGACGGCGCCCTGATCGGCGGCGCGGCGCTGGACGCGGACGAGTTCGTGAAGATCGTCCGGTTCCGCGACCAGTGAGCTGCGTGATCGTCGCAGTGAGTATGCGGTAGGGCGGATCCGTCGTACCCTTGCGGGGGCCAGGAGGCTGAACCACCAGCCACTGGCCCCCGCGCACATCCAGCAGAGCCGGACAGCCAGTACAGCCAGAAAGTAGGAATCAGCCGTGATTATGGGGTTCTCGATCGCCCTGATCGTCTTCAGCGCCCTGCTGATGCTGCTCGTGCTGATGCACAAGGGCAAGGGCGGCGGCCTTTCCGACATGTTCGGCGGCGGCATGCAGTCGTCGGTCGGCGGCTCCTCGGTCGCGGAGCGCAACCTGGACCGCATCACCGTGGTGGTGGGTCTCCTGTGGTTCGCCTGCATCATGGCGCTCGGCGTCCTGTTGAAGTAGGGAGCGGACGGTTCTGGCCATTCCGCCAGTCCGGCCGGCTCCACCCCGCCTATCATGAGGACGGCGTCCACGGCATGGAGTGAGTAACTCCATGTGATGGACGTGCGTTGGGCCTTACGTAGACTGGGGCGCCCGCGGCGGAAATCCACTCACGCTTCGCGGCACCATCACGCAGGGAGTTACGACCGTGGCAAGTGGCAACGCGATCCGTGGCAGTCGGGTCGGAGCGGGGCCGATGGGTGAGGCCGAGCGCGGCGAATCCGCGCCCCGCCTGCGCATCTCCTTCTGGTGCTCGAACGGGCACGAGACGCAGCCGAGCTTCGCCAGCGACGCGCAGGTGCCGGACACCTGGGACTGCCCGCGCTGCGGGTTCCCGGCCGGCCAGGACCGGGACAACCCGCCCGCGCCGCCGCGCACCGAGCCCTACAAGACGCACCTGGCGTACGTACGGGAGCGGCGCACGGACGCCGACGGCGAGGCGATCCTCGCCGAGGCACTCGCCAAGCTCCGCGGCGAGATCTGAAAGCGCGCGCGTGACGGTGTGACATCGGGCCCGGTCCGCAGGAGTTCTTCTCCAGCGGGCCGGGCCCTTTGCGTGCGCTGAGCCGCTTCCGATCCCTTAGGTTGGTGATCGGCGGGGCACGACAGGATGGAAGAAACGGGTTGATGTCCGAGATGAACGCAGACAGCCGTACGAGGCTCAACCGGACTGCCGAGTGGCTGGCACTCGGCAAGCACCGCGAAGAGCTGGGGCAGACGCATCTGCGCGAGCTGTTCGAGGCGGATCCGAACCGGGGCACGGGTTACACGCTGCGGGTCGGGGACCTGTACATCGACTACTCGAAGCACCTCGTGACCGACGAGACGCTGGAGCTGCTGCGGGAGCTGGCGGCGGCGACGGGCGTGGCCGAGCTGCGCGAGGCGATGTTCAGCGGCGAGAAGATCAACACGACCGAGGGCCGGGCGGTCCTGCACACCGCCCTGCGCGCACCCGCCGACGCGGTGGTCGAGGTGGACGGAGAGAACGTCGTCCCCGAGGTGCACGCCGTCCTCGACAAGATGGCCGGCTTCGCCGACCAGGTCCGGTCGGGCGCGTGGACCGGCTTCACGGGCAAGCGCATCCGCAACGTCGTCAACATCGGCATCGGCGGCTCCGACCTGGGCCCGGCGATGGCGTACGAGGCGCTGCGCGCGTTCACCGACCGCGCACTGACCGTACGGTTCGTCTCCAACGTGGACGGCGCCGATCTGCACGAAGCCGTACGGGACCTGGACCCGGCCGAGACGCTGTTCATCATCGCCTCCAAGACCTTCACCACCATCGAGACCATCACCAACGCCGAGTCGGCGCGTGAATGGCTGCTGGCGGGTCTCGGCGGTGACACCGCGGCCGTGGCACGGCACTTCGTGGCGCTGTCGACCAACGCCGAGAAGGTCACCGCGTTCGGCATCGATCCGGCCAACATGTTCGGCTTCTGGGACTGGGTCGGCGGACGCTACTCCTTCGACTCCGCGATCGGGCTCTCCCTGATGATCGCGATCGGGCCGGACGCCTTCCGGGAGCTGCTGGGCGGCTTCCGGACGATGGACGAGCACTTCCGCACGGCGCCGCCGGAGCAGAACGCACCGCTGCTGATGGGCCTGTTGGGCATCTGGTACGGCGCGTTCTTCGACGCGCAGTCGCACGCGGTCCTGCCGTACAGCCACTATCTCTCCCGCTTCACCGCGTACCTCCAGCAGCTGGACATGGAGTCCAACGGCAAGTCCGTGGACCGGGACGGCAAGCCGGTGGACTGGCAGACCGGTCCGGTGGTGTGGGGCACGCCCGGCACCAACGGGCAGCACGCCTACTACCAGTTGATCCACCAGGGCACGAAGGTGATCCCGGCGGACTTCATCGGCTTCGCCCGGCCGATCGGTGAACTGCCGCCCACGCTCGCGGCGCAGCACGACCTGTTGATGGCGAACTTCTTCGCGCAGACGCAGGCGCTGGCCTTCGGCAAGACGGCGGACGAGGTCCGCGCGGAGGGCGTACCGGAGCCCCTGGTCCCGCACAAGACCTTCCGGGGGAACCACCCGACCACGACGATCCTGGCGCAGGACCTCACTCCGGCGGTGCTGGGCCAGCTGATCGCCCTGTACGAGCACAAGGTGTTCGTACAGGGCGCGGTGTGGAACATCGACTCCTTCGACCAGTGGGGCGTGGAGCTCGGCAAGGTCCTGGCGAAGCGGGTCGAGCCGGCGCTGACGGACGGCGCCGACGTGCCGGGCCTGGACGCCTCGACGAAGTCCCTCGTCGCCGCCTACCGCTCGCTGCGCGGCCGCGCCTGATCCGCGGGCACCGCACGCAACGCCACGGCCGAAGGGCCCGCTCCCCGTGAGGGGGGCGGGCCCTTCGGCCGTACGGGTCAGGCCGAGGCCGGGGGGTACATCGACGACGGGAGTTTTGCGGCCGCCGCGCGGTCCAGCAGCCACAGCGTGCGCGAGCGCCCGTACGCGGCCGCCGCCGGGGCCTGGACCCCGCCCGCGCCGCCGAGTGCGATCGCCACCGCGCCCGCCTTGTCCTCGCCCGCCGCGAGCAGCCAGACCTCCCGGGCCGCCCGGATCGCCGGGAGGGTCAGCGAGACCCGCGTCGGCGGCGGCTTCGGCGCGCCGTGTACGCCGACCACCATGCGCTCGGTCTCCCGCGCCGCCGGGTGCTCCGGGAACAGCGAGGCCACGTGCGTGTCGGGGCCCACGCCCAGCATCAGCACGTCGAAGCGCGGCACCGGACCGTGGTCCTCCGGACCGGCGGCCCGGCGCAGCTCCTCCGCGTATGCGTCCGCCGCGGCATCCACGTCGTCCCCGTACGGGCCGTCCGAGGCCGGCATGACGTGCACCCGTGCCGGGTCCACCGGGACGGAGCCCAGGAGGGCCTCGTGGGCCTGGATGTGGTTGCGCTCGGGGTCGTCGGCCGGGACGTACCGCTCGTCGCCCCACCACAGGTCCAGCCGGGCCCAGTCGACGGCGTCCCGGGCCGGGGCCGCCGCCAGTGCGGCGAGCAGCCCGTTCCCGTTGCGGCCGCCGGTCAGGACCACCGAGGCGCTGCCCCGGGCCGCCTGCGCGTCCACGATCTTCGTGATGAGCCGGGCCGCCGCGGCCTCGGCCATCAGCTCCTTGTCCCGGTGGACGACGACCTGGGGAGTCGTCATACCCATGTGCTGCCGCCTTGTCGGTTGTGCGAGTGGGTGCCGATGCCGCTGCGCGGGGCCCTTCCCCACCCCGCCCTTCTCCCGTTCGCCGGGCTCTGCCCGGACCTCCCCCAGCGGTAGCCGGGGGAGAAGGGGCGGGGCGGGGAGAGAGCCCCGCGCAGCGGGTACGGCTACTTGGCCGTGGCCTTCTTCGCCGGCTTGGGGGCCGGCTTCGCGGCCGCCGGTGCGGCCTCGGCCTCGGCCTTGGCCGGAGCCGCCTCCTTCGCCGGAGCCGGAGCCGCCGCCGGGACCTCAGCCGCCAGCTTCCCCACACCGAACTTCAGCGAGGCCTCGAAGGTGTTGTCCGGGTCGAGCCGGCGCAGCTCCTCTGCCAGCAGCTCGGCCGTGTCGCGGCGCTTGAGCGCCACCGCACGGTCGGGCTGGCCCGGCATGCACAGCGTGGCCAGCGAGCCGTCGGCCCGGTCCAGGACGATGTCGCCGTCCTTGGTCTCCAGCCGGACCGACGTCAGGCCGGGTCCCTGCGAACGGGTCCGCTTGACGGGCACCTGGAGGCGGTCCGCCAGCCACATGGCCAGCAGCTCGCAGCTCGGGTTCTCGTCCTCGCCCTCGACGACCGCCGAGGTGACCTTCAGGGCCTGCTGGTCCAGCGCGGCGGCCAGCATCGAGCGCCACGGCGTGATCCGGGTCCAGGACAGGTCCGTGTCACCCGGAGCATAGGCCGCGGCCCGCTCCCCGAGCGCCTGCTGAGGGTTCTCGCAGGCGTACGTGTCCGAGATCCGGCGCTGCCCGAGCGCACCCAGCGGGTCGCCCGCCAGGTCCGACGGAGCACCGTCCGGCCACCAGACCACGACGGGCGCGTCCGGCAGCAGGAGCGGGAGAACCACCGACTGGGCGTGGTTGACCAGTTCACCGTGAAGGCGGAGCACCACCGTCTCGCCGGTGCCGGAGTCCGCCCCGACGCGGACTTCCGCGTCGAGACGGGCGTCGCGGCGGCTGCGCGGCGAGCGGCTGACCCGCTTGATGACGACGATGATCCGCGAAGGGTGTTCGTGGGACGCGTCGTTCGCCGACTTGAGCGCGTCGTACGCGTTCTCCTCGTCGGTCACGATCACCAGCGTGAGGACCATGCCGATGGCCGGCGTGCCGACGTCCCGGCGCGCCTGCACGAGTGCGGCGTTGATCTTGCTGGAGGTGGTCTCCGTGAGGTCGATCTTCATGGCCGGCGCCAGCTCCGTCCGTCTCGTGCGAGCATCTCGTCCGCCTCGACCGGCCCCCAGGTTCCCGCCGGGTACTGCGCGGGCTTGCCGTGCTTGTCCCAGTACTCCTCGATCGGGTCGAGGATGTTCCAGGACAGCTCGACCTCCTGGTGGCGCGGGAAGAGGTTCGCGTCACCCAGCAGGACATCGAGGATCAGCCGCTCGTACGCCTCGGGGCTCGACTCCGTGAAGGACTCGCCGTACGCGAAGTCCATCGTGACGTCCCGGACCTCCATGGAGGTGCCCGGAACCTTGGAGCCGAAGCGCACCGTCACGCCCTCGTCCGGCTGGACCCGGATGACCAGGGCGTTCTGCCCCAGCTCCTCGGTCGCGCCCGACTCGAACGGCAGGTACGGGGCCCGCTTGAAGACCACCGCGATCTCGGTCACCCGGCGGCCCAGGCGCTTGCCGGTCCGCAGGTAGAACGGGACGCCCGCCCAGCGGCGGTTGTTGATCTCCAGGCGGATGGCCGCGTAGGTGTCGGTCTTCGACTTGGGGTCGATGCCGTCCTCTTCGAGGTACCCGACGACCTTCTCGCCGCCCTGCCACGCCGCCGAGTACTGGCCGCGCACGGTGTGCTTGCCCAGGTCCTCGGGGAGCTCGACGGCCGTGAGGACCTTGAGCTTCTCCGCCACCAGCGCCTTGGGGTGGAAGGAGCCGGGCTCCTCCATCGCGGTCAGCGCGAGCAGCTGGAGCAGGTGGTTCTGGATGACGTCGCGGGCCGCGCCGATGCCGTCGTAGTACCCGGCCCGGCCGCCGATGCCGATGTCCTCGGCCATGGTGATCTGCACGTGGTCGACGTACGACCGGTTCCAGATCGGCTCGAACATCGTGTTGGCGAAGCGGAGCGCCAGGATGTTCTGGACGGTCTCCTTGCCGAGGTAGTGGTCGATCCGGAAGACCTCGTCCCGCGGGAAGACCTCGTGGACGACCTTGTTGAGCTCCTCGGCGCTCTTGAGGTCGTGCCCGAAGGGCTTCTCGATGACGGCACGCCGCCAGGAGCCCTCCTTCTGCGCCAGCCCGTGGTTCTTGAGCTGCTGGACCACCTTGGGGAAGAACTTCGGCGGCACGGAGAGGTAGAAGGCGAAGTTGCCGCCCGTCCCCTGTGCCTTGTCGAGCTCGTCGATCGTCGACTTCAGCGTCTCGAACGCCGCGTCGTCGTCGAAGTCGCCCTGCACGAACCGGCAGCCCTGTACCAGCTGCTGCCAGACCTCCTCCCGGAAGGGGGTGCGCGAGTGCTGCTTGACGGCTTCGTACACCTCCTGGGCGAAGTCCTCGTGCTCCCATTCACGGCGGGCGAAGCCGATCAGCGAGAAGCCCGGCGGCAGCAGTCCGCGGTTCGCCAGGTCGTAGATCGCGGGCATCAGCTTCTTGCGCGACAGGTCACCCGTAACGCCGAAAATGACCAGGCCGGACGGCCCCGCGATACGCGGGAGCCGCCGGTCCTGTGCGTCACGAAGCGGGTTCGCTCCGTTTACAGACAAAGTGCTCAGGCCTCCGTGGGGGCAAGGCGCTCAAGCTCCGCCTCGGTGGACTTCAGCAGGTCGTTCCAGGACGCCTCGAACTTCTCGACGCCCTCGTCTTCGAGCAGCTGCACCACATCGTCGTACGAGATGCCCAGCTTCGCGACCGCGTCGAGCTCGGCACGCGCCTGCTCGTAGGTGCCGCGCACGGTGTCACCCGTGATCTGCCCGTGGTCGGCGGTGGCCTCCAGGGTGGCCTCCGGCATGGTGTTCACCGTGTTCGGGGCGACCAGGTCGTCCACGTACAGGGTGTCCTTGTACGCCGGGTCCTTGACGCCCGTCGAGGCCCACAGCGCACGCTGCTTGTTGGCGCCGACACGCTCCAGGGCGTTCCACCGGTCGGAGGAGAAGACTTCCTCGTAGGCCTCGTAGGCCAGACGGGCGTTCGCGAGGGCCGCCTTGCCCTTCAGGGCCTTCGCCTCGTCCGAGCCGACGGCGTCCAGGCGCTTGTCGATCTCGCTGTCCACGCGGGACACGAAGAAGGAGGCGACCGAGTGGATCTCGGACAGGTCCAGGCCCGCGGCCTTGGCCTTCTCCAGACCCGCCAGGTACGCGTCCATGACCTCGCGGTAGCGCTCCAGCGAGAAGATCAGCGTGACGTTGACGCTGATGCCCCGGCCGATGACCTCGGTGATCGCCGGCAGGCCGGCCTTGGTCGCCGGGATCTTGATCAGCGTGTTCGGGCGGTCCACCAGCCACGCGAGCTGCTTGGCCTCGGCGACGGTCGCCGTGGTGTCGTGGGCCAGACGGGGGTCGACCTCGATGGAGACCCGGCCGTCCTGGCCGTCGGTGCGGTCGTAGACCGGGCGCAGGATGTCGGCGGCGTCGCGGACGTCCGCCGTCGTGATCATGCGGATGGCCTCGTCGACGGTGACCTTGCGGGCGGCGAGGTCGGCGAGCTGCTGCTCGTAGCCGTCGCCGCTGCTGATCGCCTTCTGGAAGATCGACGGGTTGGTGGTCACACCGACCACGTGCGACTGGTCGATGAGCTCGGCCAGGTTGCCCGACGTGATGCGCTTGCGGGACAGGTCGTCCAGCCAGATCGCCACGCCCTCGTCGGAGAGGCGCTTGAGTGCGTCTGTCATGGGAATTGCATCTCCTACTGGTTCTTGTACCGGTGTCAGCGCGCGGCGGCGGTGATCTCAGCCACTGAATTGAGAGAGGCCTTGGCGGCGGCGGTCACGGCCTCGGAGGTGAAGCCGAACTCGCGGAACAGCACCTTGGCGTCGGCGGAGGCACCGAAGTGCTCCAGCGAGACGATCCGGCCGGCGTCGCCGACGTAGCGGTGCCAGGTCAGGCCGACGCCGGCCTCGACCGCGACACGCGCCTTCACGGACGGCGGCAGGACGCTGTCCTTGTACGCCTGGTCCTGCTCCTCGAACCACTCGACGGACGGCATCGAGACCACGCGGGCGGCGATGCCCTCGGCCTGGAGCGCCTCGCGCGCGGCGACGGCGAGCTGGACCTCGGAGCCGGTGCCGATGAGGACGACCTGCGCTGCTCCGCCCTCGGCCTCGAACAGCACGTACCCGCCCTTGGCGGCGTCCTCGTTGCGCTCGTACGTCGGCACGCCCTGGCGGGTCAGCGCCAGACCGTGCGGGGCGCCCTTGCCGAACACCTTGGTGTGGCGGCGCAGGATCTCGCGCCAGGCGACGACGGTCTCGTTCGCGTCGGCCGGGCGGACCACGTTCAGGCCCGGGATGGCGCGCAGCGAGGCCAGGTGCTCGACCGGCTGGTGGGTCGGGCCGTCCTCGCCCAGGCCGATGGAGTCGTGCGTCCACACGTACGTCACCGGCACGTGCATCAGCGCGGACAGGCGGACGGCGTTGCGCATGTAGTCGGAGAACACCAGGAAGGTGCCGCCGTAGATGCGGGTGTGGCCGTGCAGCGCGATGCCGTTCATGGTTGCGGCCATGGCGTGCTCGCGGATGCCGAAGTGGACGGTGCGGCCGTACGGGTCGGCCTCCGGCAGCGGGTTGCCCTTCGGGAGGAAGGACGAGTGCTTGTCGATCGTGGTGTTGTTGGAGCCGGCCAGGTCGGCCGAGCCGCCCCACAGCTCCGGGATGACCGAGCCGAGCGCTTCGAGCACCTTGCCGGAGGCCGCACGGGTGGCGACGCCCTTGCCGGCCTCGAAAACGGGGAGCTTGTCCTCCCAGCCCGCGGGCAGCTCGTTGGCGTTGATGCGGTCGAACTCCGCGGCGCGCTCGGCGTCGGCGGTGCGCCAGGCGGAGAAGTCCTTCTCCCAGGCGGCCTTGGCCTCGCGGCCGCGGTCCAGCGCCTTGCGGGTGTGCGCGAGGACCTCGTCGGAGACGTCGAAGCTCTTCTCCGGGTCGAAGCCGAGGACGCGCTTGGTGGCGGCCACCTCGTCGTCGCCGAGGGCCGAGCCGTGCGAGGCCTCGGTGCCCTGGGCGTGCGGGGCCGGCCAGGCGATGATCGAGCGCATCGCGATGAAGGAGGGGCGGCCGGTCTCGGCCTTGGCCGCGGCCAGGGCCTCGAACAGCGCCTTCGGGTCGAGGTCGCCGTTCGGCTGCTGCGCGACGCGCTGGACGTGCCAGCCGTACGCCTCGTACCGCTTGAGGGTGTCCTCCGAGACGGCCGTCTCGGTGTCACCCTCGATGGAGATGTGGTTGTCGTCCCACAGCAGCACCAGGTTGCCGAGCTTCTGGTGGCCGGCCAGGGCGGACGCCTCGTGGGAGATGCCCTCCTGGAGGCAGCCGTCGCCCGCGATCGCGTAGACCATGTGGTCGAAGGGGGAGGTGCCGGGGGCGGCCTCCGGGTCGAACAGGCCGCGCTCGTAGCGGGCGGCCATGGCCATGCCCACCGCGTTGGCGACGCCCTGGCCCAGCGGGCCGGTGGTGGTCTCGACGCCGGCCGTGTGGCCGTACTCCGGGTGGCCGGGGGTCTTGGAACCCCAGGTGCGGAACGCTTCGAGGTCGGCCAGCTCCAGGCCGAAGCCGCCCAGGTAGAGCTGGGTGTACAGAGTCAGCGACGAGTGCCCTGCGGAAAGCACGAAACGGTCGCGGCCGACCCACTCGGGATCCGCCGGGTCGTGCCGCATCACCTTCTGGAAAAGCGTGTACGCGGCGGGGGCCAGGCTCATCGCCGTACCGGGGTGGCCGTTCCCGACCTTCTGGACCGCGTCGGCGGCCAGGATGCGGGCGGTGTCGACGGCCCGCTGGTCGAGGTCGGTCCAGTCGAGCTCTGTGGTCGTCGGCTTGGTGCTCACCGTGGGTCAGGGCTCCTCTCCACATGTCTGTTACCCGGTGACGAACGGGACACCGGCGCGATTCCGAGCCTACCCCCGCGGCGGCGTGCAGCTATTCGAGTGCCCGCAGTCCGTCACAACGTCGTCGGTCCGATCGGACCAACGCGAGGCGACCCCCGCGCGGGGCGACGTAAGCGCAACGTCTAGAGTGGCGTGGTACGTGCAAGCCTTCAGCGGACCTTTATGTCCGAAGCTTGCTGGTTTTCTCTGTCAGGGGTGTGCGTGACGGCCGTCGAATCCCGTCCAGCGGGGGTGCTCGGGACGAGCTCCCGTCACCGGCCGTTCGGGGCCCGGGTCATGGCTTTCGTGGCTTTGACCAAGCCGCGAATCATCGAACTTCTGCTGATCACCACAGTGCCGGTGATGTTCCTCGCCGAGCAGGGCGTGCCGTCGCTGTGGCTGGTTCTCGCGACCTGCTTCGGCGGCTACTTGTCCGCGGGCGGCGCCAACGCGCTGAACATGTACATCGACCGCGACATCGACGCGCTGATGGACCGGACCTCGCAGCGGCCGCTGGTGACCGGCATGGTCAGCCCGCGCGAGTGCCTGGCCTTCGGCATCACCCTCGGCGTGGTCTCCACCCTGTTCTTCGGGCTGCTCATCAACTGGCTGTCGGCGGCCCTCGCGCTCGGCGCGCTCCTCTTCTACGTCGTCGTCTACACGATGCTGCTGAAGCGGCGCACCGCGCAGAACATCGTCTGGGGCGGCATCGCGGGCTGCATGCCGGTGCTCATCGGCTGGTCCGCCGTCAAGAACGAGGTCTCCTGGGCCGCCGTCATCCTCTTCCTCGTCATCTTCTTCTGGACGCCTCCGCACTACTGGCCGCTGTCCATGAAGGTGAAGGAGGACTACGCGCGCGTCGGCGTGCCGATGCTTCCGGTCGTGGCGGGCAACAAGGCCGTGGCGCGCCAGATCGTCCTCTACAGCTGGGTGATGGTGGCCGTCTCACTGCTGCTGACCCCGCTGGGGTACACCGGCTGGTTCTACACCGCGGTCGCGCTCGCGGCCGGCGGCTGGTGGCTGTGGGAAGCGCACGCGCTGCACGCGCGCGCCAAGGCGGGCGTGACGGGCGCGAAGCTCAAGGAGATGCGCCTGTTCCACTGGTCCATCACCTATGTGTCGCTGCTGTTCGTCGCGGTGGCCGTGGATCCCTTCCTCCGTTGATTACTCGCCGGTAGCATGCTGTCCATGGCAGACACCACCGCGGACACCGCAGACAAGAAGCAGGACCGGACGGCCGCGAAGCTGGCCAAGCAGATCGGCGCGTTCGCCAAGCGGCACGGCGGCGCCGAGGGCCAGCTCGCGTACATCGGCCAGGCCGGCACCCGGATCGTCCTCGTCGGAACGGACGGCGGCTGGGGCGACCTGGTGGCCCCGACGGACGCGGTGGCCCGGCTGGCCGCCGAGAAGGCCGGCCTGACCCTCCACGACGAGTTCGACGGCGAGTTCGCCGCGCGTGTGAAGACGGGCCCGTACGAGTGGTCGCGGATGGCCGGCATCCAGCTCGGCGGCGCGCAGAGCCCGGCGGCCTGACGCCCGGCGTCCGGCCCCTTCCCCGGTCGGGGCAGGGCGTACCCGTCCGGCGGCGCCCCCAGGTGGCTTCTCGGTCAACAGCGCGAGCAACACCTCACACCCCGCTCACCCGTTAGGACGTGTGGAAGCCCCTTCCTCACGTCCGCAAACGGGATGCCCGGATGATCGAAACGCCGCCCCTGGTGGACCAGTACTGCCACGGAGTGCTCCGCACGGAGCTGGGCCTCGGGACCTTCGAGGCCCAGCTGATCCGCTCGGCGGGCCCGCCCGCCGCCGGAACCACCTTCTTCGACACGCAGACCGGCTTCGCGGTGCGCCGCTGGTGCCCGCCGTTGCTCGGACTGGAGCCGCACTGCGCCCCCGCCCGGTACCTGGCCCGGCGGCGCGAGCTGGGCGTGGCCGAGTCCGGGCGCAGGCTGCTGCGCGGCTCCGGCGTGGCCGCCTATCTGGTCGACACGGGAGTGCCCGGGGACATCACCGATCCCAAGGAGCTGGCGCTCGCGGGGGACGCCGCCGCCTTCGAGGTCGTACGGCTGGAGCTGCTGGCCGAGCAGGTCGCCGACACCTCCGGCACGGTCCCCGCCTTCCTCGCCAACCTCGCCGGGGCCGTCCACCACGCCGCCGTCGCGGCCGTGGCCTTCACCTGCGGTGCCGACGCGGGGTACCCCGCCGCCCTCGGCCACGCCCCCGGGCCGCCCGGTCCGGGCGAGGTGCGCGGGGCGGCCGGGCGCTGGCTGGCCCGGCGCTCCAAGGGCGAGGCAGTCCGGGACCCCGTACTCCTGCGGCACCTGCTGTGGAGCGCGGTGGCGACCGGGCTCCCGCTCCAGCTGCACACCGGGGCGGGCGCGGGGGAGCCGGGGCAGCGGCCGGAGCAGGCCGATCCGGCGCTGCTGACGGAGTTCGTACGGGCCACCGCGGGTCTGGGGACCCGGCTGGTGCTGCTCGGCGGATACCCGTACCACCGGCACGCCGCCCAGCTGGCCGCGGCCTTCCCGCACGTCCACGCGGATGTGGGTGCGGTGCTCGGGCAGAGCGGGGCGCGGGCGGCCGGGGTGCTGGCCGAGGTGCTGGAGCTCGCCCCCTTCGGCAAGCTGCTGTTCTCCAGCGGCGGGCGCCGGCTGCCCGAACTGCACGCGGTGGGCGCCCTGGTGTTCCGGGAGGCGCTGGGCCGGGTGCTGGGCGGCTGGGTCGGCGAGGGCGCCTGGTCCTGGCGGGACGCCGAACGGGTGGCGGCCATGATCGCGGCGGGCAATGCCCGCCGCGTCTACCGGCTGGACGAGCGCGGCTGACCGGGACCGGGGCCGCGGACGGCCCCGGTCCCGCTCGGACGGATCAGACGGAGGAGAGCTGCGGATCGCCCTGCGCCGGGATCTCCGCCTGGGCCGCGGGCCGCTCCCGCAGGCTCAGCGCCACGCGGAGCACCGCGATCCACACCAGGCAGGAGCCGAACATGTGGGCGGCGACCAGGGCCTCGGGCACGTGGGTGAAGTACTGCACGTAGCCGATGCCGCCCTGGGCGAGCAGCACGATCAGCAGGTCCCGGGCGCGCGCCCGGGTGTCGGTGGGCGCGTCGACCACGCGCAGCACCAGCCACATGGCCACGGCGAGTGCGCACACCACCCAGGCGGAGATCGCGTGGACGTGGGCCGTGGCGGTCCAGTCGAACGGCATCCGCTTGATCTCGCTCCGGTCGCCCGCGTGCGGACCGGAACCGGTGACCACCGTGCCCGCCGCGATCAGCACGAGGGTGGTCGCGAGCAGGGCCCACGAGAGTTTGCGGACGGGACCGGGCACCCGCGGCCGGGGCGCGGCGTCGCCCTCGCGGGTGCGCTGCCAGGTCACCGTCGTGACGGTGATCAGCGAGGTGGCTAGGAGGAAGTGCCCGGCCACGCTGTACGGGTTGAGCCCCGTCAGCACGGTGATGCCGCCGAGGACCGCGTTGCCCATCACGATGGCGAACTGGAGCCAGCCGAGCTTCGTCAGCGAACGCCGCCAGGGCTTGGCCGAGCGGGCCGCGATGATGCCCCAGCCGACGGCCGCGCTGAGCACGTACGTCAGCATGCGGTTGCCGAATTCCACGGCCCCGTGGAAGCCCTGCGCCTGGGTCACGATCAGGCTGTCGTCGGTGCACTTGGGCCAGGTGTCGCAGCCGAGACCGGATCCGGTCAGCCGCACCGCGCCGCCGGTGACGACGATGACCACGCTCATGACGAGCGCGGCGAACGCGGCCCGCCGGACGGTCCGGGGTGACGGAGTCCAACGGCTGGCGATGTAAGCGAGAGGGGTCAACACGGCCCTTATCGTACGCGGAGCCTTGTGCAAACTTTCACGAGGGGGTCCCGGCCGGTCCGCCCGTCGCCGGGTCGGGCCCGACGGCCAGCCGGAACCGGGCTCCGGCGGGATCGCCCTCCTCGTGCCACCAGACGTGGACGCGCCAATGGCCGCCGTCGCCGGGGTAGTCCGCGGAAGCCGCGAACCCATGCATCAATTCGGTGCCTATCTCCTCCGCTGTCCTGTTTCTTACTTCTGTTCCGCCGTGCCATGGATGGTCCTGTACGTTCCACAGCCCGTCAGGACCGCGCACCTCGACGCGCCACACCGCGCGCCAAGGCGTGACCTCCAGCATCGTGCGGACCTGGTCGGCGCCGAGGTTCAGCCGGGCCGCGATCTGGGCCTCGGACGCTCCCTGGATCCGGGCCGCCACCACGGCCTGGGGCAGCAGGGGTTCGGGCAGCAGGCCCCGCGCGCGCAGGCTCACCAGGGAGCCGAAGGACAGGAAGCGCAGACGCAGTTCGAGCTGGCGGCCGATGTGGTCGAGGGCCTCCTCCGCCTCCTGGGCCTCCTCCGGACCCGGGGCCGCGAGCAGCAGCCGACGGAAGCCGCCCTCCGCGTCCACCGCCCAGGCCACCGACTCCTCGGCGGAGCCGAGCTCGGCGAGGCGGTCCCCGAGGAACACCTTGGCCTGCGCGAGTCCGCGCCGGTTGACCGGATCGTGCTGGTCCAGACCCGCCCACACCTCGACCGCCGCCCGGGTCAGACCGAGGGCGCGCTCACCCGCCGCCCGCTCCATGGCGTTCGGGCCCGTCCCCGCCGCCGGGCCGAGCGGGTGGCGGGGCAGCCGCTCCGCGTCGCTCAGCGGCCAGGACAGCCAGACGCCCTGGTTGATCAGACCCCTGGCGTACCAGCGGGCGTACTCCGGGGCGTGCGCGGCCGCCTGCTGTGCGTGCCGCAGCCCCTCCTCGACTGCGGAGAGGGCCCCGGCCCGGTCACCGCCGGCGAAACGGCGGGCCGCCAGGTCCCCCAGGCGCAGGCCGAGCCGAGCCGCGCACTCCGGATCGGTCCGCGCCGGTTCGCGTAGTCGGCGGATCAGCTCCTGCAGCAGGGCCTCGGCCTCCGCGGGCGCCGCCCGTACGGCCCCCGACCGGATCCGTGCCCACTGCCCGTCCAGCTGCAGAACGTCTTCCCGCTGTGCCATGCCCGCCCCCCGGCGTCCTGGTGGGCACCGCCCGCGCGGGGCGGCGCCCATCCTCCTGCCAGGCCAACGTACGGGGGGTGGGAATCACTCCCAGCGGAAGAGCTTCGCGGCGCCGCCGAGCCCGAGGACGGCCCAGGCGGCGAGCACGCCCGCGTCCCCCCACGGCAGCGCGGCCCCGTGCTGCAGCACCTCGCGCAGCCCGTCGGACAGCGCCGAGATCGGCAGCAGGCCCAGTACGGACTGCACCGCGCCGGGGAACTTGTCCATCGGCACGATCACGCCGCCGCCGACGAGCAGCAGCAGGAACACCAGGTTGGCGGCGGCCAGGGTGGCCTCGGCCCGCAGGGTGCCCGCCATCAGCAGCCCGAGCCCGGAGAAGGCGGCGGTGCCCAGCAGGACCAGCGCGGCGACCGCGAGCGGGTTCCCGTGCGGGGCCCAGCCCAGAGCGAAGGCGATCGCCGTCAGCAGCGCGATCTGCAGGATCTCGGTGGCCAGCACGGACAGGGTCTTGGCGGCCATCAGCGCCCAGCGCGGCAGCGGCGAGGCGCCGAGCCGCTTGAGCACCCCGTAGCGGCGGTCGAAGCCGGTGGCGATGGCCTGGCCGGTGAAGGCGGTGGACATCACGGCCAGCGCCAGGACGCCGGGCGCGAGGAAGTCCACGGACTTCCCTGTCCCCGTGTCGACGATGTCGACGGCGGAGAACAGCACCAGCAGCAGCGCCGGGATGATCACGGTCAGCAGCAGCTGCTCCCCGTTGCGCAGCAGCATCCGGGTCTCCAGCGCCGTCTGCGCCAGGATCATGCGGGACACGGGCGCGGCCCCCGGGTTGGGGGTGAACGTACCGGCGCTCATGCGCGCAGCTCCTTACCGGTGAGTTCGAGGAAGACGTCTTCGAGGGTGTGCCGCTCGACCGAGAGGCTGCTGGGCATCACCCCGTGCTGGGCGCACCAGGAGGCGACGGTGGCCAGCAGCTGGGGGTCGACGTCACCGGTGACCCGGTACGCGCCCGGGGTGAGCTCGGCGGCCTGAGTGCCGTCGGGCAGCGCCTTCAGGAGAGAGGCGAGGTCCAGGGCGGGCCGGCCGGTGAAGCGCAGCGTGTTCTCGGCGCCGCCGCGGCACAGCTGCTCGGGGGAGCCGTGGGCGATGACCCGGCCCGCGTCGACGATGGCGACCTCGTCCGCGAGCTGCTCGGCCTCGTCCATGTGGTGGGTGGTGAGGACGACGCAGACCCCGTCGGTGCGCAGCTCCCGTACGAGGTCCCAGGTCGCCCGGCGCGCCTGCGGGTCCAGACCCGCGGTCGGCTCGTCCAGGAAGACCAGCTCGGGCCGGCCGACCACGGCCATGGCCAGGGCCAGGCGCTGCTGCTGGCCGCCGGAGAGGCGGCGGTAGGAGGTGCGGCCGCAGCCGCCCAGCCCGAGCCGCTCCACCAGGACGTCCACGTCGAGCGGGTCGGCGTACAGCCTGGCCATGTGGCGCAGCATCTCGACGGCGCGGGCGCCGGAGTAGACGCCGCCGGACTGGAGCATCACGCCGATCCGCGGGCGCAGCGCCCCGGCCTGGGCCACCGGGTCGAGACCGAGGACGCGGACGGTGCCGGCATCGGGGCGGCGGTAGCCCTCGCAGGCCTCCACGGTGGTCGTCTTGCCCGCGCCGTTGGGGCCGAGGACGGCGGTGACCGAGGCCTTGCGGACGGTGAGGTCGAGGCCGTCCACCGCGGTCTTGGGGCCGTACCGCTTCACCAGTCCGCGGATCTCCACGGCGGGGTCGTTGCTCATGCGGGTGAGTCTACGGAGCCGGGGAAGGGCGCCCGGGCCCCGGGTCGAAGCCTTACGGACCTGCGCATTCCTGACCATTTCCGTCACCAGGTCCTGGATGGCCCAGTCGGTTTCCGAGATTTTTCCGCCCTTCGGAGTCCGCCGCGCGAAGAGCCGCAGCCGGAGGACGGACCGCCGGCGGGAGCCGTGCGCCGGTGCGCGGCAGGGCCCGGACCGGCCGCGGGGCACTGCCTTTCCGCTTCACGCTGCGTGGATAGATTAGGTAACCCTTAGTGATGGAAGCCACCAGGAGTGGCCTCCGTCACGGCTTGTCGGGGCTCGACTAATTACGCAACAATGGCGTTGTGAAATACGGCGAACGGATGATCGAGGCCCCCCAGGGGGAACTCGCTACCGGGGAGCGGTCAACCCGCAACCGGGTCGCGCGGTCCATTCTGGACCACGGTCCGTCCACCGTCGCCGACCTCGCCGCGCGTCTCGGCCTCACCCAGGCCGCCGTCCGCCGCCACCTCGACACGCTCGTCGCCGACGACGTGGTCGAAGCCCGTGAGCAGCGCGTCTACGGCGCGCGCACCCGGGGCCGGCCCGCCAAGGTCTTCGCGCTGACCGACTGCGGCCGCGACGCGTTCGACCAGTCCTACGACTCCCTCGCCGCGGACGCACTGCGCTGGATCGCGCAGGCCGCCGGCGGAGGCGACCAGGGAGAGGCGGCCGTCGCCGCCTTCGCCAGGGCGCGCATGGACGCACAGGCCGAGACCTACCGGGAAACCCTGGACGCCGCCGCCCCCGCGGAGCGCACCGAGGCCCTTGCCAAGGCGTTGACCGCGGACGGGTACGCTGCTACGGCGAAGAGCGCTCCCGGTCCGCACAGCGGTGAACAGCTCTGCCAGCACCACTGCCCGGTCGCCCATGTCGCCGAGCAGTTCCCGCAGCTCTGCGAGGCGGAGACCGAGGTCTTCTCCCGCCTGCTCGGGACGCATGTGCAGCGCCTCGCCACGATCGCCCACGGCGACGGGGTGTGCACCACGTTCATCCCGCGAGGCGCGGGCACCACACAGACCGACACATCAGTATCTGCAAGCACGGCCGGGAGGAACCCCGCATGACCACGGAGACTGCTCACCCTGAGCTCGATGGCCTGGGCACCTACGAATACGGCTGGGCCGACTCCGACGCGGCCGGTGCCGCTGCCAAGCGGGGTCTGTCCGAGGATGTCGTCCGCGACATCTCGGCCAAGAAGAACGAGCCGGAGTGGATGCTGAAGCTCCGTCTCAAGGGCCTCAGGCTGTTCGACAAGAAGCCCATGCCGACCTGGGGCTCCGACCTCTCCGGCATCGACTTCGACAACATCAAGTACTTCGTGCGCTCCACCGAGAAGCAGGCCGCTTCGTGGGAGGACCTGCCGGAGGACATCAAGAACACGTACGACAAGCTCGGCATCCCGGAGGCGGAGAAGCAGCGCCTCGTCGCCGGTGTCGCGGCCCAGTACGAGTCCGAGGTCGTCTACCACCAGATCCGCGAGGACCTGGAGGAGCAGGGCGTCATCTTCCTCGACACGGACACCGCGCTCAAGGAGCACCCGGAGCTCTTCCAGGAGTACTTCGGCACGGTCATCCCGGTCGGCGACAACAAGTTCGCGTCGCTGAACACCGCCGTGTGGTCGGGCGGCTCGTTCATCTACGTGCCCAAGGGCGTCAAGGTCGACATCCCGCTCCAGGCCTACTTCCGCATCAACACGGAGAACATGGGCCAGTTCGAGCGGACGCTGATCATCGTCGACGAGGACGCGTACGTCCACTACGTCGAGGGCTGCACCGCCCCGATCTACTCCTCGGACTCGCTGCACAGCGCCGTGGTCGAGATCATCGTGAAGAAGGGCGGCCGCTGCCGCTACACGACCATCCAGAACTGGTCGAACAACGTCTACAACCTGGTCACCAAGCGCGCCGTGGCGTACGAGGGCGCGACCATGGAGTGGATCGACGGCAACATCGGTTCCAAGGTCACCATGAAGTACCCGGCCGTCTACCTGATGGGCGAGCACGCCAAGGGCGAGACCCTGTCCATCGCCTTCGCGGGCGAGGGCCAGCACCAGGACGCCGGCTCCAAGATGGTCCACATGGCGCCGAACACCTCCTCCAACATCGTCTCCAAGTCGGTGGCACGGGGCGGCGGCCGCACCTCGTACCGCGGCCTGGTCGAGATCGGCGAGGGCGCCCACGGCTCCAAGTCGAACGTGCTCTGCGACGCGCTCCTGGTCGACACGGTCTCCCGCTCGGACACGTACCCGTACGTGGACGTCCGCGAGGACGACGTCTCCATGGGCCACGAGGCCACGGTCTCCAAGGTCTCCGACGACCAGCTCTTCTACCTGATGAGCCGCGGTCTGACGGAGTTCGAGGCCATGGCCATGATCGTGCGCGGCTTCGTCGAGCCCATCGCGCGCGAGCTGCCCATGGAGTACGCGCTGGAGCTCAACCGGCTGATCGAACTGCAGATGGAGGGCTCGGTCGGTTAGTCCCGACCCGCCCGGCATCCCGCACATTCCTTAGACGTAGACCGTGTTCTTTTCAGAGAGCGAGCAAGACGACAGCCATGGCTGAGGCCCAGAACATTCCGGCGGGTTCGACCACCGCCGGCGCGATCGCGGTGGCCGCCGAGTCCACCGTCGCCACCCGGATGAGCGCACCCCCGTCCTTCGACGTGGCGGACTTCCCCGTCCCCCACGGCCGCGAGGAGGAGTGGCGGTTCACCCCGCTGGCGCGCCTGCGTGGTCTGCACGACGGCACCGCGGTCGCCAACGGCACCATGAAGGCCCAGATCGACGCGCCCGAGGGCGTCACCGTCGAGTCGGTGGAGCGCGACGACGCGCGCATCGGCAAGGCCGGCACCCCGGTGGACCGGATCGCCGCCCAGGCGTTCTCGTCCTTCGCCAAGGCCACGGTCGTCACCGTGCCCAAGGAGGCCGTCCTGACCGAGCCGGTGCGTGTCTCGCTGCACGGCGAGGGCGGCACGACCTTCGGGCACACCGTCTTCGACGTACAGGCCTTCGCCGAGGCCGTCATCGTCATCGACCACACCGGTGACGGCGTGCGCGCCGGCAACGTCGACTTCCTCGTCGGCGACGGCGCCAAGCTCACCGTCGTGTCCGTGCAGGACTGGGACGACACCGCCGTCCACTGCTCCCAGCACAACGCGCTGGTCGGCCGCGACGCGACCTTCAAGTCGATCGTGGTCACCTTCGGCGGCGACCTCGTACGCCTGCACCCGCGGGTCAGCTACGCGGGCCCCGGCGGCGAGGCCGAGCTCCTCGGCCTGTACTTCACTGACGCCGACCAGCACCAGGAGCACCGCCTCCTGGTCACGCACGACGCCCCGCACTGCAAGTCCCACGTGGTCTACAAGGGTGCGCTGCAGGGCGAAGGCGCCCACGCCGTCTGGATCGGCGACGTCCTCATCGAGAAGAGCGCCGAGGGCACCGACACCTACGAGATGAACCGCAACCTCGTCCTCACGGACGGCGCGCGGGTCGACTCGGTGCCGAACCTGGAGATCGAGACCGGCGAGATCGTCGGCGCGGGCCACGCCTCCGCGACCGGCCGCTTCGACGACGAGCAGCTCTTCTACCTCCAGGCCCGCGGCATCCCGGCCGACGAGGCCCGGCGCCTGGTCGTGCGCGGCTTCTTCGCCGAGCTCGTCCAGCAGATCGGTGTCCCGGACATCGAGGAGCGCCTCCTCGCGAAGATCGAGACCGAGCTTGAGGCGTCCGTCTGATGACCTACGTCAAGGCATGCACGCTGAGCGAGCTTGAGGAGAACACCCCCAAGCGGGTGGAGCTCGACGGTACGCCGGTGTCCATCGTCTCCACCGAGGGGGAGGTGTTCGCGATCAACGACATCTGCTCGCACGCGAACGTCTCGCTCTCGGAGGGCGAAGTCGACGAGTGCATGATCGAGTGCTGGCTCCACGGCTCTGCTTTCGATCTGCGCACCGGCAAGCCGTCCGGGCTCCCCGCGACGCGCCCCGTCCCCGTTTACCCCGTAAAGATCGAAGGGGACGACGTGCTCGTCTCCCTCACCCAGGAGTCCTGAGGCACCCATGGCAACGCTTGAAATCCACGACCTGCACGTCTCCGTCGAGACTGGTGACTCGGCGAGTGGCACCCGCGAGATCCTCAAGGGCGTCGACCTCACCGTCAAGCAGGGTGAGACGCACGCCATCATGGGCCCCAACGGCTCCGGCAAGTCCACCCTGGCGTACTCGCTCGCCGGTCACCCGAAGTACACCGTCACCGGTGGCACCGTGACCCTCGACGGCGAAGACGTTCTGGAGATGTCCGTCGACGAGCGCGCCCGCGCCGGCGTCTTCCTCGCCATGCAGTACCCGGTCGAGGTCCCCGGCGTCTCGGTCTCCAACTTCCTGCGCACCTCCGCCACCGCCATCCGCGGCGAGGCGCCGAAGCTGCGTACCTGGGTGAAGGAGGTCAAGTCCGCGATGGAGCAGCTCCAGATGGACCCGGCCTTCGCCGAGCGCAACGTCAACGAGGGCTTCTCCGGCGGCGAGAAGAAGCGCCACGAGATCCTCCAGCTGGAGCTCCTCAAGCCGAAGATCGCGATCCTCGACGAGACCGACTCCGGCCTCGACGTCGACGCCCTGCGCATCGTCTCCGAGGGCGTCAACCGCGTCCGCGAGACCGGTGAGGTCGGCACGCTGCTGATCACCCACTACACGCGCATCCTGCGCTACATCAAGCCTGACTTCGTGCACGTGTTCGCGAACGGCCGCATCGCCGAGTCCGGTGGCGCCGAGCTGGCGGACCAGCTGGAGGCCGAGGGCTACGACAAGTACGTGAAGGGTGGCGCGACCGCGTGACACAGCTGCCTGGCCTCCTCGACATCGAGGCGATCCGCAAGGACTTCCCCCTTCTGGATCGCGTGGTCCACGACGGGAAGAAGATCGTTTACCTGGACAACGCGGCGACCTCGCAGAAGCCGCGCCAGGTGCTCGACGCGCTGAACGAGTACTACGAGCAGCACAACGCCAACGTTCACCGCGGCGTGCACGTGCTCGCCGAGGAGGCCACGGCGCTGTACGAGGGTGCCCGCGACAAGGTCGCCGCCTTCATCAACGCGCCGAGCCGCGACGAGGTGATCTTCACCAAGAACGCCTCGGAGTCGCTCAACCTGGTCGCGAACATGCTCGGCTGGGCGGACGAGCCCTACCGGGTCGACCGCGAGACCGAGATCGCCATCACGGAGATGGAGCACCACTCCAACATCGTCCCGTGGCAGCTGCTCTCGCAGCGCACCGGCGCGAAGCTGAAGTGGTTCGGCCTGACCGACGACGGCCGGCTCGACCTGTCCGACATCGAAGAGGTCATCACGGAGAAGACGAAGATCGTCTCCTTCACGCTGGTCTCCAACATCATGGGCACGATCAACCCGGTCGAGGCGATCGTCCGGCGTGCGCAGGAGGTCGGCGCGCTGGTGCTGATCGACGCCTCGCAGGCCGCTCCGCACATGCCGCTGGACGTACAGGCGCTCGGCGCCGACTTCGTGGCCTTCACCGGCCACAAGATGTGCGGTCCGACCGGCATCGGTGTCCTGTGGGGCCGACAGGAGCTCCTGGAAGACCTGCCTCCGTTCCTCGGCGGCGGCGAGATGATCGAGACCGTGTCGATGCACGCCTCGACCTACGCCCCGGCGCCCCACAAGTTCGAGGCGGGCACCCCCCCGATCGCCCAGGCCGTCGGCCTCGGCGCGGCCGTGGATTACCTCACCGCGATCGGCATGGACAAGATCGCCGCGCACGAGCACGCGATCACCGAGTACGCGGTGAAGCGCCTCCTGGAGGTCCCCGACCTGCGGATCATCGGCCCCACCACGGCCGAGGACCGCGGCGCCGCGATCTCCTTCACGCTCGGTGACATCCACCCCCACGATGTCGGTCAGGTCCTGGACGAGCAGGGCATCGCGGTCCGCGTGGGGCACCACTGCGCGCGCCCGGTCTGCCTGCGCTACGGAATTCCCGCGACCACGCGAGCGTCCTTCTACCTGTACTCCTCTCCGGCCGATGTCGACGCACTGATCGACGGTCTGGAGCACGTACGGAACTTCTTCGGCTGACGAGGACGAGGCGCTGTGAAGCTGGATTCGATGTACCAGGAACTGATCCTGGACCACTACAAGCACCCGCACGGGCGCGGCCTGCGCGACGGCGATGCCGAGGTGCACCACGTCAACCCGACGTGCGGTGACGAGATCACGCTGCGCGTGAAGTACGACGGCGAGACGCTGACCGACGTCTCGTACGAGGGCCAGGGCTGCTCCATCAGCCAGGCCAGCGCGTCCGTGCTGAACGAGCTGCTCGTCGGCAAGGAGCTGGCCGAGGCGCAGAAGATCCAGGGCGTGTTCCTGGAGATGATGCAGTCGAAGGGCAAGATCGAGCCCGACGAGGCCATGGAGGAGGTGCTGGAGGACGCGGTCGCGTTCGTCGGCGTCTCCAAGTACCCGGCTCGCGTGAAGTGTGCTCTGCTGAGCTGGATGGCCTGGAAGGACGCGACCGCCCAGGCACTGGGCGACGCGGAGAGGAAGACGGCATGACCGAGAGCGCGACGCCCGAGGCGTCGATCAAGCCGGCCACCGAGGAAGAGGTCCGCGAGGCCCTCTACGACGTGGTCGACCCCGAGCTGGGCATCGACGTGGTCAACCTGGGCCTGATCTACGGCATCCACATCGACGACGCGAACATCGCCACCCTCGACATGACGCTGACGTCGGCGGCCTGCCCGCTGACGGACGTCATCGAGGACCAGGCGAAGTCGGCGACGGAAGGCATCGTCAACGAGCTCCGCATCAACTGGGTCTGGATGCCCCCGTGGGGCCCGGACAAGATCACGGACGACGGCCGCGAGCAACTGCGCGCGCTCGGTTTCAACGTCTGATCCCACGTCTGATCTGCTGTACGCACGAAGGGCTCCCGGCACTGCGCCGGGGGCCCTTCGCGTGTTCCGAGGCGTGTTCCGCATCGTCTTCCGCGTCCCGAGGGGCCCTCGGCGCCCCGGGGAGTCCGTGCTTCCGGAAGGCGCTCCGAGTTCGTCCGTCGGACGGTTGAAGTGCACCGGAAGTTGGCCACGGTGGCCGAACCTGCTCGACGGCCGTCACGCCATGACGCGTGATGCGCGCCCGGTTCGACTCGTGGGGACACCGATGAAGAAGCAGCTTGGTATCGCAGGGATCGCGGCGCTGGCCGTCGCAGGGACGGTCACGGCCGCGCCCGCGCAGGCGGTGACGTACGGGACGCCGACGATCAGCCTGTCCGCGTCGTACCTGTCCGGTGCCGTCGGCGCCGTCGGGGACCCCGTGGTGAACGTGACCGTGGGGCAGAGCGGCGCCGACGTGTCCGCACTGACGGTCAGCGCGTCCGCGTCGAGCAAGGCCTCGGTCGCCGGGACCGGCGACGTGACCGTCACCGGCTCCGGTGCGGTGCGGCAGCTGGCCGTCACCGCGCGCGGCCGCGGCTACACCGGCCTCACCATCAAGGTGACCGGGCTGGGCGGCAAGACCGCCACCAAGACCCTGAACTACGCGGCCTCGGCCGCGGTGCAGAACCCGGCCGACGCCCGCTACTTCACCGGCGCCTCGGACTCCTCGGCCGCCGTGGACGTGGGCGGCGGCTACACCGTGGTCGCCGACGACGAGAACAACGTGCTGCGCCTGTACGACCGTTCCCGCTCGGCCGCCCCGGTGAAGACCTGGGACTTCAGCTCCCAGCTCGGCGTCACCAAGGAGGTGGACATCGAGGGGGCGACCCTGATCGGGAACACCGTCTACTGGACGGGCTCGCTCGGCAACAACAAGGACGGCGAGTACAAGGCCCCCCGGAACACGGTGTTCACCACTACCGTGACCGGTTCCGGTGCGGGTACGCAGCTCGCGTACGGGCGCTCGTACAAGCAGCTCCGCGACGACCTGGTGGCCTGGGACACGGCCAACGGGAACCGCTACGGCTTCGCGGCCGGCACCGCGGCGGGCCAGGCGCCCAAGCAGATCGACGGCTTCAACGTGGAGGGTCTGGAGTTCGCGCCGGGCTCGACCACCACCGCCTACCTGGGCTTCCGCGCCCCGCTGGCCCCGGCGGTGCCGGGCGGCAAGGCGCTGATCGTGCCGGTGACCAACTTCGACAAGGTCCTCTCCGGCGGGGCCGAGGCCGCCTTCGGAGCGGGCATCGAGCTCGACCTCGGCGGCCTGTCGATCCGCGACATCCGCAAGAACGCGGCGAACCAGTACCTGATCCTGGCCGGCTCCTGGGCCGCGGACGACAACTCGGACCCGTACGCCCTGTACCAGTGGGACGGCGTCCCGGGCCATGCCCCGGTCAAGCGGGCCGACCTGCCGACGACGGACCCGGGCGGCTGGGAGGCCATCGTGGACGTGCCGGACCTGTCGGCGCCGGGGGCGCGGGTGCAGCTGGTCACGGACAGCGGGTCCGCCGACCTGTACGGCGACGGGATCGAGGCCAAGGACCTGACGCACCCGGAGTTCAAGAAGTCCCGGGCGGCGTGGTTCACGCTGAACTGAACCCCTCTGTACGGGCGAGGCGGTCCGGGTCCCGGCCCGGACCCCGGATCCGGGCCGGCTCCCGGCGGTGTCAGCCGGCGGCGCGGACCGCTGTCAACGCCGCCGCGACGCTCGCCTCGATGTCCCGGATCGGATAGATCACCTCGCGCACCGTACGCTCCCGGTCCACCACCAGCGTCAACCGCTTCAGCCGGCTCACCCCCGCCGCCCGGAACGTCGGCAGCCGCAACGCGGCCGTCAGCGGCAGATCCGCATCCGAGAGCAGCGGGAACCGCAGTCCCTCCGCCTCCGCGAACTCCCGCTGCTCATCCGGCCGCTGGGTCGACACCCCGTGCACCGTCGCCCCGGCCGCCGTGAACTCCGCCAGCTGGTCCCGGTACGTGCACGACTCGAACGTGCAGCCCTTCGCCCCGGGGATCCCGGCCCACCCCGGCGGGTAGGACTCGGCCCGGGCGTACGCGCCGGGGAAGCAGTACAGGACCGTGAACGGAGTGTCCGCCACCGGATCCCGGGCGTCCCCGAAGCGGTCCGGCAGCACCAGCTCCGGCAGCCTCGTACCGCGCAGCGCGTGCACCCGTTCCGCCTCCCGCGAGGACTCCTGCGTCGTCGCCGTCATCTCTCCGTCTCCCGAGACCCATGCGTCTCCCCAGTCCTGGAGGGCCACCAGGACCGGCAGCAGGCCCCGCCCGCGCGGGGTCAGCCGGTACTCGTGCCGCACCGGGCGCTCCCGGTACGGCTCGCGCGTCAGCACCCCGGCCTCGACCAGCAGCCTCAGCCGCTCCGCCAGCACCTTCCGGGACATCCCCAGCTCGCGCTGGAACTCGTCGAAGCGGTGCACTCCGCGCGCGGCGTCGCGCACGATCAGCAGCGTCCACCAGTCGCCCACCACGTCGAGGGCCTGGGCGATGGCGCAGTCCGCGTCGCCGAGGTGTGTGCGCTGGGCCATGGGCACTCCTTTGTCCGTTGACCCAAGGCTGTCATGCTGACATAGTCCGTTCCCAAAAGGAACTCACTAGGGTTCGGCGGGATCTGCGGGGGAGCGGGCGGGCATGCTGCAGGGCTTCAAGGACGTACCCAGAGTGGTCTGGCTGCTGGCGGCCGGGGTGTTCGTCAACGCCGTCGTCAGCTTCACCTTCGTCTTCGTCTTCCTGTACCTCACCGGCCCGCGCGGCCTCGGCGCCGACCGGGCGGGCCTGGTCACCGGCATCGGCGGCATCGGCCTCGTCGCCGGGAACTTCACCGGAGGCTGGTACGGGGACCGGTTCGGCCACCGCCGGGTGCTGCTCGCCGCCTCCACCCTCGGCGGCCTCGCCCTGACGGTCTTCCCGCTCCTGCCCGCCCCGCTGCTGTACGCGGCCCTGCCGCTGGCCCAGTACGCCTCCGGTGTGGTCCGGGCAGCCAACTCCGCGCTGGTCGCCGTCACCGTCCCCGAGGGGGCCCGCCGGCAGGCCTTCGCCGTCGTCCGCTGCGCCTCCAACGGCGGCTTCACCCTCGGCCCGCCCCTCGGAGCGCTGATCGCGACCGGGCTCTCGTACGACTGGCTCTTCGTCGGCGACGGCCTCGGGACCCTGTTCTTCGCCCTCTGGACCGCGCGGGCCGTCCCCTCTCGCGGCGCCTCCCGCAACGCCGCCGCCGCGGCCGCGGACGGGGGTCCGGGCCGCGGCGGCCTGTGGGCGGAGCTGCGGGCCCGGCCCGCCGTACTCGTCCTGCTCGGCGCGATCCTGGTGGCCGACCTCGTCTACCGCCAGCAGTACGGCACCTTCCCCGTCTTCCTCGCCGCCCACGGGCACGGCACCCGGGCCTTCGGGTTCGTGATCGCCCTCAACGGCGCCGTCATCCTGCTGCTGGAGCTGCCGGCCGCCGTCGCGCTGCGCGCCCGGCCGCCGCTCCCGGTCATCGGGACCGGGCTGGTGCTGGTCGGGGCCGGGTACACCGCGCTGCTGGCCGGGGTGGGGACCGCGAGCGCCGTCGCGATGATGGTGCTGCTGAGCCTCGGCGAGATCCTGTACAAGACCACCGCCACCGCGTACGTCGCCGACCAGGCGCCCGAGCACGCCGCAGGACGGTTCCAGAGCCTGTACGCGGGGGTCTCGGTCAGCGGCGTCGTCCTCGGGCCGCCGCTGGGCGGAGCCCTGTACACCGCCGCGCCCGGGCTGCTGTGGCCGCTGTGCTCGGCGCTGGCGGCGGGCGCGGGCGGGGCCGTGCTGTACGTGTCGCGCAGGGAGGCCCGACACGCCGCGCGCCCGGCACATGAGACCGGTTCGCAACCGCAGGCCGTCGCCGGTTAGGTTTCGGACATGACTGCTACGCGTACCACCGGCGCCGTCGCCGCCGGACTTGCCACCATCGCCGCCGACGGCACCGTCCTCGACACCTGGTTCCCCGCCCCCGAGCTGGTCGCCGAGCCCGGCCCCGCCGGCACCGAGCGCCTCACCGCCGACCAGGCCGTGCAGCTCCTGGGCGCCGCCGCGGCCAAGGCGATCCGCCTGGACGCGGTCCGCGACGTCGAGGTCGTAGCCGTCCGCACCGTGATCTCCTCCCTTGAGGACAAGCCGCTGGACGCGCACGACGCGTACCTGCGCCTGCACCTGCTCAGCCACCGCCTGGTCAAGCCGCACGGCCAGAGCCTGGACGGCGTCTTCGGCCTGCTGGCCAACGTCGCCTGGACCTCGCTGGGCCCGGTCGCCGTGGACCAGGTGGAGACCGTACGGCTGAACGCGCGCGCCGAGGGCCTGTACCTCCAGGTCACCTCGATCGACAAGTTCCCGCGGATGACGGACTACGTCGCCCCCAAGGGCGTGCGCATCGCCGACGCGGACCGGGTCCGCCTCGGCGCGCACCTCGCCGAGGGCACCACCGTCATGCACGAGGGCTTCGTCAACTTCAACGCCGGCACCCTCGGCACCTCCATGATCGAGGGCCGCATCTCGGCGGGCGTCGTGATCGGCGACGGCTCCGACATCGGCGGCGGCGCGTCCACCATGGGCACCCTCTCGGGCGGCGGCAAGCAGATCATCTCGATCGGCGAGCGCTGCCTGATCGGCGCCGAGGCGGGCGTCGGCATCGCGCTGGGCGACGAGTGCATCGTCGAGGCCGGCCTGTACGTGACCGCGGGTACCCGCGTCACCCTCCCGGACGGCCAGATCGTCAAGGCCCTGGAGCTCTCGGGCGCCGGCAACATCCTCTTCCGCCGCAACTCCGTCACCGGCACGGTGGAGGCCCGCCCGAACAACGCGGTCTGGGGCGGCCTGAACGAGGTCCTCCACAGCCACAACTGACCCCCGGCGGACGCCGCAATGCCCTCCCACACCCCCGAGCGGGGCGGGAGGGCATTGCGGTGTCCGGAGGGCGCGCGTGCGCGCCGCCCGGCGCAGCGGTGGTCAGTGGAGGGGCAGGGTGCGGATCAGGCCCGCGAAGGCCTCTTCCTCCGCCTCGGTCAGTTCGACCGACTCCATCGGGTGCGCGGCAGCGGTGCGCTGCACCGGGATGCCCGTGATGCCCTTGACCGCGCGGGGCTCCGGGCGGTGGAAGCGGGCGCCGCGCAGCATGTGGCCGAGCCCGACCAGCCACACGAGGGCGGCCACGAGCAGGACGGCGAGGCCGATTTCCTGGGCGAGGGAGATGGAGGGGAACACGCGGTCCTCCGGGGGTACGGGGGGACATGGCCGAGCGTGGGGACACTCAACACCACAACCCGGGTCGAATGGGTAATGATGTGGCGAGCGTCACGCCAGGGGTGAAAGGCCCTGACTTGCCCCCGATGCGCTCCGGAGGCCGTCGCTCAGTCCGCCAGGCGCAGCTTGAAGCCCTCGTGGCTGCGCGCGAAGCCCAGCCGCTCGTAGAAGCGGTGGGCGTCCGCCCGCTCCTTGTTGCTGGTCAGCTGGACCAGGCCGCAGCCGCGTTCGCGCGCCCGCGCCACCGCCAGGCGCATGAGCTCGGCGCCCATTCCTCCGCCCCGTCGGTCCGCGCGTATCCGCACCGCCTCGACCAGCGCCCGCTCCCGCCCGCTCTGGCCGAGGCCCGGGATGTACGTCAGCTGGAGACAGCCGAGCACCACCCCGCCCTCGACGAGGACCATCATCTCGTTGCGGGCGTCCGCCTCGATCGCGGCGAACGCCCGCTCCTGGGCCTCGCCGACCGCGGCCCGCACCTCACCGCCGTCCGCCAGCAGGGCGAGTACGGCGGGCAGGTCCTCACGGGTGGCAGTACGAAAGATCACGGTCAGAAGTGTGGCACGGGGCCCGGACCGGGGACACCTCCCGGCGGTGGCCGGGGGAGACGGCGTCCGGGCCCCTGCGGCTCCGGGGCGGCCACCCGGCCGCCCGGCTGCACGACTACGGGCGGAAACGCAGCACCTGAGGGTCGTGGTCGCTGTTCTGCGCCGAGAACTCCGCGTTGATGTGCACGCTGTCGTACGTGAAGGACTTGATCGCCGGGCTGGTCAGGATCTGGTCCAGCACCTGCGCGTTGCCCTGGTACACGTACGAGTAGCGCTCCGCCTTCGGCAGCGACTTGATCGCCGAGTACAGCGCCCCGCCGTCCTCCAGCGCCTTCGCGGTGCCCGAGAACTCGAAGTCGTTGATGTCGCCGAGGGCGAGGACGTTCGCGTTCTTGTCGGCCGCGAGGATCTCCTTGACGAAGGCGTTCACCGCCTGCGCCTGGAGCAGCCGCTTCTCCTCCGACTTGCGCACCGGCGGCTGGTGCTGCGAGGCCAGGCCCTCGTCGCCGCCCTTGGAGCTGAAGTGGTTGGCGATCACGAAGACCGTGCGGCCACGGAAGACGAACTCGCCGGCCAGCGGCTTGCGGCTGTCGGTCCACGCCGGGTTCGCCGGGTCGATCCGGCCGGGGGAGTGGGTCAGGGCGGCCTTGCCGTTCTCCTTGGACACGCCGGTCGCGGTGAACGAGTCGCCCGCCGCGCGGTCGGTGAAGGAGACCCGGGCCGGGTTGAACAGGAACACCTGGCGGATGTTGCCGCCGGGCTCGCCGCCGTCCTTGTTGTTCTCGGGGTTGATGGTCCGCCACTGGTAGGCCGGGCCGCCCGCAGCCGCGATGGCCGCGGTGAACTTCTGCAGGGTCTCCTCGGCCGAGACGGTGCCGTCGTTCTTGGCGCCGTTGTTGTCCTGGATCTCCTCCAGGGCCACGATGTCGGGCGAGGACAGGTTCTCGACGACCGCCTTGGCCAGGTTGTCGAACTTCTCCTGCGGGTCGCCCGGGTCGAGGTTCTCCACGTTGTAGGTGGCCACCGCGAGCTCGCCGGGCGACTGGGCCTTGGTCTTCTCGGGGGCGAGGGTGCCCGCCTTGACCGTGCCGAGGGTGCGGGCCACCAGGGTGTAGCCGCCGAACTGGTTGAAGTCCAGAGGTCCTTCGGTGGTGCCGGTCAGCTTGTCGCCGACATTGGCCACCGGGAAGGGCTGCTGCGCCAGCGGCGCGAGCTGCTGGATCTGGAGCCGGCCGGTGTTCTGGGACTCGTACGAGCCGTAGATCGTGCCGCCGCGCTTGGCGGTGTTCTCCCAGCCCTTGACCGTGACCCACATCTCCGCGTGCGGGTCGGTGGCACCGACCACGCGCGAGCTGCCGATCTTCACGTTCATGCCCTCAAGGGACTCGTAGAAGTCCAGGGCGTAGCGCGAGGGGTCCAGGGTCAGGCCGTTGATGCTGCCGGCGGCGGCCGGGTCGCCCGCCGGGGCGTACTCGGCGGGCACGTTGTACTCGCTGATCACGGTGGCCTCGGGCAGCGCGTTGCCCGAGGAGACCACGGTCACGGCCGGCTTGGAGATCTGGGTGACCGACTGGTTGCCGGAGGCCGCACCGCCGGGGACGTACTCGCCGACCAGGCCGGAGACCTTGACCGCGTCGCCCACGGCGACGGTCGGGACCGAGTTGGTGAAGACGAAGATGCCCTCGCTCGTGGCCGCGTCGTCGTCCGCGTCGGGGTCCTGCATCCAGAAGCCGCGCGAGCCGTACGTGCGCACGCCCGTCACGATGCCCGCGACATCGGCCACCTGCTTGCCGTTGAGCGGCGATATCCGGGTGGTGCCCTGGATGTCGTGGATGCGTATGGGATCGGCGGACGCGGCGCCTTCGGCCGCGTCGGCGGTGCCGGCCAGAAGGCCGGTGGCCAGGGCCGTGGCGACGAGGGCCGAGACGGCGGCGGAACGGGGATGCGAGGAGCGCATGGTCAGGAACTCCGGTGTGTGGAAGCGGCAAACGAAGGGATGATGCGTGCTTTTGGCGGGATACGTGCGGAGGTTCGGCGGCCGGGCCGCAGTCGATCCGCAGGAATCCCGGCGGTCCCCCATAGATCTACGCGCGTCAATTTCCTGTGTGATCAGGGAAGTTGTCAAGGCCTACAGGGAATACGGAAGCTGACTGTGGGATGAACCAAAGGAGATGGCCCGTCGGGCGCGCCCGAAATGCGTCTACGCTGGTGCGCCGGACGGCCGCCGAGGGGCGGCCGAACCACCGCCCCGTGGCGGCTGTGCCCACTGCCCCACCGCGTCCGCGAGGAGACTGCCCCATGTCCGCAGAGCCGCACCCCCCGTTGCCGCCGGTACGGCTGCCGTCCGATGCGGAACTCGCCCGCGACGCCCTCGGAGCCCCGCTGTTCGCCCGCGCCGTACGGCTCGCCCGCTGGGCCGGACCGGACACCCGCGTGGACATCGGCGGCGAACTCGTCGCCGCACAGCTGCCCGAGGCCGCCGCCGCGCTCGGATTTGACGCCTCCGACGAGGCGGGCCCGATGCTCGCGAGCCAGGCCTGGCGGGTGGCCGTGGACACCGGCCTCGTCGACGTGACCGAACCCGACGACGACAGCGAGGACGGTGACGAGGAGTCCGGCACCGCCGTGCCCGGCGAGGACCTGGCCCTGGTGACCGGCGGCGCGCCCGGCGAGGTGCTCGACCTGTGGCTCGCGGCCCTGGACACCGTGCTCGCGGACGCGGCCGTGCCCGATCTGGACGGCCTCGTCGACGCGCTGGACGCGGGCGGCGAGATCGACTTCGACCGGCTCGACTGGAATCCGGCCCGCGAGGCGGACTTCCTCGACGAGGTCCTCGCCAACCTCTACCTGCTCACCGTCGCCGGGCACAGCGCCTCGGACGAACCCATTCCGCTGCCCGTGCTCGCCGCCTCCGTGGTCATCCCCGAGGACATGTCCGAGCCGACCGACGCGGTGCTGGAGCAGGTCTCGGACGCGATGATGCGCCTCGACGACCAGTTCCGGCAGCTGGAGCCGATCGGGCTCGTCGAGTTCTGGCCCGTCGACGAGGCGCTGATGGCGGAGGCGGACGACGAGGAGTTCGCCGCCGGCTCGGTGGCCGGCGCGGCCGAAGAAGACGACGTCTCCCGTTACGGCCTGGTGCAGCTGACCCCGCTCGGCCTGTACGGGATCCGCGCCCGCATGCTGGAGGCCGGGTTCACCGCCCCCGCCGTCGGAGAGCTCACCGACAAAGGCGCGGACGCCCTGCTCGACGCCGTCTCCGGCTATCCCGAGGGCGCAGCCCAGGCCGAGGTCGAGCAGTGGCTCGCCGGCCGTGAACTGCCCGTCGCGGTGGCCGAACTGCTGGCCGCCGCCCGGGGCGCCGACGAGGGCGGCCCGCTGCGCCGGCTGCGCTGCCAGCAGGCCCTCGCGCCGGCCGGTCCGGAAGCCGAGCCGGCGGTCCGCGCGGTGCTGGACGACCCGGAACTCGGCGGGCTCGCCCGGGTCTGGCTGTCCGAGCGCGGGGCGGCCGACGTGCCGGCGCCGGACGGGGCGATGGTGTTCTGGCTGACCGTCGACACGATCGCGGCGCAGCTCGCGGCCGACGGCGAGACGGCGGAACTGCCGCTGCTGATGGAGTCGCTGACCGCGCACCACGCGGGATTCTTCGACCAGGTCTGGCGCGTGGAGCACCCGGCGACGGCGTACGTGCTGGAGGCGATGGGCCGGATGCACCCGGACAAGAAGGCTGCCAAGGAGGCCCGCAAGGCCGCCTTCAAGGCCCGTTCGCGGCAGTCCTGACGCAAACCGGGGGCGGCGGGCGGGGCGGGCGGTGACGGGCCGGGCCGGGTCGCACCGGCGTGGGCCGGAACGCGCCGTTCCTGAGCGGGAGTTGGCCATTCCGGCCATGGGCAAGGGGCCGGCCCCCCTTCGCGGGTAGTTCAGCCGCCGTTCACGTGCGGACGGGAGCGTGTGCGCCGACGACCGCACGACAGGCGCACCACCTCCCCACCCTGGAGACCCGATGCCGCTCAGCCGCAGAGACTTCACCGCCCGCACCGTCATCGCCGGCGCAGGAGTCGTGCTCACCGGGACCGTCGGCGCACTCGCCACCGCCCCGGGAGCGCTGGCGGCCGACGACACCACCGGGCGCGACGAGCAGGGCCGGCCCTGCGAGCCCGGCTACGGCCCGCTCCTCGCGGACCCGGCCGGACTGCTCGCCCTCCCCGCCGGATTCGGCTACCGAGTGATCACCCACAGCGGGGTCACCACCCTCGACTCCGGCGAGTCCACCCCGTCCAACCACGACGGCACGGCCGCCTTCGAGGGCCACCGGGGCGTCACCCTCCTCGTCAACAACCACGAGCTCAAGGGCAAGCGCGCCGGCTGGGCCCACCCCGTCCCCCTCGCCGAGGGCCTCGTCTACGACCCGGCCGCCGCGGGCGGCTGCACGGTCGTCGAGGTCCGCCGCGGCGGAGAGGTCGCCGAATGGGTGGGCGTCGCCGGTACGTCGACCAACTGCGCGGGCGGCGCCACCCCCTGGGGCACCTGGCTGACCTGCGAGGAGACCGAGGACCTGGCCGGCAAGAACGGGATGACCAAGGACCACGGGTACGTGTTCGAGGTCGACCCGCACGACCGCCGCGCCAACCGCGACCCGCAGCCGGTCAAGGCCTTCGGCCGGTACGCCCACGAGGCCGTGGTCATCGACCCCCGCCAGGGCCACGCCTACCTGACCGAGGACGCCTCCGGACCCAACGGGCTGCTCTACCGGTGGACCCCGCCGAGCGGTTTCCGCCACGGGCGCGGCAAGCTCCGTACCCTTGCCGCCGACGCCGGCGTGCTGGCCGCCGCCAAGTGCTTCGACAGCGCGGGCCGGTTCGTCGACGACCTCTCGCGCGCGACGAAGACCGGCACCGTCTACGGGGTCGACTGGGTGAACGTACCGGACCGCGAGGCGCGGACGGTGTCGGTGCGCAAGCAGTTCGCGGACGTCGCGGTGACCCGCGCCCGCAAGCTGGAGGGCATGTGGTGGGCCGACGGGGGCGCCTACTTCGTCTCCTCGTACGCCCGTGAGGAGAGCCCGGGCGCGGCGCACGACGGCCAGGTGTGGTTCTACGACCCGAAGCGGCGCACCATCCGGCTGACCGTGTTGCTCGGGGTGAACGCCGACCCGGCCGGGGACGGCTCCTTCGACGGTCCCGACAACATCACGGTCTCCCCGTACGGCGGCCTGGTCATCGCGGAGGACGGCAGCGGGCTGCAGCACCTCTTCGGCGCGACCGAGTCGGGTCGCACGTACCCGCTGGCGCGCAACGAGCTGAACATCGGGACGGCGGAGGCTCCGGAATACTCCGAGTTCACGGGGGTCTGCTTCTCCCCTGACGGGCGCACGCTCTACGCCAACATCCAGGAGCCCGGCATCATGCTGGCCATCACCGGACCGTGGCGGCGCGCACACTGACGCCCCGGGCGGCCGGTGGTCGGGCTTCCGACGGCCGGCGTTCATGATCGACGGCTGCGCCGCCGCCCGTTCACTGGGCGGCGGCGACCTCGGCGATCTCGGCGCGGCTGGCTGCGGCCCATTCCTCAAGCAGGAACTCGTACGCCTCGGAGGGCCACTCGTCATCCACCCGGGTCTCGACGAGGTGCCGTATCGCCTCGTTCGCCTCGGCGGCGGACGGACGGACGGGACCCGCGGGCCGGAGTGTGGAGTACATGCTTTCAAGGCTACGGGCGGGCACTGACAGTCACCTCCGAATTAAGGGTGGAATCCATCACCTCGGCCTCCGGGCCGGCCGGTCACGGTAGCTCCATGTGCCCGCCCACCTGCTCAGAGTGTCTGCGAGCCGGGCTGGACCATCCCGCGCACTGTGCGGGACTTCACAAACTCTCCGATGGCCGTCATCTCCCACTCGCCCGAGAACTGGCGGATCAGCTTGGCCATCATGACGCCCGTCTGCGGTTCGGCCCCGGTGAGGTCGAAGCGGACCAGCTCCTCCCCGCTCGCAGCGTCGATCAGGCGGCAGTACGCCTTGGCGACCTCGGTGAACTTCTGGCCGGAGAAGGAGTTGACAGTGAAGACCAGGCCCGTGGCCTCGGCGGGCAGCCGGCCGAGGTCCACGACGATCACCTCGTCGTCCCCGGCGCCCTCACCGGTCAGGTTGTCGCCGGAGTGCTTGATGGCGCCGCCCAGGATGGACAGCTTGCCGAAGTAGCAGCTGTCGATGTGGTTGCGCTGCGGGCCGTAGGCGATGACGGAGGCGTCGAGGTCGATGTCCGCGCCGCGGAACGCGGGCTCCCAGCCGAGACCCATCTTGACCTGCGAGAGCAGCGGGCGGCCGCCCTTGACGAGGGAGACGGTCTGGTTCTTCTGGAGGCTGACCCGGCCCTTGTCGAGGTTGATCTTCCCGGTGCCGGCGGCGGCCGGAGCCGCGGTGGGCGGGGCGGGCGGAGCCGCGGGGGCGCCCGGCCAGGAGGAGGCGGCCGGGGCGGCCGGGGCCTGCGGGGCGGCCACGGGCGGCGGGGTGGGCTCCTCGTCCACGGAGACCCCGAAGTCGGTCGCGATCCCGGCGAGGCCGTTGGCGTACCCCTGGCCGACGGCGCGCACCTTCCACACGCCGCCGCGCTGGTAGACCTCGACGACCACGAGCGCGGTCTCGGTGCCCAGCTGCGGAGGGGTGAAGGTGGCGATGACCGCGCCGCTGTCCGCGTGCCGCACGGTGGCGGTGGGCTCGA
The DNA here is from genome assembly GCF_040302565.1 of Streptomyces sp. NPDC097981. Taxonomy (NCBI): domain Bacteria; kingdom Bacillati; phylum Actinomycetota; class Actinomycetes; order Kitasatosporales; family Streptomycetaceae; genus Streptomyces; species Streptomyces sp. NPDC097981. The sequence continues at coordinate 198,679 of NZ_JBEORW010000005.1, forward strand.
TGCCCTGGAAGGTCTGACCGGCGGCGTCGGGACTGGCCGTGACCACGATCCGCTCGATGCCCGGCGGCAGCGCGCCCGTGTCCACGGTGATCGAGTCCGGCGCGCCGCCGCCGCCCGACCGGTAGCTGACACCGGGCCCGGACGGCTGGTTGTAGAAGATGAAGTCGGCGTCGGAGCGCACCTTGCCGTCCGCCGCGAGGAGGAGCCCCGATACGTCGAGCCGGACCGGGGCAGCCACGTCCACCGTCACGCGGACGGTGTTGAGCGGCAGGTTGGAACCTGGGGTCATAGCGGTCATGCCCGGAGAACGACCGGAGGGGCTTTGCCGTTCCCTTACCCTTGCGGGAGATTTCAGCGCCGGTTGCGGGGGTGGTTCTTCGCCGTCCGCTCGTTGCCGAACTTGTACGCGCCGGTCCAGCGCGCCATCACAAGCTGCGCGTCGCCGGACTCCACCTCGGCGAGGAACTTCTCGGCCCGCCCGCCCCGCAGGGTGCTCGCGGCCCGCCCCTGATGCATGATGACCACACTGTTGTCGCTGCGCTGTTCGTACGTGAACCCGTGAGGTCTCGGCATGACCGGCAGCCTGCCCGGCGCGGGGCCGGGCGGGCAACGGAATTACCGGACGGGCCCGGCAGGCGCGGCCTGGCCGGCGCAGCCAGGGCCGGGGGCCGTCTCAGCCGCCGGTGACGCGGCGCGGCAGCCCCAGCGGGTTCGCCTCGCGCAGTTCCGCCGGAAGCAGCGGGTCCGGCACCGACTGGTAGACCACCGGGCGCAGCCAGCGCTCGATGGCGGTCCCGCCGACCGAGGTGGAGTGCGAGGTCGCCGCCGGGTACGGGCCGCCGTGGTGCTGGGCCGGGGCCACCGCGACCCCGGTCGGCCAGCCGTTGACCACGATCCGCCCGGCCAGGGCCGTGACCTGCGCGATCAGCTCCGCAGCCGGGCCCGGACCGCCGTCCGCCTCGGCCGCGGACAGCTGGAGCGTCGCGCTCAGGTTCCCGGGGAGCAGGCCGAGCACCGACCCCGCCTCCTCCTGGTCGGCGTACCGGACGACCACGGTCACCGGTCCGAAGCACTCTTCGAGCAGCACCTCGTACGCGCCGCCTTCGAGCAGGCTGCGGGCCGGCACGGTCAGGTACCCCGCGCCGACGGTGTGCTCGCCGCCGGAGCCCGGGGTGACGGGCGCGGTGACGCCGGGCAGCGCGGCCCGCCGGGTCACGCCGGAGATGAAGTTCTCCCGCATCCGGTGGTCGAGCAGGACGCCGGGCTCGGTCTCGCCGAGCGCCTTCGTCAGTGTGCCGGTGAACCGGTCGCCGTCCGCGCCCTCGGGGACCAGGACCAGGCCCGGCTTGACGCAGAACTGGCCGACCCCGAGGGTGACCGCGCCCGCGAGCCCGGCGGCGATCTCCTCGGCGCGCTCGGCGGCGGCCGCGGGGGTGACCACGACGGGGTTGAGGGAGCCGAGTTCGCCGTGGAAGGGGATGGGCACGGGCCGGGCGGCGGCCGCGTCGAACAGCGCCCGGCCGCCCCGGATCGAACCGGTGAATCCGGCGGCGGTGACGAGGGGGTGCCGGATCAGCTCCAGACCTGCGTCGAAGCCGTGGACGACGGCGACCACTTCGGCCGGCAGCCCGGCCGCCACCGCCGCCCGGCGCAGCAGCGAGGCGCACAGCTCGGAGGTGGCCGGGTGGTCGGGGTGCGCCTTGACGACCACCGGGCAGCCGGCGGCCAGCGCGCTGGCCGTGTCCCCGCCGGGGACGGAGAAGGCGAGCGGGAAGTTGGAGGCCGCGTAGACGGCGACCACGCCCAGCGGCACCTTGTAGCGGCGCAGTTCGGGGCGCGGCGGGACGGCGCCGGCATCGGCGCGGTCGATGCGGATGTCGAGGTACGCGCCCTCGTCCACGGCGTCGGCGAAGGCCCGCAGCTGGCCGGTGGTGCGGGCGAGTTCGCCGGTGAGCCGGCCCGGCCCGAGGGCGGTCTCGGCGTCGGCGGCCTCGATCACGTGGGCCGCGGCCTCGTCGAGCAGCTCGGCGGCGGCGCGCAGGAAGCCCGCACGGGCGGTGCGGTCGGCGAGCGCGCCGCGGGCCGCGTGGGCGGCCCGTACGGCTTCGTCCACCTCGCGGGATGTGGCCTCCACCGCAACCTGTTCGCGCTGCTTCCCGGTGCGGGGGTCCACACTCCAGACTGGTGTTGCTGCCATGGCGCACTGCCTCCTGGATCTACGCTGACCCGCGCGGTGGCGTTCAGTATTCTGAACGCCGTTCCGGTGGATGAATGATCACATTCATTCCGGACTCTATTTCCGGGTCTTCCGCGTTGACAAGAGACAAGAGGAGCCAGAAAGCGAATGACCACAGGTGAGCCGGGCGGGTCCGCCGCGGAATCGGAGCGGGCGGAGCGGCCCGAGGGGCTGGAACGGCCGGAGGGCCCGGGGGCGCCGGCGGCCGTCAAATCGGCCGTCCGCACGGTCCTGTTGCTGGAGCACTTCGCGGCGCGGCCCGGACTGCACAGCCTGGCCGACATCCAGCACGACCTCTCGCTGCCCAAGTCCAGCCTCTACATGCTGCTGCGCACGCTGGTGAACCTGGGGTGGGTGGAGACGGACGCCACGGGCACGCGGTACGGCATCGGCGTACGGGCCCTGCTTGTCGGCAGCTCGTACATCGACGGGGACGAGGTCGTCGCCGCGGCCCGGCCCACCCTGGACCGGTTCTCCGACGACACCACCGAGACCATCCACCTGGCCCGGATGGACGGCACGAGCGTGGTCTACCTGGCCACCCGCCAGTCCCAGCACTACCTGCGGCCGTTCACCCGCGTCGGGCGGCGGCTGCCCGTGCACTCGACCGCGCTGGGCAAGGCCCTGCTCGCGACCCACTCCGACGAGGAGGTACGGGCGCTCCTGCCGCGGCGGCTGGAAGCGGTCACCGAGCACACGATCACCGACCGGGAACGGCTCGTCGAGGAGCTGGCGATGGTGCGGGAGCAGGGCTACGCGGTTGACCGGGAGGAGAACACGCTCGGGCTGTGCTGCTTCGGCGTGGCGGTGCCCTACCGCACGCCGGCCCGGGACGCGGTGAGCTGCTCGGTGCCGGTGGCCCGGCTGACGGCGGACCACGAGCAGAGGATCAAGGCGGCGCTGTTCGAGGCGCGGGACCGGCTGTCGGTGGCGACCCGCCGCATGTGAGCCTGTGGACGGGCGGCTTCCTCCCCCGGGCGGGGGAGGCGGTTCACCTTCACGGGGGAGGTGGCGGGGCGGCGCGCACGCGACCGTTGAGTCATGACCACACGAGGGGTGCACACCAGCGAGAAGACGTACGCGGCGGGGCCGTCGGCCTCCGGTCCGGGGACCGCGCGCAGGGTCCTGCGGGCGGCGGCCCTGGCCGCCACCGCGCCGTACCTGTGCCTCAAGGGCGCCTGGGTGGCGGGGAGCCACATCGGGATACCGGACGGCAGCGTGCTGTTGGAGCCCGGGATGTTCTTCAAAGTGGCCAACGCCGTCACGCTGGTCATGGACGCGACCGTCATCCTGCTCGTGCTGGTGTTCACCCAGCCCTGGGGCAGCCGGGTGCCGTCCTGGCTGCTGACCGTCCCGGTCTTCATCGCCACGGGACTGCTCGTCCCGATCGTCGTGGGCTTTCCCGCCCAACTCCTCATACGGGCCGTGGGCCTGGGGCCGGACGCGGCCGCGCAGGCGGCCAAGGAACCCTTCCTCGACCCCTGGGTGTTCAACGTCGTCTACGGCGGTTTCATCGTGCAGGCCATCGCCCTGGCCGGGCTGTTCGTCCCCTATGCGCGGCAGCGCTGGGGCACCCGGTGGCAGGGCGTCCTGGGGGAGCGGCTCCCGTCACCCACGGGGGTGGTGGCGGGAGCCGCAGCGGCGACGGCCGTGGTCGTGGCAGCCGTGCAGCTCTTCTGGGCCTTCGGCGGCACGGCCGGGCTCAGCGCCTCACGGATCGCACAGTTCAGTCCCGAGGTGGGAGTGGTGTCCGCGACCCATGCGATATGCGCGCTGGTCGCGGGGGCGGGGGCAGTGAACCTGGCGCGCGGCGGAGCCCGGCGGGCCCGGTGGGCCCTGGCCGTCGCGTGGACCGGGTCGGCGGCAGCAGCCTCTTGGGGCCTGTGGCTGCTGATCGCCTCGGCGGGCGCTGATGGCGGAAAGGCGGTCACCACGGCGATGCTCCTGACCTACGCTGGCCAGATGATCACCGGTCTGCTCGCCGCAGCCGTCCTGGCCCGGTTCCTCGCCTCACGCCGCACTGCGTGACGACGGAGCGGTGCGAGGGGGGGTGGACGGACCGACGGGAGCAGTGCAATGCCGGGGGGCAACGGGATGTGGACGCGGGCACGGGCCGGTACGGGCCGGGTGCTGGGGGCGCGGGCCCGGCTGCGCTGGGTGCACCTGATCCTCGGCGGGGCCCTGCTGATGCCGTACTTCCTCCTCGCCCAGGTGGTGGTCAGCGTCATATCGGGCGGCGGCAACGTCTTCTCCTCCGCCCCGCTCACCTTCTGCGCCTACGGGCTCTCCCTGCCGCTGGCGGCGGTGACCGCCGTGTTCGGGCTCGTCCGGCCGATGTCGGTCGGCGCCGTACGGGCCCTGTGCGGGGTGCCGGGGGAGCTGCTGGCCGAAGGGCCGGCCCGGTCCTGGGCGGCCCGGGGGAGGACCTCGGCCTGGTGGACCCTGCACCTGGGCGTCGGCGCGGTGATCAGCGGGATGAGCCTCGCGGTGCCGCCGATGGCGGTGGTGCTGATCGTGCTGCCGTTCGTGAGCGGGCTGCAGGAGGCCCAGGTGAAGGCGGGCTGGTTCGCCACCGACACCGCCCCGTACATCGCCCCGCTGCTCGGGATCGGGCTGCTGTGCGGGCTCGTCCTGTGCGCCGCCGGGGCCGGGGCGCTGCTGGCCAGGATGGCACCCGTACTGCTCGGGCCGACGGCGGCGGACCGGCTGGCCGCGGCCGAGGAGCGGGCCGCCGACCTGGCCGTGCGCAACCGCCTGGCCCGGGAGCTGCACGACGCGGTCGGGCACGCACTGAGCGCCGTCACCCTCCAGGCAGTCGCCGCCCGGCGGGTGCTCGACACCGACCCCGGGTTCGTGCGGGAGGCACTGGCCGCGATCGAGGACACCACCCGGCGGACGGTGGGCGAGCTCGACGCCGTACTGGGCCTGCTGCGGGACGGAGACCCGGCCCGGCCCGACGCCGCTCCTGCCCCGACCCTCGCCACCGACCTCGACGGGCTGCTCGCCCGGACCCGGGCCGCCGGCACCACCGTCACCGCCCACCAGGACCCAGGCCCCGCCGGGGCCTGGGCGCAGCTCCCGGCGATCGCCTCCCGCGAGGCCTACCGGATCGTCCAGGAGGGCCTGAGCAACGCCCTGCGCCACGGCACGGGCCCCATCGAGCTGCGGATCGCCGTACAGGGCGAGGAAGTCGGCACCCACCGAGAACTGGAGATCACCATGACCAATCCGCCGGGCTCAGCCGACGGGCGCCGGCCCCGCACCACCGGGGGCCGCGGGCTGCACGGCGCCGCCGAGCGGGCCACCCTGCTGGGCGGCCGTGTCGAGGCAGGGCCGCACCAGGGGCTGTGGCGGCTGCGGGCCGTCCTCCCCCTCGGCGGGGGGCCGCGATGACCGCGGTGCCCGCGGCGCGGCGGCCGCCGCTGCGTATCGTGCTCGCCGACGACGAGCGCATGGTCCGCACCGCCCTGCGGGTCATCCTTGAGGCCGAACCCGACCTGGAGGTCGTCGGCGAGGCGGCGTCGGGCGCCGAAGCCGTCCCGCTGGTCCGCTCCCTGGCCCCCGACGTGGTGCTGATGGACGTCCGGATGCCCGAGATCGACGGCATCCGGGCCACCGAGCAGATCCTCGCCACCATGGCGGAGCCGCCCCGGATCGTGGTCGTCACCACCTTCGAGAACGACGCGTACGTCTACGACGCGCTGCGCGCCGGCGCCGCCGGGTTCCTCCTCAAGAGGTCCGATCCCGACGAGCTGATCGGCGCGGTCCGCCTGGTCGCCCGCGGCGACTGCCTGCTCTTCCCGGAGGCCGTCCGCTCCCTGGCCGCGTCCCACACGCCCGGCGCCCCGGGGCCGGCCGCCCCCTGGGTGGCCCGGCTCACCGACCGGGAGGCCGACGTACTGCGCCTGATGGCCACCGGACTGTCCAACCACGAGATGAGCGAACGCCTCGGCGTCGGCCCCCAGACGGTCAAGACGCACGTCGCCGCGGTCCTCTCCAAGACCGGCTCCCGCGACCGCACCCAGGCGGTCATCGCGGCCTACGAGGGCGGCTTCAACATGAAGAAAAGCTGAGAACCCGGCCACAATCAGGGCAGAGCGGAACGTCCGGGAGCCCTGGTGCGTCTTTCCGGGGGATGAACAAGACGATCAGGCGTGCGTCGGTCTTCTGTCTGCTCCTGGTGCTGGCCCTTTTGGTGCGGGTCACCTGGGTGCAGGCCTACCAAGGCCGGGCCCTCGCAGACAACGAGAACAACCGGCGGAACCTCATCGGGCAGTACGAGAACCCGCTGGGCAACATCATCGTGGGCGGGGAGGCGATCACCGGCTCGGTGAAGACGGGCGGGAAGGACTTCGGGTACAAGCGCACGTACGTCGACGGTCCGCTCTACGCGCCGATCACCGGCTACAGCTCCCAGGCCTTCGGCACGAGCATGCTGGAGGGCGTCTACAAGAAGATCCTCAACGGGTCCGACGACCGGCTCAAGACCGTGATGGACATGCTCACCAACAAGCGGGCCACGCCGGGCAACGTGCTGACCACCATCGACAAGGGCGTGCAGAGGGCCGCGTACGACGCGCTCCAGGGCAAGCAGGGTGCGGCCGTCGCCATCGACCCGGCGACCGGCGAGATCCTGGCCATCGTGAACAACCCCTCCTTCGACCCGGGCAGCATCACCGGCGCCAACGACGCGGCGGCCTGGGACAAGCTGATCGAGGACAAGGGCAAGGCCATGGAGAACGTGGCCCTGCGCAAGCCGCAGGCGCCCGGCTCCACCTTCAAGCTGGTCACCCTGGCGGCGGCCATCGAGAACGGGCTGGTCACCAACCTCGACACGCCGACCGGCACCCCCGACCCGTACACGATCCCCGGCACCCGGACCCTGCTGCCCAGCGAGGCGGGATCCGCGGCCTGCAACAACGCCTCCGCGCGTACCGCCCTGCGGCTGTCCTGCAACAACGTCTTCGCGGAGCTCGCGCACAAGCTCGGCCAGGACAAGATGCGGGCGATGGCCGAGAAGCTCGGTTTCAACACGGAGACCGCGACGCCGGTCACCGCCCGGCCGGCGAGCAAGTACCCGACGCAGAAGATGTCCGTCGACCAGGTCGCGCAGACGGGTATCGGCCAGTTCGACGTGCAGGCCACCCCCCTCCAGATGGCGATGGTGACCGCCGCGATCGAGAACGGCGGCAAGCTCGTCGCCCCCCACTCGGTCTCCGAGGTCACCGACGCGAACGGCAATGTGCTGGAGAGCTTCAAGAACCCCAAGTCCGAGCAGGTGATGAACCCCAGGACCGCGTCGATGCTCCAGGACGCCATGCGGACGGTCGCCACCGAGGGCGGCGGCAAGCCTGCCCAGGTGGCGGGCGCCGAGGTGGGCGGCAAGACCGGCACCGCGCAGCGCGGCGTGAACAACAGCCTCCCGCCGCTCGCCTGGTTCACCTCGTACGGCAAGCAGGGCGGCAAGCAGATCGCGGTTGCCGTGGTGATCGAGAACTCGGACACCGACCGCTCCGAGATCGGCGGCGGCAAGCTCGCCGCCCCCATCGCCCAGAAGATGATGGAGGCGTGGCTGAAGAAGTAGCCGCGCAGATCGCCGCACGGCGCGCCGGGAACCGACGCGGTTCCCGGCGCGTTTCCCTTCCCATGATCAGGACCGCGCAACCCGCAGACCTCGACGCCATAGCCGCCCTCCACACCCGGGCCCGGGCCACCTACTACCGCGGCCGCGTCCCCGAGCAGGCCTATGCCGGCGAAGCCGAACTCGTGCGGACCCGCGAGGGCTGGTCGCGGGCCGTCGCACGGGCCGCCGCCGACGGCGGGGTGCTGTGCGCGGAGCAGGACGGCGAGCTCACGGGAGTCGCCGCCTTCCGCACCGCGGACGGCGAGACCACCCTCACCCAGCTCCACGTGGACCCGGTCCACTGGCGCCGCGGAACCGGGGCCGCCCTGCACGCAGCCTGCCTCGACGCCTGGCGGCGCGCGGGCGTCGACCGGGTCCGGCTGGAGGTCTACGAGCACAACCTCCGGGCCCAGGCCTTCTACGCCCGCCACGGCTGGCGCCCGGATCCGGCGGGTGCCGAGCGGTGCGGCTCCCACCTCACGCTGTGGCTCCGCGTCGGTCCGCCGTCCGCGTCCGGGGAATGAGACGCCCCGCCAGGTGGTTGAACACGAAACCGCCGCGGCCCGGAGCCGCGGCGCCCCGACGAACCCGGAGAGAAGAAGGATCATGCGCGTCGAGATCTGGAGCGACATCGCCTGCCCCTGGTGCTACATCGGCAAGGCCCGTTTCACCAAGGGGCTGGCCGAGTTCGCGCACCGCGACGAGGTGGAGGTCGTCTTCCGGTCCTTCGAGCTCGACCCGAACAGCCCCAAGGGCGCCACGGCGCCGGTCTTGGAGATGCTCGCCAAGAAGTACGGCCGCACCCTCGACGAGGCGCGCGGCATGGAGGAGCACGTCGCCGCCAGTGCGCGCGCCGAGGGGCTGACGTACCGGACCGAGGGCCGCGACCACGGCAACACCTTCGACATCCACCGCCTGCTGCACCTGGCCGCCGCCCGCGGCCGCCAGGAGGAGCTGCTCGACCTCGCCTACCGGGCGAACTTCGCCGAGGAGCGGTCCGTCTTCGACGCCGAGGTGCTCGTCGCGCTCGCCGTCGAGGCCGGGCTGGACGAGGCGGAGGCCCGCGCCGTCCTCGCCGACGACTCCGCGTACGCCGCGGAGGTGCGGGCCGACGAGCGCGAGGCGGCCGAACTCGGCGCCAACGCCGTGCCGTTCTTCGTCCTCGACCGCCGCTACGGGATCTCCGGCGGGCAGCCCGCCGAGGTGTTCACCCGGGCACTGGAGCAGGCGTGGGCGGGCCGCGAGGTCACCGGGCCGGCCGCCGCGGCCGAGGCCTGCGACCCCGCCGGCGCCTGCGCCGCCCCCCAGGCCTGACCCGCCCGAGGCCGGGGACCCTGCTCCGGGGCCAGGCAGTGCCCTCGCCCGCAGGGCCCCTGCCCGGACCCCGGCCCTGCCCGTGCTCCGGTCCGGCCAGTGCCGGCGGGGTTTGGCAGCGCCCGTCCGACCTGGTCGGCGGCCACCGCGGTGTCGAACGGCACCGCGAGGTCCACCACCGTGGCCCCGCAGTCGGGCAGCCAGTTGCCGAAGGTGGTCCCGTACGGGCCGGTGACATGTTCAGCGCCGTCGAACCGGGCCGCGCGCCCGAGCGGATGCACCCCTCCGGCGGCAGCAGCGCCTCGCCCTGGGTGATCACCACGTCATGGCGGGTGCCGGGCAGGTCCGCCACCCCCCGCTCGATCCGTGCGAAGCGCTCCGCGGTGAGCGGCGGAAGGTCCAGGAGGGGGTGGTTCACGGCGGTGCTCTGCCCGGGGTGTCCGGGGCTACCGCAAGAGCCGACCCGGCACGCACGTACAGTGCGGGACATGACCGATGACGTGCTGCATGTGAAGGGGCGTGTGCTCGTCGGACCCGACGACGTGCGCGACGAGCTCTGGGTGGTCGGCGGCCGGATCTCGTACGAACGCCCGCACGGGGCCCGCGAGATCACCACGGTGTCCGGCTGGGCCCTGCCCGGTCTGGTCGACGCGCACTGCCACGTGGGACTGGACGCCCACGGGCCGGTCGACGCGGAGACCGCCGAACGGCAGGCCCTGACCGACCGCGACGCCGGCACCCTGCTCATCCGCGACGCCGGATCCCCCTCCGACACCCGCTGGATCGACGACCGCGAGGATCTGCCGAAGATCATCCGGGCCGGGCGGCACATCGCCCGCACACGCCGCTACATCCGCAACTACGCCCACGAGATCGAGCCGGCCGACCTCGTCGCGTACGTGGGCCGCGAGGCGAAGCGCGGCGACGGCTGGGTGAAGCTGGTGGGGGACTGGATAGACCGCGAGGCCGGGGACCTGGCGCCCTGCTGGCCGCGGGCCGAGGTCGAGGCGGCCATCGCCGAGGCGCACCGGCTGGGCGCCCGCGTCACCGCGCACTGCTTCGCGGAGGACTCGCTGCGCGACCTGGTCGAGGCGGGCATCGACTGCATCGAGCACGCCACCGGACTCACGGAGGACACCATCCCGCTCTTCGCGGAGCGCGGCGTGGCGATCGTCCCGACGCTCGTGAACATCGCGACGTTCCCGAAGATGGCGGCGGGCGGCGAGGCGAAGTTCCCGCGCTGGTCGGCGCACATGAGGCGGCTGCACGAGCGCAGGTACGACACCGTACGGGCCGCCTACGACGCGGGCATCGGAGTGTACGTCGGCACCGACGCGGGGGGTTCCCTGCCGCACGGCCTGGTCGCGGCCGAGGTCGCGGAGCTGGTGCGGGCCGGGATCCCGGCGCTGGAGGCCCTCTCGGCGACGACCTGGGCGGCACGCGAATGGCTCGGCAGGCCGGGCCTGACCGAGGGGGCGCCGGCGGACCTGGTGGTTTACGGCGCGGACCCGCGGGCCGACGTACGGGCCCTGGCGCAGCCGCTGCGCGTGGTGGTGAACGGCAAGGTCCGGGCCTGAGCGCGGGGTTGACCCACGGTCGACGCATGGGTCGACGCACTGCGTGACGCCGGTGCCCCGGCGGTCGTTGTGAACGGCCGCCCGGGCACCGGCGTCGGCGCGTTCCCCTTGGTTCCGTTCGGTCCCGTGGCGGAAAAGAACTCCCGTTCCCCGTGATGCGCGATTAATCGAATGCGCACACGGAAACCACCCGTTGGAATGAACTCACCGTAGGTCGCCACCCGTTCACTCTCCGTGCGTAAAGATTCCGGGGGTCAGAGGCCGTCGGCGCGCGATGTCCCCCATTGGCGGCGCGACGGCTCACATCTCCCCGGGGGTTCCACCACCTTGAACAGCAACACCTTCCGCATGCCTGCGGCCGTCCTGCTCGCCACGGGAGCGCTCGCCCTGCTCACCGCCCCTCCCGCCTTCGCCACCGGCGGCGGCTCCACCGGCGGCGAGGGCAAGGCCGGCGCGGTCGTCCTGCGCGCCGGACTGGATGTGGGCCTGCTCGACAAGACCGTCGACGTACCGCTGAAGACCACGCTCAACGAGGTCAGCGCCCCCGCGACGGCGGAAAAGACCGCCCTGTCCGTGACCCTGGACGGGGTGGACGGAGGGCAGCCGGTGAGCGTGCTGCGCGCCGACGTGGCCACCTCCAAGGCCACCGCCGACAGGAATCGAGCCGAGGCGGAGGCCAACCTGGTCAACGCGAGCGTGCACGTGCCGGGGCTGCCGCTGCTCTCCCTGGTCCAGGTCGAGAAGGTCACCTCCAAGGCCGTCTGCGAGGCGGGCAAGAAGCCCGTGGCCACCTCGAACGTGCCGGGCGCGGTGACCGTGCTCGGCAAGAAGGTCACCCTCTCGGCCGGCGGCCCGACCAAGGTGGAGGTCCCCAAGGTGGGCCTGGTCAGCCTGGAACTCTCCGGAACCGAGACCACCTCCACCACGGCCGCGGCGGCCGCGCTCCGGCTGAAGGTGTCCGTGAACCCGCTGGACCTCAACGTGGCGCAGGTGGAGGGCGAGGTCGTGCTCGGCGAGGCGCACTGCGAATCCCCGGCCGGGCCGGCCCCGGAGCAGCCGGCGAAGCCCGACGTCAAGCCGCAGACGGCAGCCTCCGGAACCGGGGCCGGCATCACCACCGACGCCGGCCTGGCGGAGACCGGCGGCGGCTCGCTGACCCCGTACATCGCGGGCGGCGCGCTGGTCCTGCTCGGCATCGGCGCGACCGCGCTGGTGGTGACCCGGCGCGGACGCGCCTCGTGACGCCACGGCTCAGCGGGTGGCGTGCTCCAGGCCCTGCTTGTCGGCTCCCCGCGACAGCACGGCGGCGCTGACCTGCTTGTCCACGGCGGCGTACGCGGACTTCTTGGCGGCGCCGAGCCCGGAGTCGGAGGCCGAGCAGGAGGCGCAGACCACGCGGAACGGCGGGTCCATGTCCGAGTACTGCGTCAGGTACTCGGCCTTGGTCACCTCCCAGCGGCCGGGGTGGGCGGCCGCCGGGGCGAAGGTGAAGCGCGGGATCGAGGACATGTTGCCGCGCGCCTTTTCGGCCTCGTAGAAGCTGGCGACCTGGTCGCCCATGCCGAAGACGACCCAGGTGCCGTTGATCTTCTCGTAGGGCTGGGGCACATGGTTGTGCGTACCGAGGATCAGATCGATGTCGGGGAGCCCGTCCGGGCCGCGCGAGGCGGTCAGCGCCTGCGCCAGATCGTGCTGCTGCTGGTCGGGCGCCGTCTGCCACTCGGTGCCCCAGTGGAGACTGAGGAGGACGACGTTCGCACCGGCCGCCCGGGCTGCGCGGGCGTCGGCGATGATCCGGTTCTGTTCGATCAGATTGACGGACCAGGGCTTTCCGGCCGGGACCGGGATGCCGTTCGTCCCGTACGTGTAGTCCAGCTGCGCGACCTTCGCGCCGCCGGCGGAGAGGACCGCCGGGGCCTTGGCCTCGTCGGCGCTGCGGGCCGATCCGACGTGCTTGATGCCGACCCGGTCGAGGTGCTCCAGCGTGCGGACGAGGCCGTCGTAGCCGTCGTCCAGGGTGTGGTTCGAGCCGGTCGAGCAGCTGTCGTACCCGGCGTCCTTCAGTGCGTCGGCCAGCTGGTGCGGGGCCTTGAACGCGGGATATCCGGTGTAGGGGCCGCCGGGCTTTCCGTACGGTATCTCGTGGTGGCATATCGCCAGGTCGGCGGCGGCCACCAGGGGCTTGACCCCCGCGAGTATCTTCCGGAAGTCGTGGCTCTGTCCGGTGCCCTGCGCGTCGTCCGCGGCCCGCTGGATGATCGACGGGTACGGGATGATGTCGCCGGTCGCGATCAGCGTGAACGGCCGGGCGTCGGCGGGCGTCTTGGGGCTAGCCTTGCCCTGGCCGGGCTTGGCCTGGAGCCGCTGCTCGCCGGCGTCCTTGCCGTGGTCGAGCAGGCTCGGCATGGCGAGGATCCCGCCCGCCACGATCGCCACGGCCGCCAGCGCCGCGCCTGTTTTGGCTGTTTTGTTCATACCGGTCCCCCCGGAGCTCCCCTGCAGATGCGGAGATCATCGCCTACCTCCGCCCCGCCCCGCCAACGGAGCCTGAACGTCCGGATATTCGCGGCGCCGCAGGTCAGAGGCGCCGACGGGGGCGAGCCGACTGCCCGGCGCAGATTGCCCGGGCCGTCGCCGGCGATCCACGTCGGATCGGCGCTGCCTGCCGCCCGGCCCGGCGGGATCCGGCGTGGCCGGCCGGGGCCCGGCGGGATCCGGCGTGGCTCGGCGTGGCTGTGGGGTCGCGGGGTCGCGCGGCCGGGCGGGACCCTGGGGGCGCGGCCCGTGGGGTCCGGGCGGGGTGGGTGCCGGGGCAGGGTCGGTCCGGGTGACGGGGCCGGCCCGGGCGGGGACCGCTCGGTGACGCGACCGCCCGGGCCGGGCAGAGGGGGAGTCGAGCGACCGCCCGGGCCGGGTGGAGGGGGAGCCGGCCGCTACCGCGTCGTCAGCGCGAGCGCGTGGTCGAGGGCCTGGAGGAGGCGGCCCGTCGTGGCGCGGTCGCGGACGGCCAGCCGGAGCCAGGAGTGGTCCAGGCCCGGGAAGGTGTCCCCGCGGCGGACCGCGAACCCGAGGGCGCGCAGCCGGGTGCGGATCTCCGCCGCACCCGCCACCCGGATCAGGACGAACGGCCCCTCCGCCACTCCCGACACCGTGATCTCCTCGAACTCCGCGAGCCCCGCCAGCAGGTGCTCCCGGTCCACCGCGATCTGCCGGGCCGCGGCTTCCGCCTCCGCCAGCGCCGCCGGGGCCACACAGGCCTCCGCCGCCACCAGCGCCGGCGTCGACACCGGCCACAGCGGCTGCGCAGCCGCCAGCTTCGCGATCACCTCCGGCTCGGCCAGCACGTAGCCGATCCGCAGCCCCGCCAGCCCCCAGGTCTTGGTCAGGCTCCGCAGCACCACCAGACCCGGCAGGTCCGTCCGCCCGGCCAGTGCCTCCCGCTCACCCGGGACCGCGTCCATGAACGCCTCGTCCACCACCAGGATCCGGCCCGGCCGGGCCAGCGCGGCCAGCACCGCCGCCGGGTGCAGGACGGACGTCGGGTTGGTCGGGTTGCCGACCACCACCAGGTCCGCGTCCTCGGGCACCGCCGCCGGGTCCAGCCGGAACCCGTCCGCCGCCCGCAGCACCACCCGCTCCACCGTGTGCCCCGCGTCGCGCAGGGCCGCCTCCGGCTCCGTGAACTGGGGGTGCACCACGACCGGCCGCTGCGCGCCCAGGGCCCGCGCGATCAGCACGAACGCCTCCGCGGCCCCGGCCGTCAACAGCACCCGATCGGCCGGCAGCCCGTGCCGAGCCGCCACCGCCGCGCGGGCCGCCCGCCCGTCGGGGTATGCGCAGAGAGCGTCGAGCGAAGCCGCGATGCGCTGCTTGAGCCACTTCGGCGGGGTGTGCGCCCGTACGTTGACCGCGAGGTCCACCAGCGCGCCGCCGTCGCCCCGCACCTCCGCGTCCCCGTGATGGCGCAGGTCGTGCGCCTGCGCGGTGGCCACGGCGCACGTCGCCGCCACCGACCGGCGCTTCGGCACCAGCAGCTCCCCGCCGCCCGCGAGGGCCGCGGCCTCCGCCACCGACGACGTCCCGGCGGCGTCGCGCACCGCGTCGGAGGGGTGCGGTACGCAGATGCCCGCAAGCTTCTCGGCGGGATAGCTGAGCAGCGGCACGCCGAAACGTTCCGCCGCGCCTGCGATCCCCGCCTCGCCCGCCTTCGACTCCACCGTGGCCAGCGCCTTCACCGCCCCGGCGGCCAGCCCGGCCCCCCGCAGCGTCTCCTCGACCAGGGCGCAGACCTCCGCCACGGACACCCCTGCACGTCCGCCGACCCCGACCACCAGCTGCGTCGCGTACTCGCCCACAGGGTTCATGCCCCCTCCGTAGTCGTCAATGGTTCGTGACCCGCCGCCCGCGCGCACACGTGCGCATGGGGCGAGGAGTCGGTATTGAGGGGCACATGGCCGTGATCGTGGCGTTGGGCGCGTTCCTGATGACCCTGGCGGGCGGATGGACGGCGCAACGCGTCACCGACCGCCGCCATCTCGTGCTGGGCCTGGCGGGCGGGCTGATGCTCGGCGTCGTGGGCCTCGACCTGCTGCCGGAGTCGCTGAGCGCGGCGGGCCGCCCGGTGTTCGGCGTCCCGCTCGCCCTGCTGCTCTTCGTGGCCGGGTTCCTGATCGCGCACGTCGTGGAACGCCTGCTGGCGGTACGGCAGGCCGCGCACGGGGCCGAGAACGGGGCCGGGAACGGGGGCCGCGTCCCCGAGGTCGGGCTGACGGCGGCCTCCGCCATGGTCGGCCACAGCTTCGCCGACGGAGTGGCCCTGGGCGCGGCGTTCCAGGTCGGCGGCGGGATGGGCGTGGCGGTGTCGCTGGCCGTCATCACGCACGACTTCGCCGACGGGTTCAACACGTACACGCTCACCCGGCTGTACGGGAACGCCCGCCGCAAGGCCGTGCTGATGCTGTTCGCGGACGCGGTGGCCCCCGTGCTGGGCGCGGTGTCCACTCTGCTGTTCACCCTTCCGGAGGAACCGCTCGGGGCGTACCTCGGCTTCTTCGGCGGGGTCCTGCTGTACCTGGCGGCGGCCGAGATCCTGCCCGAGGCGCACCACAGACACCCCGCCCTGTCCACGCTGATGTGCACGGTGGGCGGGGTGGCCGGGATCTGGCTGGTGGTGGGCCTCGCGGACTGATGTCACCGGTGCGCTGCCGCCGCTTCCACGAAGCGGCGGGCGACGGAGGGCTCCGCCGCCCAGTGCGTGTGCAGGTAGCTGGCGTGCACACCGCGTCGGACGAAGCCCTCGACCCGGCGTTCGGGGCGGGTGAACCCCCAGGCGGGGGCGGCACCGGCACCGGGTTCGACGACCGTGCGGTGGAACTCGTGGCCCCGCAGCCGGGTACCGGCGGCGGCGAGGGCGCTGTCCGACACCGCGACGGCATCGCGGTAGCCGAGGGTCAGGCGCTCCGACATCCGCGCGTCGGCGTCCAGGACCCCGCACATGGGCTTCCCGTCGAGCGACCGCGCCAGGTACAGCAGTCCGGCGCACTCGGCGGCCACGGGCCCGCCGGCCGCGGCGAAGTCCGCGACGGCCTTGCGCAGCGGCTCGTTGGCGGCGAGCTCGGGGGCGTACACCTCGGGGAACCCGCCGCCGATCACCAGGCCGGCGGTTCCCCCGGGCAGGACCTCGTCCCTGAGCGGGTCGAAGGTGACGACCTCCGCTCCGGCGGCGGTGAGCAGCTCGGCGTGCTCGGCGTAGGAGAACGTGAAGGCCGGTCCGCCCGCGACGGCGATGACGGGTGCGGCGCCGCCGCCGGGGGCGCTGCCCCCGTTTCGGGAAGGGGCGGGGTGGGGGAACAGGGCCTGTTCCGGCGACCAGGCCTCGCACGCCAGCGGCGGGGCCGTGCGGGCCAGGGCCAGCAGGGACTCCAGGTCACAGCCCGCCCGGACCTGGTCGGCCAGCGCCGCGACCGACGACAGCGCGTCCGAGCGCCGCTCGGCGACGGGCACCAGCCCCAGGTGCCGCGACGGCGCAGCCACCTGCGGAGCCCGCCGCAGTACACCGAGGACCGGCATCCCGGCCTCCTCCAGCGCCTCCCGCAGCATCGCCTCGTGCCGGTCGGAGCCGACCTTGTTCAGGATCACGCCCCCCAGCCGCACCTGCGGGTCGAACGACGCGAAGCCGTGCACCAGCGCCGCCACCGACCGCGACTGCGACGAGGCGTCGACCACCAGCACCACCGGCGCCCGCAGCAGCTTCGCGACCTGCGCCGTCGACGCCAGCTCACCCCGCCCCGCTGCCCCGTCGTAGAGGCCCATCACACCCTCGACGATCGCGAGGTCGCACCCCGCGGCCCCGTGTGCGAACAGCGGAGCGACCAGCTCCGGCCCGCACATGAAGGCGTCCAGGTTCCGCCCCGGCCGTCCCGTGGCCAGCGCGTGGTAGCCGGGGTCGATGTAGTCGGGCCCGGCCTTGTGCGGGGACACGGCGAGACCGCGCTCCGAGAAGGCCGCCATCAGGCCCGTCGCGACGGTGGTCTTGCCGCTGCCGGAGGACGGTGCGGCGATCACCAGTCGCGGCACGTTCACGGACGTCACCACTCGATGCCCTTCTGGCCCTTCTGGCCGGCGTCCATCGGGTGCTTGACCTTGGTCATCTCCGTGACCAGGTCCGCGAACTCCACCAGCTTCTCGGGGGCGTTGCGCCCCGTGATCACCACGTGCTGGGTACCGGGCCGGTTCCGCAGCACCTCGATGACCTCGTCCACGTCGATCCAGCCCCAGTGCATCGGGTACGCGAATTCGTCCAGCACATACAGCCTGTGCGTCTCCGCGGCCAGGTCGCGCTTGACCTGCTCCCAGCCCTCCTTGGCCGCCTGCTCGTTGTCGAGCTGCGCGTCCCGCTGGACCCAGGACCAGCCCTCGCCCATCTTGTGCCAGACGACGGAGCCGCCCTCGCCGGAGGCGCCGAGCACCTTGAGCGCGTTCTCCTCGCCGACCTTCCACTTCGCCGACTTGACGAACTGGAACACCCCGATCGGCCAGCCCTGGTTCCAGGCGCGCAGCGCCAGCCCGAAGGCCGCCGTCGACTTGCCTTTGCCCGGGCCGGTGTGGACGAAGACGAGCGGGCGGTTGCGGCGCTGGCGCGTCGTGAGTCCGTCGTCCGGAACGACGGTCGGCTGTCCCTGCGGCATTACGCGGCCCTCCTGGTGGTGTGGTGAGACGGGGAAGTCACTGCGGTACGTACGTCCTTCACGAGCCCGGCCAGCGAGTCGGCCCGCAGCCCGTCGAGCGTGACGGCGGGTCCGCCGAGATCGGCGGCCAGTACGCCGGCCAGCCCCAGCCGGACCGGCCCCGACTCGCAGTCCACGACCACCGACGCGACGCCCTCCGCCTGGAGCAGCCGGGCGCTGCGCCCGGCCAGCTCGCGCGGCGAGCCGTCCGCCCGGCCGCCGACGGAACCGGCAGAGGTGGCCCGCCCGTCGGTGACGACCACGAGCAGCGGACGGCGGCTGGGGTCGCGCAGCCGCTCGATCCGCAGCACCTCGTGGGCCTTGAGCAGGCCGGCGGCGAGCGGGGTGCGCCCGCCGGTCGGCAGCTGTTCGAGCCGGGACGCGGCCGCGTCCACCGAGGAGGTGGGCGGCAGCGCCAGTTCGGCGGCGGCGCCGCGGAAGGTGATCAGGCCGACCTTGTCGCGGCGCTGGTAGGCGTCCAGCAGCAGCGAGAGCACCGCGCCCTTGACCGCGCTCATGCGCTGCCGGGCGGCCATCGAGCCGGAGGCGTCGACGACGAAGAGGACCAGGTTGCCCTCACGGCCCTCCCGGGTGGCCTGGCGCAGGTCGTCCTTGCGGACGACGAGCCCGCGCCCGCTGCGCCCGCGCGCCTTCTGGTGCGGGGCGGCGGCCTGGACGGTCGCGGCGAGGTGCAGCTTCGTCAGCTGGCCGCGGGGGCGCTGGGCGCCGGTGGTCCGGCCGTGCGCGGTGCGGGCGCGCGAACGCCGCCCGGAGGCGCCCTCGCCGAGGCCCGGCACGCTGAGCATCCTGGTCCGGAACGGCTCGGCGGCCCGTACGGCGGCCTGCTCCGGCGCGGCGCCCTCCCGGGAGGCGGGCTGCGGCTCGGGGGACTGCGGTGCGTCAGGCGCATCGGGGGCGTCGGGGGCCTCGGGAGCCTCGGGGGTTTCCGGGGCCTCGGGTCCGCCGCCCTGCGGGGGCACCGGGCCGCCGCCCCCGCCGTCGGGACCGCCGTCGTCGTCGGGACCCCCGGGCTCCGGGTCGGGGTCGGGCTCGGGCTCGGGCTCGGGCTCGGTGTCCGGCTCCTCGTCGGGGAACCGGTCCAGGATCTCGTCGAGCTTGTCCTCGTCGAGGCCGGGCGCATCGAAGGGGTTGCGGCGGCGCCGGTGGGGGAGCGCCAGCAGCGCGGCCTGCCGCACGTCCTCCTTGCGCACGTCGATCCGTCCGGCCCAGGCGGCCAGCGCGGTCGCCGTACGGGCCATCACGATGTCGGCGCGCATGCCGTCGACCTCGAAGCCCGCGCAGGTCGCCGCGATCTGGAGCAGCGAGGCGTCGCCGAGACGGACCTCCGGGAGCAGGGCCCGGGCGGCCACGACGCGGGCGCGCACGTCCGCCTCGTCCCCCGCCCAGCGGGTCGCGAATCCGGCCGGGTCGTCCTCGTACGCGAGCCGGCGGCGCACCACCTCGACGCGCTGCGCGGGCTCGCGGGAGGCCGCCACCTCGACGGTCAGGCCGAACCGGTCGAGGAGCTGCGGGCGGAGCTCGCCCTCCTCGGGGTTCATGGTGCCGACGAGCAGGAAGCGGGCGGCGTGGCGTACGGAGACGCCCTCGCGCTCGACGTAGGAGGCGCCCATCGCCGCGGCGTCCAGGAGCAGGTCGATCAGGTGGTCGTGGAGGAGGTTGACCTCGTCGACGTACAGGATGCCGCGGTGCGCGTCGGCGAGCAGGCCGGGCTCGAAGGCCTTCACGCCCTCGGCGAGGGCCCGTTCGATGTCGAGGGCGCCGACCAGGCGGTCCTCGGAGGCACCGACCGGCAGCTCGACCATGCGGGCGGGGCGGGCCGTGCCCTCGCCGGGCTCGTGCGGACCATCGGGGCAGGCCGGGTCGGGCGCGGCGGGCGCGCAGCTGAAGCGGCAGCCGGGGACGACGTCGACCTGCGGCAGCAGCGCGGACAGCGCGCGGACGGCGGTGGACTTGGCGGTCCCCTTCTCGCCGCGCACGAGCACGCCGCCGACCGCCGGGCTCACGGCGTTGAGCAGCAGCGCCAGCCGCAGGTCGGTCTGGCCGACCACTGCGGTGAACGGGTAGGGCGTGCTCATGCGGTGCTCACTCCTTCTGTACGGGTACGCGTGCACTGTCGGGTACGGGGGCTCGGGGTGCGGGTCCCGCGGCGCGGAGCCTCTCCCCGCCCCGCCTTTTCCTGGTCCGGGGCGGAGCCCCGCCCGCGGCGGAGCCGCTGACCGGTACTGCGGGAAGGGGCGGGGTGGGGAACGGCCGCCCGCAGAGCCGGGGCCGTCACGGGGCGCCCGGCGGGAGGAACGGGAGGCCCGACGGGGCTCCGGTCTCGATCAGGCGGAGCAGCGCGGCGGTGTCCGCGTGCTCCTCGATCAGGTCGCCCAGCAGGTCCAGCTGTTCCTCCCGCAGCGCCGAGAACGAGGTGTCCGGCGCGGGGACGAACCGGCGCCCGGCGGCCCGGGCCACCTCCCGCAGGAACGCCCGGCGGAAGCCGTCCGACTCCAGCGAGCCGTGCCAGTGGGTGCCCCACACCGACCCGACCCGGCAGCCGTCCAGGAACGGCTCCCCGCTCAGGACCTCGGCCACCCCGTGGTGGATCTCGTAGCCCGTCACCGGCTCGCCCAGCGCCGAACCCTCCGGCCGCGCCAGGGTCTTCTCCCGCTCGAAGCGGATCCGCACCGGCAGCAGGCCGAGGCCGTCCACCGAGCCCGCCCGGGACTCGACCTCGTCCTCGATGTGCTCGCCGAGCACCTGGAAACCGCCGCAGATGCCCAGTACCGGCCGGCCCTCGGCGGCGCGCCGGGCCAGCGCCTGCGCCAGCCCGCGCTCGCGCAGCCACTGGAGGGCCTTCACCGTGCCGCGGGTACCCGG
Organism: Streptomyces sp. NPDC097981; assembly: GCF_040302565.1. NCBI lineage: Bacteria > Bacillati > Actinomycetota > Actinomycetes > Kitasatosporales > Streptomycetaceae > Streptomyces > Streptomyces sp. NPDC097981. The sequence goes on from NZ_JBEORW010000005.1 coordinate 219,538, forward strand.
TACGACGACCAGGTCCGCGTCGGCCAGCTCCTCGGCCCGGTCCACGAACCGCACCACCACGCCCGGCTCCGCGGCCAGCGCGTCGACGTCCGTGAAGTTCGACATCAGCGGCACCGCGCACACCGCGACCCGCAGGACGTCCTCGCCGACCGGCGGCGCGACGACCGACTCGCGCACCGCACCCCGCAGGGAGACCCGGAGCCCGTCCTCCTCGTCGATCCCCAGCCCGTGCCGGAACGGCAAGACCCCGTACGTCGCCCGCCCCGTCAGCCCGCGCAGCATCTCCATGCCGGGCTCCAGCAGCGACACGTCGCCGCGGAACTTGTTCACCATGTATCCGGCGATCAGAGACTGGTCCTCGGGAGACAGCAGCGCCGTCGTCCCGAAGAACGAGGCGAAGACCCCGCCCCGGTCGATGTCCCCGACCACGACCACCGGGAACCGCGCGGCGCGCGCGATGCCCATGTTCACGATGTCGGTCCGGCGCAGGTTGATCTCCGCCGGACTGCCCGCTCCCTCGCAGATCACGGCGTCATACGTGCCCCGCAGCTGCTCCAGGCAGTCCGTGACGATCCCGAGAAGTTGCTCCTGGCGTCCGCCGTGGTAGCCGCGGGCGCTCATCTCGCCCACCGGCTTGCCCAGCAGCACCACCTGACTGCTGCGGTCGCTGCCGGGCTTGAGCAGCACCGGGTTCATCTGCGCCGTCGGCTCGACGCGCGCCGCCTGCGCCTGCATCGCCTGCGCGCGCCCGATCTCGGCGCCCTCGCGCGTCACGAACGAGTTCAGCGACATGTTCTGCGCCTTGAAGGGCGCCACCTTCACGCCCTGCCGGGCCAGCCAGCGGCAGATGCCGGCCGTGACCACGCTCTTTCCCGCGTCCGATGTCGTGCCGGCGACGAGGAGTCCGCCGCCCCGCTTCGAGCCGTTCACGCGCGTCCCCTCCCAGCCCGGCGCGACACCGCACACCGCAGTGCCACACACGTGCCCAGCGCCAGCCACGTCACCTGCCGTGACAGCCGCACCGCCCGTTCGATGTCCGCGACCTCCACCGGCCGCCCCGCCTCGCCGTTCAGCACGGCCCGGTGCTCGACCCGCCCCCCGTACGCCAGGGTGCCCCCCAGCCGTACGCCGAGCGCCCCGGCGAACGAGGCCTCCACGGGCCCGGCGTTCGGGCTCGGGTGCTTGGCGGCGTCGGCACGCCAGGCCCGTACGGCTCCCCGCCGGTCGGGGCCGGCCAGTACGGCGGCCAGAGCGGTCAGCCGGGCGCCCGGCCAGCCCGCGAGATCGTCGAGCCGGGCCGAGGCCCAGCCGTAGCGCAGGTACCGCGGCGACTTGTGGCCCACCATCGCGTCCAGGGTGTTCACGGCGCGAAACGCCAGCAGCCCGGGGACACCCGCGGCCGCGCCCCACACCAGGGCCCCGACCACCGCGTCGGAGGTGTTCTCGGCGACCGACTCCACGACGGCGCGGGCCAGCTGCTGCTCGTCCAGGGCCTGCGGGTCGCGCCCGCACAGGTGTGGCAGCCGCTCGCGGGCCACCTCGGCGTCGCCTGCGGCGAGCGCGCCGCCGATGGCGCGGGCCTCCCGGCCCAGCGAGGTGCCGCCGACGACGGCCCAGGTGGCCGCTGCGGTCAGGGCGATACGGGCGGCCGCGGGCCGGGAGCGCACGGCGCGGGCGCCCAGCGCACCGACGGCGGCCGCGCCCCCGGCGCAGACAAGGGTGTGGAGGAGGCCCCGGGCGCGGTCGTCGCGCCACAGAGCGCGCTCGACGGCGGCGGCGGCACGTCCGAAGGCGGCCACGGGGTGCCCTCGGCGCGGATCACCGAGGATCCGGTCGCCGATCAGGCCCGCCGTGGCGCCGTACGCGAAGACGCGAGAGGCACGCATGGTGGCAGGTATGTCCTCACTCAGGGTCCGCGCCCTGGTTCGACGTGTCCGGCGGTGGGAGTTCCTGGCTCCCGGGGGGCACGTGCCGCGTGCTCCCCGGTGACAGTGGCGGGACCGCGCCGGATTCGCACCGGACTTCCTCTCCATGCCGCCGTATTGGCTCGGGCAGTCCACCACGCACCGCGAACGCCCGTCAACTCGCCGTTGACCTGCGGCGAGACAGGTCACAGGCACGGGAAAGCTCCCCCCGGGAAACCCGGAGGGAGCTTTCGTACGCCGTGCCCGAGACGGTCAGGCGACGATCAGGTAGAACCCGTACACCACGGCCGCCGCGACCAGCGCGAAGCAGGCGTACGCACCGCTGCGGGCCAGGGTGGCGGTGCCGCCCTGCTCGGTGGCGGCCTCGTGCTTGGAGAGGCCCACCAGGCCCAGGGTGAACAGGGCCACGAGCGCGACGGTGGCGGAGAGGCTGACCCCGAAGACGGAGCCGAGTGCTGCCCAGTCGATCTTCATGCTGCGGATTCCTCTGTCGTTCTCGGGGTCAGACCGCGGCGGCCGGAGCCGCAGGGGTCGTCGGGGTCGTCGGGGCGGCCGCCGAGATGGTGGCCTTCAGGGCGTCGTCCGTGACGGCGGCGGTCGTACCCGCCGCGGCCGCGGCCTCGGCGGCCGCGGTCGGCGGCACGGTGACGGCGGCCATGGCCGTGGTGATGACACCCGGCTCCTCGGCCGCGGCCGGCTGCGCCGCGTTGACGTTGCTGTGGTCGACGACCTGGCGGCGCGAGATGGCCCAGATGGCGACGCAGGAGGCGATCAGGAAGAGCGCGACGGCGGCGACGCCGATGTCGCCGGTGCGCATGACCAGCTCGGCACCGGAGGCGACGATCGCCGCGGCCGGCAGGGTCAGGCCCCAGGCGATGAACATGCGGGTGGCGGTGGACCAGCGGACCACACCGCCCTTGCGGCCCAGACCCGCACCCATGACGGCGCCGGAGCACGCGTGGGTGGTGGAGAGGGAGAAGCCGAGGCTGGAGGAGGCGAGGATGACGCTGGCGGCCGAGGTCTGGGCGGCGAAGCCCTGCTGCGGCTGCAGGTCGGTCAGGCCGCTGCCCAGGGTGCGGATGATGCGCCAACCGCCCAGCGAGGTGCCCAGGGCGATGGCCATACCGGCTGAGACGATGACCCAGACCGGCGGGTTCGCGCCGGAGTCCAGGGCGCCGCCCGCGACGAGGGCGAGGGTGATGATGCCCATCGTCTTCTGCGCGTCGTTGGTGCCGTGCGCGAGGGAGACGAGACCGGCCGAGGCGATCTGCCCGGCGCGGTAGCCCTTGGTGGAGGTCTTCTCGCCGACCTTGCCGCCGAGCTTGTACGTGACCTTCGCGGCCAGCATCGAGGCCACGCCGGCCACGATCGGGGCGGCGACGGCGGGGATGAGCACCTTGGTGACGACCACGCTGCCGTTGACCGCGCCGATGCCGGCGGAGGCGACCGCGGCACCGATCAGGCCGCCCATCAGGGCGTGGGAGGAGCTGGAGGGGAGTCCGACCAGCCAGGTGACGAGGTTCCAGAGGATCGCGCCGACGAGCGCGGCGAAGATCACTTCCGGCTGGATGCCCTCCTCGTTGATCAGGCCCTTGGAGATCGTCTTGGCGACCTCCACGGACATGAACGCGCCGACGAGGTTGAGCACGGCGGACATGGCCACCGCCGTCTTGGGCTTGAGGGCGCCGGTCGAGATGGTGGTGGCCATCGCGTTGGCCGTGTCGTGGAAACCGTTCGTGAAGTCGAACACGAGAGCGGTGATGATCACGATCCCGAGGAGAAGCGTTATGTGCTCCATTTACCCAGGCTTCTGTTTGACGTCAGTGGCTCGGCGACCGTAGGCAACCTGGGTGAACGGAAGATGAACTGACTCGGGCGGAGCGGTGTACTGGCCCGTCGTGCCATCGGCATCTTCGTCCTGATTTTGCCGCTGATACATCGATTAATGCACGTCAGAGCGGGGTGAACGGGTGGGTCCGCAGGGGGCGGGAGGCCTCCCGGACCGCCCCGGAGGCCTTCCGGAAGAGATCTAGATCACTCCGCCGGGCGGCCCGCCGGGCCTCTTCGTGATCTCTTTTCGACCCCGCTCCGGCGGTATCCGGAACATTCCGCTCCAGTGGCCCGCCGACGTGTGAGCCCCGACACTGGAGCGGTGCCCACCGCCACAGCGACGGCCGCGGTCGTCGCGACCACTCTCGTCGGTGCCGGCGCCGTCGCGGTCGCGGCCGGCCGGCATGCCGCCGACGCCGCCCTGCGGCACGAGCCGGGCCGCCCGCTGCCCGGCGGGCCGCGGCTCGTCGTCCATTCCACCGGATCCGGGCAGGTCGTGCTGACCCGCGCGCAGACCTCCCTGCGCCCCGGCACGTACGGGCTCGCCGGCCCGGGGGTGCACGCCGTCGTCGGGGGCGTCCAAGGCGGGGCGGCGCACACCCCGGACACCGTCGTGCGCAGCCTGCTCGCCGTCACCCACGGCAGCCTCGACCCCGGCACCCGCGTCGTCCTCACCCCCCAGGTCCACGCGGGCAACCCCGGCACGGCCCTCGGGCTCGACCACGCCGACGTGGACGTCCCCGGCGAGCTCGGCGCGCTGCCCGCGTGGTTCGTGCCCGCCGCCCGCGACACCTGGGTGATCGCCGTCCACGGGCTCGGCGCCGGCCGCGAGCACCCGATGGTGGTCATGCCTTTCCTGCACGGCCACCGGATGCCCGTCCTCGACCTCGCCTACCGCGGCGACCTCGGCGCCCCCTCCTCACCGGACGGACTCGGCCACCTCGGCGAATCGGAATGGCGGGACGTGGACGCCGCCATCCGCTACGCCGTGCGCTACGGCGCCCGCCGGGTCGTCCTGCACGGCTGGTCCACCGGGGCGGCCATGGCCCTGCGCGCCGCCGAGCGCTCGGCCCTCGCCGACCGGATCTCCGGGCTCGTGCTGGACTCGCCGGTGCTCGACTGGCACACCACCCTGCGCGCACTCGTCGCGGCCCGCCGCACCCCGGCCGCGCTGGTGCCGCTCGCGGTGCGGGCCGCCGAGGGGCGCGCCGGACTGCGCGTCGACCGCAAGGCGCCGGGGGCGGACCCCGGACTGCTGCGCGTCCCCGTCCTGATCTTCCACGGCCCGGACGACACGCTCGCCCCGTGGGAGCCCTCCCGCCGGCTCGCCGCCGCGCGTCCGGACCTGGTCACCCTGAAGACCGTCCACGAGGCCCCCCACGGGGCGATGTGGAACGCGGATCCGGCCGGATACGAGGAGGCCCTGAGGCGCTTCCTCACCCCTCTTATGTGAAGGCCGTGTGCCGGACGGGACGGGGAGGGGGCATTTTCCTGGTATGTCCGCGTGGCGACCGCCGATAATGGCTGGTTCCGTTTGGGCTTTCGGCCAGTGACGGGCGAGACTGCTTCCGTGACGTCCCGAAAGCCTGATGAGCAGTTGGCTCGCGACTCCAGACTCCGACTCCTCTCCCCGCGTTCCGTCGCCGCGGCGCGCAAAGCGGTGACCGACCGACGCGCCCGTCCCGCCTCCCGGCCCCCGGCGGGCACCCCCGCCACGGCCGAACTCGCGAACCGGGCCCGGGCCTCGCTCGTCGACGCGGTACGGCTCGCACGCTGGGCCGAGCTCAACCTCGGTGCCGGTGACGGAGGCCGGCCCGCCCCGGCGGGAGCGCTGCCCGCCGCCGACGTCGAACGCGCCGCCGGTGAACTGAACCTGACACACGGGCAGATCCGGGCCGGCTGGGACCGCGCCCGGCTCGCCGGCCTCGTCGAGGTGCACGGCGGCCATGCCCGGCCCGGCTGGCGGCTGCGGGCCTGGGACCGCGACGACACCGCCGTACTGCGCGGCTGGGTCGCCCTGTTCGACGCCTGGTCCCTGGTCCACCCGGCCCCTGCCGACATCGCCCCCGCGGTCGTCGCGGAGGTCGTCGAGGCGATGCCCCAACTGCTCTCCCTGCTCCAGCTGTCCGCCGGTCCCGTGACCGTTCCGGATCTGCTGGACCTGCTCGGCCAGCGGGTCACCGAACTGCGCGACGAGCGGTGCGAGGTCCCCTACGACGCTCCGGCGCGCGAGGGTTCGCCCTCTGACGGGACGTCGGCCGCCGCGCGGGCCGCCGGCCCCGAGCCGGCCGGCGCCGGAACGGCCCTGCCGGACGCCACGCTCCCGGCCGCCACCCTTCCGGCCGCCACCCTTCCGGCCGCCACGCTCCCGGCCGTCGCCGCCGCCGTCCAGGCCGCGCCCGTCCCGCTCGCCCGGCTGCTGCGCTGGGCGCTCGGCGGGCTCGCCGCCGTGGACGCCGTCACCCTCGGTCCCGCACAGGCCGCCCTCACGCCCCTGGGCAGCTGGGCGGTCTGGGTCAAGCTCGAACAGATCTGCGTGGCCGCGCAGAGCCCCGCCGGGAACATCGAGCAGTCCGCCGCCGCGATGCTGCACGGCTGCGCCCGGCTCACCCCGGGACCGGCCCGCGCCGAGTACCGGGCCTGGCTCGCCGCCCGGCCCGTCGGACACGCCGTCAGCGAGCTGCTGCACGCCGCCCGCGGCGAGGACGCGCTGCTGCGCGGCCTCGCCTTCGAGGCACTGCGCGTGGTCGGCGCCCCGGCCGAGCCGGAGGTGCGCGCCGCCGTCCGCGACCCCGCCCTGCGGCCCTACGCCCTGCTCTGGCTCGCCGAACACGACGGGGTGGATCCCGACGAGGCCCAGGACGTGCTCACCGCCGAGGAGTCGACCTGGCTCTGGGTGGACACCGCGGCCGCCATCGCCGACCACGGCGAGGCGGACCTGCTGGCACGCCACCTCGACTCGGCCGTCCGGACCACCGTCCCGCGGCTGCTGGACGAGGTCCGCGCGGTCGGCCATCCGCGCACCGTCCAGGTCCTGGTCGCCCTGGCCGCCGCCCACCCGGATCCGGCGCTGGCCAAGGCCGTCCGCCGGGCCGCCTTCCAGGTCCACACGGGCGGGGCGTAGCGCCGTACCGCCGCACGCGCACACGGAGGGACGCGCGCGCCGCAGGGGAGGTCAGACCTGCGGCGCGTACGTTCCGAAGCTCCAGATGTTGCCCTCCGCGTCGCGTGCCGTGTAGTCGCGCGAGCCGTAGTCCTGATCGGTGGGCTCCATCAGGATCTCCACCCCGTGCTCGGCGGCCCGGCGGTGGTGCGCGTCCACATCGTCGACCACCACGTAGACCCCGACCGGTCCGGCGCCCTCCATCGCCTTGTCGAACACGCCGCCGCGGCCCTTGCTGCCGAGCATCACCGCGCCGTTCCCGTACGACAGCTCGGCGTGCATCACGGCGCCGTCGTCACCCTCGTACACCGCGACCTGGGTGAATCCGAATGCCTCGGTCAGCTGCTGGATCGCGGCCTTGGCATCGCCGTAGAGCAGTGCCGGAAAGACGGACGGAACGCCTGCCATGACGATCACTCCTTCTCGTGGTCATGGATGTGACCCACGGCACAGCATGGCAGGCGCAACTGACAGCCAGGGGAAGGCGGTCACAGGAACCCTGTGGCGCGTATCACCCGGTCCATCCTGATATGTGCCGGAGCCCGCCGGGACGATCGGTTCGCCGAACGGAGGGCGCACGGGACGTGCGGCCGGGCGGGCCGGGGAGCTCACCGAGGGACGGGCCGGGAAGCGGGCCGGGGGGCGTGCGCCAAGGGCCGGACGCCCCCATAAATAGTTGCGCACCCCCGGTAGAATGAATCCCATGGCAAATCTCCTCGCGGATTAGCGGCGTCGAAGCATCGCGTCCTGCCCCCCCTTCCGCCGTCCCCCCCGCCCTGGAGTATTTCCGTGATCACCGCCACCGGCGTCGAGCTGCGCGCCGGCGCCCGCGTCCTCATCGAGTCCGCCTCCTTCCGCATCGCCAAGGGCGACCGCATCGGCCTGGTCGGCCGCAACGGAGCGGGCAAGACCACCCTCACCAAGTGCCTCGCCGGCGAGGGCCAGCCCGCCGCCGGCGCGATCACCCGCTCGGGCGAGGTCGGCTACCTCCCGCAGGACCCCCGCACCGGCGATCTCGACGTCCTGGCCCGCGACCGGATCCTCTCGGCCCGCGGCCTCGACGTCCTGATCAAGAAGATGCGGATGAACGAGGAGCGCATCGCCACCGGCTCCGGCGCCACCCGCGAGAAGGCGCTCAAGCAGTACGAGCGCCAGGAGACCGAGTTCCTCACCAAGGGCGGGTACGCCGCCGAGTCCGAGGCCGCGACCATCTCGGCCGCCCTCAGCCTCCCCGACCGGGTCCTCGGCCAGCCGCTGCACACCCTCTCCGGCGGTCAGCGCCGCCGCGTCGAGCTCGCCCGGATCCTCTTCTCGGACGCCGACACCCTGCTCCTCGACGAGCCCACCAACCACCTCGACGCCGACTCGATCGTCTGGCTGCGCGACTACCTGAAGAACTACCGCGGCGGCTTCGTCGTGATCTCCCACGACGTCGACCTGGTCGAGACCGTCGTCAACAAGGTCTTCTACCTGGACGCCAACCGCTCCCAGATCGACATCTACAACATGGGCTGGAAGCTCTACCAGCAGCAGCGCGAGGCCGACGAGAAGCGCCGCAAGCGCGAGCGCCAGAACGCCGAGAAGAAGGCCGCGGCCCTGAACTCGCAGGCCGACAAGATGCGCGCCAAGGCGACCAAGACCGTCGCCGCGCAGAACATGGCCAAGCGCGCCGAGCGCCTGCTGTCGGGCCTCGAAGCCGTCCGCGTCTCCGACAAGGTCGCCAAGCTGCGCTTCCCGGACCCGGCGCCCTGCGGGAAGACCCCGCTGACCGCCGAGGGCCTGTCGAAGTCGTACGGCTCCCTGGAGATCTTCACCGACGTCGACCTGGCCATCGACAAGGGCTCCCGCGTCGTCATCCTCGGCCTCAACGGCGCCGGCAAGACCACCCTGCTGCGGCTGCTCGCGGGCACCGAGCAGCCGGACACCGGCGAGGTCACCCCGGGGCACGGCCTCAAGCTCGGCTACTACGCCCAGGAGCACGAGACGCTCGACCCGGAGCGCACGGTCCTGGAGAACATGCGTTCCGCCGCGCCCGACCTGGACCTGGTCGCCGTACGCAAGACGCTCGGCTCCTTCCTGTTCTCCGGCGACGACGTGGACAAGCCGGCCGGGGTCCTCTCCGGCGGCGAGAAGACCCGTCTGGCCCTGGCCACGCTGGTCGTCTCCTCGGCGAACGTGCTGCTCCTCGACGAGCCCACCAACAACCTGGACCCGGCCAGCCGCGAGGAGATCCTGGGCGCGCTGCGCACGTACAAGGGCGCGGTCATCCTCGTCACGCACGACGAGGGCGCGGTCGAGGCGCTGGAGCCGGAGCGGATCATCCTGCTCCCGGACGGCGTCGAGGACCTCTGGGGCCCGGACTACCGGGACCTCGTCGCCCTCGCCTGACGCTCCCCGAGGGCGCCCGAAGGGTGCCCGGAGCCTGCCCGGCGGGTTGATCCAGTTCCTTATGGATCATTCGGCTCAGGCGTGATCCATCATCTGAGTGAGACGGTCTCGTACCTCTGCGCTCTGTACGACGGCCCCGGCCGTGCCCGCCCGGGCACGCGGCCGGGGCCGTCGTCTTTCGGCGTCCGGCCCCTGACCTGGAGATTCCCGGCGAGGGCAGAGAAGTGTGACGGACGTCATGTAGCGGAAGAGAAGATTCCGTTCTGCTCGTGTGCCCTCCGCTTGAGAAAAGCCGCCGTACCGACCTTGCTGAATGGGTGGCCAGGAAGCCGGGGAGGGGTGATCATGAGAAGTCCAGAGCGCACTTCCCACGAGGAGGCACGGGTGGCCGAGACTCTGAAGAAGGGCAGCCGGGTAACCGGCGCCGCGCGCGACAAGCTCGCGGCAGACCTGAAGAAGAAGTACGACTCCGGTGCGAGTATCCGCGCGCTGGCCGAGGAAACCGGCCGGTCCTACGGATTCGTCCACCGGATGCTCAGCGAGTCCGGAGTCGTGCTGCGCGGTCGCGGCGGTGCGACGCGCGGCAAGAAGGCGGCTTCGGCCTGACCCGGAACCTCCCTCGGTCCCGGCCGGGGGCATCCCCCGGCCGAGAGGTCGGGGGGCCGGGCGGAAGACGCTTGCCTGCCCACACCGGGTTCCTTCGGTGACCCCCGGTCGGCCGTGTGGTCGGCTGGGTGGTTACTGTGCAGTCACTTAGGCCGGGATTGCGGCCGACTGCACACCGGAGGCACCAGATGGCTCTGCTCGACAAGGACGGCGTACGGCTCACCGTGGACGACTCGGTCGCCACGGTGACACTGACCAATCCGGCCAAGCGAAACGCTCAGTCCCCCGCGCTCTGGCGGGCGTTGACGGAGGCCGGAAGGTCGTTGCCGGGCACCGTCCGGGTCGTGGTGCTGCGCGGTGAGGGCAAGTCCTTCTCCGCCGGACTCGACCGGCAGGCGTTCACCCCCGAGGGTTTCGAGGGTGAGCCGTCCTTCCACGATCTGGCGCGCGGTTCGGACGAACTGCTCGACTCCACCATCGCCGAGTACCAGGAGGCTTTCACCTGGTGGCGGCGCAACGACATCGTCTCCATCGCCGCCGTACAGGGGCATGCGATCGGCGCCGGCTTCCAGCTCGCGCTGGGGTGTGACCTGCGCGTCGTCGCCGACGATGTGCAGTTCGCCATGCGCGAGACCAGCCTGGGCCTCGTGCCGGACCTGGCGGGCACCCAGCCGCTGACCTCCCTGGTGGGCTACGCCCGCGCCCTGGAGATCTGCGCGACGGGCCGCTTCGTGCACGCCGAGGAGGCGGAGCGGATCGGGCTGGCTAACCTGGTCGTGCCGGCCGATGAGCTCGACGCGGCGGTGCAGGACCTCACGACGGCGCTGCTGGCTCCGCCGCGGGATGCCGTGGTCGAGACGAAGGCGCTGCTCCGTGACGCGACGTCCCGCCCGTACGACGCCCAGCGCTCGGCGGAACGCGCCGCGCAGGCCCGCCGCCTGCGCGATCTTGCAGGCCTCTCGGACTGACCCCGCGCGCCCCGGGCGCTACTCCGGTGTGCACGGGCTTCGTCCGGCACGCCGGCGTTCGAGGCATGCCCCGGGGAACGGCGGGAGGGCGGGGCGGGGAGAAGCGCCCCGGGTGGGGCAGGCCCGGTCGGGCCCGCCCCACCCTCCTGCCCCGCCCGCCCGCCGAGCCCGCCAGCCCGCCGCCGTCCGTCGGGGCATACGCGCCGGGTCCCGTCAGGGGATCAGGAGGGCCTTGCCCGCGACGGCCCGGGCCTCGATCGCACGGTGGGCCTCCGCGGCCTCCGCCAGCGGGAACGTACGGGCGATCACCGGGCGGAGCCGCCCCGCCGTCGCCTCGGCCAGCGCGAAGCCCGCCAGGCGGACGATCTCGGCCGGCGGGAACTGGACCTCCGCGATCCCGCGCAGGGCGATCCCGCGCCGCTCCGCCTCCGCCGCGTCAAGCTCCGCGAAGCCGCCGCTCGGTGCGCCGTGCGCCGAGACCCTCCCGCCGTCCCGGACCAGCCCGAAGGCGGCCAGGCCCAGCTCACCGCCCACCCCGTCCAGCAGGACGTCCACCGGACCGCCGACCGCCTCGGTCCAGTCCGGCTCCGTGTAGTCCACCGCCCGGTCCGCGCCCAGCTCCCGGACCAGCGCCAGCTTCCGCTCGCCCCGCGCGGCCCCCACCACGTACGCCCCCGCCGCCACCGCGAGCTGCACCAGCAGCGTCCCCATCCCCCCGGCGGCGCCCAGGATCAGCACCCGGTCGCCCGCCCCGATCCTGACGCCCTCGACGATGCCCGAACCGGTCACCCCGTCGTGCGCCAGCGCCGCCGCCTCCGCCGGCTCCAGCCCCGCCGGGACCGGGACCAGCAGCTCCACCGGGACCCGGACCAGTTCCGCGTACGTGCCCTTCGTGCCCGGGGCGGCGACCACCCGGCGGCCCTGCCAGCCCGGGTCCACCCCCTCGCCCACCGCGACGACCGTCCCCGCCGCCGCGCCGCCCGGCACGTACGGCGGGTGGATGCCGAACGCCTCGCCCCAGCCCCCGCGGATCTGCGTCTCCACGAAGATCGTGTCCACGGCTTCGGTGCGGACCACCACCTCGCCCGCCCCCGGGACCGGATCCGGCAGCTCCATCGGTACCAGGACCTCCGGACCGCCGTACCCGTCCACCCGTATCGCCCGCATGACGTTCCCCTCGTCGGACACGGCCTCGCCGGCCTTGATCACTCGCCCACTCTCGGACCTCGACCGCACTTGAGGTCAAGCGGTGACGCAAAAATCGGTTCCCGGCCGACCGGCCCAGTCCCGGAGCGCCGCCACGCCACCGCGCTTACCGTGGTGCGGAGTGAGTCCATCCGCGCGAAGGGACACGCGATGAGCGAATCCGCATCCGGGGGCGCCTCCCGAAACCCGGCCGACCGCGGCCGCACCACCATCTCCGACGGGGTGGTCGAGAAGATCGCCGGACTCGCCGCCCGAGAGGTGGTCGGCGTCCACGCCATGGGCAGCGGCAGCGGCCTCTCCCGTACCTTCGGCGCGGTCCGCGACCGGGTCCCCGGCGGGGCGAAGTCATCCGTCACCCGCGGGGTCAAGGCCGAGGTCGGCGAGGTACAGACGGCCCTCGACCTGGAGATCGTCGTCGACTACGGCGTGTCGATCCGCGACGTGGCCCGGGCCGTCCGTGAGAACGTCATCTCGGCGGTTGAGCGGATGACGAGCCTGGAGGTCGTCGAGGTCAACATCGCGGTCAGCGACGTCAAGCTCCCCGACGAGCCCGACGAGGAGCCGGAGCCCCGACTCCAGTGAAGGAGCCCCCATGAGGATGGCGGTCGTCGGCCTCTTCGCCGGCATGGCGCTCGCATTCGCCGGATACTTCGGCGGGTTCGGGGCCTTCCTGCTGGTGGCGGCGCTCGGTGCCATCGGTTTCGTCGTCGGCCGGTTCCTGGACGGGGACCTGGAACCCGGCGACTTCTTCCGCCCCCGCGACCGCGACAGGTGAGGCCCGGATGAACACGCCACGGGCGACCCCGCCGCGGGTTCCCCCCGCCGACCGGGGTGCCACCCGGATCGCCGACCGGGTCGTCGCCAAGATCGCGGCCCAGGCCGCCAGGGAGGCGCTCGCCGCGCAGCCGGGCGGGCCGCCGGACGCCGCCTGGCCCGCGGGGGCCGCCGGTGGCGCTGCCGCCCCCCGGGCCGCCGGGGCCGTGCCGGCCGCCCCGCACGCCACCGTCACCGTGCACCACGACATCGCCCGGGTACGGGTCAGCCTCGAACTCGGCTACCCCTGCGACCTCGCCGCCCAGTGCGCGGCCGTACGCCGCCAGGTCGTCCGCCGCATCGAGGAGTGCGCCGCCATGTCCGTACCCGAGGTGGACATCGACATCGAGCACCTGCACTCCGCGCACACCCGCACCGCCGCCGTACGGGACCGGAAGCTGCGGTGACGGCGCCCGCCCCCGACCGGGCCCCGGCCCCGCTCCCTGAACCGGCCCCGGTCCGCGTCGCCCGGTTCCGGTCCGCCCGGCGGATCCCCGCCGCGCTGACCGCGCTCGCCGTGCTCGGGGCGGCGGGGATGTTCCTCTACGACCTCGCCGCCGTACGGGCCGGCCGTCCCGGCATGCAGTGGCGCGGCGCGCTCGCCCGCCGGCTGGAGCAGTACACCCCCGCCGACCCGGAGGTGCTCGTCGGCGCAGGGATCCTCGCCGTGGCCGGGGCGGTGCTCCTGCTCCTCGCGCTCACCCCGGGGCTCCGCGGGATCCTGCCCATGCGGCCGCCGGACCCGGCCGCCGGTGTGCGGGCCGGACTCGGCCGGAAGGCGGCCGCGCAGGTGCTCCGGGACCGGGCCATGGAAGTGTCCGGGGTGCGGTCGGCCCGGGTCACCGTGCGCCGGTCCCACGTCACGGTCCGGGCCGCGTCGCACTTCCGCGAGCTGGACGACGTACGGGCCGACCTGGAGCCGGTGCTCGCCGTCGGCGTCGGGGAACTGGGCCTCGCGCACCCGCCGCAGCTGCGGGTACGGGTGACCCGGGCCGCCGTCGGGAAGAGGTGAGGGGATGCTCGGGACGGTGAACCGGATCCTGCTCGGGACCATCGGCCTCGTCCTGCTGGCGGCCGGGGTGGCGGTGCTGACGGCGTTCCGGCCGCTCGGCGGCCGCCACGAGCCGCTGCTGGCGGCCGCGACCCGGCAGCGGTACTGGCACGCCGAGGGCTGGTGGTGGTGGGTGGTGCTCGCCGGGCTCGGGGTGTGCGTGGTGCTCGCGCTGTGGTGGCTGCTGGCGCAGCTGCGGCGCCCGCGGCTGCCCGCGCTGCTGGTGGACACCGGGGACGGGGCGTTCGCCGTGCTGCGCGGGCGGGCGCTGGAGGAGGCGGTGGCTGCGGAGGCGGGAGCGCTCGACGGGGTCGCCCGGTGCACCGTCGCGCTCGGGGGCCGGCAGGGGAGACGGGGCCGGCGGAGCGGGCCGAAGCTGCGGGTGGAGCTGGAGCTGGAGCCGCATGCCGTTCCCGCCGATGCCCTGGCCGCGCTGGCCGGGCCGGCGCTGAACCATGCCCGCCGGTCGACGGGCCTCCCCGAACTCCCCGCGGAGGCCCGCTTCCGGGTCACCTCCCACCGCGCCCGCCGCGTCACGTAGGGCCGGCGGGCGGGAGGGAGGGGGTCAGAAGCCGTGGCGGGAGCCGCCGTCGATGGGGAGCATGATGCCCGTCAGGTACGAGGCCGCGGGCGACAGGAGGAACGCCGCCGAGCGGCCGAACTCCTCCGGGGTGCCGTAGCGTCGCAGCGGGATGCCTGATTCGTTGGCCGCGCGGGCCGCCTTCGCATCGCCCGACAGGGAGTCCAGCTCGCGGACGCGGTCGGTGTCGATCCGGGCCGGCAGCAGCCCGACCACGCGGATGCCCCGCGGTCCGAGCTCCACCGACAGGGACTTGGCGAAGCCCGCCAGCCCCGGCCGCAGGCCGTTGGAGATCGTCAGACCCGGGATCGGCTCGTGGACCGAGCCCGACAGCACGAAGCCGATGACCCCGCCCTCGCCCAGCTCGGCCGCCGCCGCGCGGGCCAGGCGCACCGCCCCGAGGAAGACCGACTCGAACGCCGCCGCCCACTGCTCGTCGGTGTTGCTCGCCGCCGAACCGGGGGCGGGGCCGCCGACGCTGATGAGGATGCCGTCGAAGCGGCCGAAGCGTTCCTTCGCGGTGGCGACGAGCGAGGCCGCCGCCTCCGGGTCGCTGTTGTCGGCGGCGACCCCCACCGCGTTCGGGCCCAGCGAGGATGCCGCGCTCGTGGCGCGCTCCGCGTCGCGGCCCGTCACGATCACCTTCGCGCCGTCGGACGCCAGTTCGCGCGCCGAGGCGAAGCCCAGGCCACGGGTGGCGCCGGTGACGATGTAGACACGGTCTTTCAGTCCAAGATCCATACCCGACACGCTACGCCGTCGGCGCCGGCTCCCGCTCGGGGGTGGCTCCGGCCGCCGCGGCCTCCGCGCGGTCGCGCTTCTCCCGCCGTACGAGGACCAGCCAGCCCACCGGCACCGCCGCGGCGAACAGCCACCACTGCACGGCGTACGCCATGTGCGGGCCGATCGAGTCGTGGTCGGGCTCGGCGACCACCTCCGGGCTGCCGCCCGGCGGGACGGGCGCGGTGAGTTCCAGGTAGCCGCCGAGGACGGGTCGGCCCAGGTACTCCGCCTGCTGCGCGCTGTTGATCAGCATCACCTGGCGGTCCGGGAGACCCTTGCGGTCCTTGATGCCGCTGCCGCCGCTCGTCTCGTCGGCCTTCAGCCGACCGGTGACCGTCACCTCGCCCGAGGGCGCGGCCGGCACCGGCGGGTAGGCGCGGGGGTCGTCGCCGCCCGCCACCCAGCCGCGGTTGACGAGGACGACCCGGCCGTCGGCCAGGACCAGCGGGGTCAGGACGTGGAGGCCGACCTTGTCGTCGTTGTCGGTGCGCATCCGTACGACGACCTCGTGCGCGGTGTCGTACGTCCCGGTGGCGGTGACCGTCCGCCAATAGTCGGCCCTCGGGACCTGGTGGCCGGGGGAGGTCATCTCGGTCATCGGCACGGGCTTCGCGGACAGGTTCGCCGCGATCAGCTCGTTCTGCGCGACCCGGTGCTCATGGCGGTGGTACTGCCAGAACCCCAGCTTGATCATCACGGGGATGAGGGCGAGGGCGATGAGGGTGAGGCACACCCATTGCCGGGTCAGCACAAAGCGGTACACGCCCACGACGGTACCCCCAGCCGGGAAGACCCCGGTGGCCGGGTGGCCGTCCGGGGTCGGGAACGGGGGGAGGAGGCCGGGGCGCGGGACCCGGCGGGGTCACACGCGGTCGACGATGCCCGCCCTCCCTTCCGCGCGGGCGCAGTGCGCCCCGCAGAACCACTGGCCCTCGACCTCGACGCCCTGCCCGATGATCTGCACCCGGCAGTGCTCGCAGATGGGCGCCATGCGGTGGATGGCGCAGGAGAAGCAGTCGAAGACGTGCACGCTGCCCTGCGCGTGCACCTCGAAGGACATGCCGTAATCGTTTCCGCAGACCTCACAACGTGCCATGCGCCACAGGGTGGGACCGGACGGGCCGAACGGGAAAGCGGGCGCCGGGCGAGTCGCCCGATGCTCACCCGTCTGCCGCAGTCACGTCCCGCAGCAGCTGGGTGAAGGCCGCCTCGTCGACCACCGGCGTACCGAAGGACTTCGCCTTGACCGTCTTGGAGGTGGCCGAGTCGGGGTCGTTCGTCACGAGCAGGCTCGTGAGCCGCGACACACTCGTCGCGATGTGCAGGCCCGCCTCGATCGCCCGGTCCTCCAGCAGCTCCCGGTCCACCGAGGTGTCACCCGAGAAGGCGATCCGCATGCCCTGCTTCAGCGGCTTTCCGTCCTCGAAGCGCCCCGGGTTCGGATGCGGGCACGGCGGCCGCTTGCGCGAGGGCCGCCAGCTGTTGCTCCCGTACGAGGCCTGGTGACCGACCCGCGGGGTGACGGGGGAGTCCGACCACTCCGTCAGCGGCCGGCATTCCAGCAGGGGCAGCCGTACGCCGTCCCGCGCGGCGGCGTGCAGCGACGGACGGAACGCCTCCGCGAGCACCCGGGCATCGTCGAGCGCGTGGTGGGCACGCTGCTGGACCACGCCGAAGTGCGCGGCGAGCGACTCCAGCTTGTGGTTGGGCAGCGGGAGGTTCAGCTCCTTCGACAGGGCGATGGTGCACAGCCGCTGACGGACCGGCGCGGCCCCGGCGGCCCGCGCGTACTCCCGGGCGATCATCTGCCAGTCGAACATGGCGTTGTGCGCGACCAGCACCCGGTCCGCGAGCCGGTCCGCGAACTCCTCGGCGATGTCCTTGAACAGCGGCGCGTCCTGGAGCATGTCGCTGGTCAGGCCGTGGATCCACACGGGTCCCGGGTCCCGCTGCGGGTTGACCAGCGTGTACCAGTGGTCCTCCACGTTGCCCTGGGCGTCGAGCCGGTAGACGGCGGCGGAGATTATCCGGTCGTCGCGAGCGAGCCCGGTCGTCTCCACGTCGACGACCGCGTACCCCTCGGGGTACGCGGTCGGCCACGTCGTCTCTGCGGTCGTACGGTCGTCGAGCATGGTCACAGAGGATATCGGCCCGCACCGACAGCCGTGGCCGGACGCCGTTTCAGCCCAGCTCCGCCACGAGTTCCCCGGCGCTCACCCGGACGCAGGTATCCGGCGCCTCGCAGGGTCCCGGGAACAGCCGGTACACCGTCCCCGATGCCCCCGCCGGGGCCACGGTCGCGTGGGTCAGCGCCAGGAACACCCGCCTGCCCGAAGCCAGTTCGGCGGCGAGTGCGTCGGCGTCCGCCCCGGGAGTGCGGGCCTGCGGCGGCTGCAGGGCCGCGACCCGGGCGGCGAAGGCGGCAGTCGGCTCGTCCGCCCCGGCCCGGTAGTGCCACAGTTCGTCGGGCAGGCCGGGCAGCGGTGCCCGGCGTACGACGGCCACCTCGCGCGAGCGGGCCGCGGCCCGCCACACCGCCAGGTCCCACAGGGTGGTGCGGGTACCGGAGCCGAAGGCCTCCCAGAGCTCGGAGGCGGTGACGGCGAGCAGGTCGCCGTGCGAGCCGATGCTCTGGAAGCCGTCCGCCGGCGGCAGGTGGACGTCCGCCCACAGCATCCGGCGGGCGTTCAGGTCCACCACCATCGGCATGGTCACGCGGGACTCGCCCGACAGGTCGAACCGCTGGCGCACGGTCCGCGGGTCGTACGAGGAGTCGCGCGGGCCCCGGGCCGGCAGGGCCATGAAGCCGGCGAACGCGTCGGGCAGCTCCTCGAAGGGCACGTTGTTGAAGCTGAACACCAGCGGCACCGCGTACACGTCGCCCTGCCGGGCCAGCTTCGCCAGGTCCAGGTCGACGTACTCGGTGGCCCCGGCCGGCGCCGGGGCGGAGGTGAGGTCGCCGGAGTGCACGGCGGCCCCCTGCCTGCCGTGCGCGAGGCTCGTGTAGTCGCACAGGCCGGTGAAGTTCCAGTCGGCGTCGAAGAAGGCGACGGACAGGTCCAGGTCGGTCCGGTTGCCCGCCGGTTCCGTCCAGTGCAGGAACAGTCGCAGCACCTCGCCCTCGGGAAGCGTCTGCATGCTGCCCCTCGGCACCGCGACCAGGGACTTGGCCGAGCTGCGCTCGCCGAAGGGCACGGTGAGGTCCGCCAGGGAGGAGTCCAGGACCGCCAGCTCGTACGGGTCGGCCCCGGCCGCCGCGAACCGGCGCAGCACCTCGCCCTCCAGCAGCGCCACCACCGCCGCGACCAGCGGCGCGGGCAGCGGCGGGCGCGCCTCGGCCACGGACTGCGCGGAGGCGACCCGGCCCTTCGGGAAGAACACCCGGCGCCGGCCGGTGCGGTCCTCGGCGCGCACGCGCAGCGCACCGAGCGCCGACAGCAGCGGGCCTGCGCCGACGGCGGGCAGCCCGCGGTCCAGGGCGTCCGCCAGCTCCGGGACGAGCCGGTCGCCGGGGTGCAGGCGCAGCAGGTGGTCCAGGCGGCGTACGAGTTCCCCGGGGCGCTGCCCGGCGAGCGCGGCGGCGGCCCCCGCCTCCCCCCGGGCAAGGGCCTGCTCCAGCCGCCCGGCCCAGGTCGCGGGGCGGATCCGGTCGCCGTCCACGCGCACGGCGTCCGGGTGCGCGGCGGCGGTCTCGCGCAGGGCCGCGCCCAGGGGCGAGGACAGCGGGGTGTCCCGCAGCACGGCGAAGGCGAGGGCGGTGCGGGGGTGCCGGGTGTGCCGCTCGAAGGGGTGCAGGGTCTCGGCGGCGCGCTTCCAGGCGGTCGGGTGCCGCAGCATGTCCTCGACGAGGTACGGCGTGGGCAACGCGTCGAGCACACCGAGCAGTTCGCGCCGCAGCGGCCTCGGGGCGGAGGTGAACCGGGGCGGCAGCGGGGTCAGTCCGGCGTCCCCGCCGGACAGGACGGCGAGCAGCCGCAGCACGTCGGTGGCGGTGGTCAGCAGCCGCAGCAGCGCTGCGCGGCCGTCGGCGTCGGCGGCGGGCAGCAGTGTGCCGACGACCAGCGCCTTGGTCTCCCGTACGGGAACGTCCTCGGGCAGTTCGCCGGAGGCGGCCGCGCTGAGCGGCAGCAGGGTGAGCAGGTCCTCGCGGTCCTGCGGGGAGAGCGGGGTGCGCCGGGCGAGCAGCCGGTCCACGACCGACGTCGCGTCGGCGGCGAGGTCGGCGCCGTGGCGCAGCAGCCGGGGCGGGCCGTCGGCGCCGGGCTTCTCGGCACCGGCGGGCCGGTAGGGGCGCAGGAAGGGGTCGGCGGGGTCGATCCGCCGGTTGCAGAGCGGGCAGGCGCTGTAGTCGGAGCCGTCCCAGCACAGCCGGCAGACCAGATGGGCGCAGGGGGAGACGGGGAGGACGGTGCGCTGCTCGCCGCACAGGACGCACGGCAGGTCCGGCTCCTGGAGCAGGTGGGTGAAGACCCGCTGCACGTAGACCCGGTCGGCGTCGCGGGACACGGTCCGGGGGAAGCCGCGCCGGAGCGGGACGTGCGTGCGGTTCGCGCCGAGCAGTTCGTCGGTGAGGGAGACCAGCCGGGTGTGGGCGCGGGCGAGTTCCCCGGAGGGGAGCGCGGCCAGGGCGGAGTACAGACCCGGGGAGAGGGTGAACCCGCGGCCCAGGAGCTCCGATTCGAGCCGGCGCAGGGCGGGTCCGCCGGTGCGGGCGCTCCCGTGGGGCGCGGTGTCGACGTAGACCGTCTGGAGGCGGCGCAGCAGTACGGACTCGATGGCAGTCATGGGGCGGTGTCCCTCCGCGAACGTGAAAACGGGGGCGGAGAGGGGGCGCGCAGGAACTTTGCGGAAAAGGTGAGAAGGAAGCGCGCCGGGGAGCCGCCCCCGTGTCCCCGATCTGATCACGGGCGGCGGTGCGGGGCAAAGCGATTATCGGGGCGCCCGCAGCAGGGTCTGTACGAGGGCCCGTACGGACAGCAGGAACAGCCGCTCCGGATCCGCCGGGCGGGCCAGGGCGCGGGCGAGTTCCGGATCGTCGGGGGCGGCGGTGGGGGTCCCCCCGGCGGAGCCGGGGGGAGGGTTCCAGAGCTCGCTCTCGGCGGGGGACTGCGCGGGGGAGCGTTCGCGGTTGCGCTCCACGAGGAGGAACCCGACGATCTGGAACTGCACCGCGCGCACCGCGTCGGCGGCCCGGGCCCCGCGCAGCCCGGCCGCGTGCACCTCGTGGACCAGGGCCTGCTGGGCGGGCAGGAACATCCGCTCGGTGAGCCCGCGTTCGTGGACCATCGCGATCAGGTGCGGGCGCTCGCGCAGTTCGCGGCGCAGGATCCGGGCCACGGACAGGATCCGCTCGGTGGGGGTGCGGCCGGCCGGCCGGATCGCTCCCATGTCCTGGACGGTCCGCTCCACGAGGGCGTCGAGCAGCGATTCGCGGTTGCCGACGTGCCAGTAGATGGAGGTCACCGCGGTGCCCAGCTCGGCGGCGAGCCTGCGCATGGTGAGGGCCGCGGGGCCGTTCCGCTTGACCAGGGAAGCGGCCGCCTCCAGTACCTCGTCGCGGGTGAGCGTGGTTCTGGCCATGGCCTTCCCGCCAATCTGTCGGATCGTCAGTTCTGCCCGTGCAGGGGTCTTTACCCTTCATCGGCGGCGGTGTAACTGTGTTACAGAACCTCCTCCGGCTGCCGTCGGAGGTGCCCCCAGAAGGGTGGTGCGAGACATGGCACGCGTACGGTACGGAGCGCGCACCGAGGCCGAGATCGCGGCATCGCGCGAGAAGAGTTCCCGGCTCCCCGACATCTGGTCCACCGGTGTGGTGGCGGTCTGGGAGAGCGACCCGGACGTGGTGGCGGCGGTCCTGCCGCCGCCGCTCAAGCCGGCCGAGCGGCCCCTGGTGCGGGCCAACATCAGCAAGGTCGACCTGCCCGGCTACCCCCTCGGCGCCGGCTCGGTGGCCGTCGCCGCCCGGCACGGCGGGGTGGAGGGCTGGTACCCGCTGGTCATGCCGATGACGCACGAGCGGGCCCTGGTCGGCGGCCGCGAGGTCTTCGGGGAGCCGAAGAAGCTGGGCGAGGTCGCCGTCGAGCGCGACGGCCTCGTCGTACGGGCCTCCCTGGCCCGGCACGGGATCGCGTTCGTGGAAATGCGCGGGGCGGTGGACCGCGAGCTGCCGCTGCCCGAGCCCGCCCCCAAGACCGACTTCTACTTCAAATTCCTTCCGGCCGTGGACGGTTCGGGTTTCGACGCCGACCCGGTGCTCGTGCACGTCACCCGCAACGAGAAGGTCCGCAAGCTGGAGCACATCACCGGTGACGTGGTCCTGCGCGAGTCGATGTTCGACCCCGTCGCCGACCTCCCCGTACGCCGGATCGTGGAGATCACCATCGGAGAGAAGACCACCGACCAGAAGGGCCGCGTCGTCGAGCAGGTCAGCGCCCGGGCCCTCCTCCCGTACGTCCACCAGCGCTACGACGACCCGATGCAGATCCTCGACGGCCCGCCCGAGGGGAGCATGTGAGATGCGGCTCGAACCCGGACAGGTGGCCGTCGTCACCGGCGCCGCCAGTGGCATCGGCCTCGCGATGGCCCGCCGCTTCGCCGCCGAGGGACTGAAGGTCGTCCTCGCCGACGTGGAGGAGGGGGCCCTGCGCAAGGCCGCCGACGAGCTGGCCGCCGACGGCGCCCGGGTGCTCTCCCGGCCCGTCGACGTCGCAGAGCGCGACTCCGTGACCGCACTGGCCGATGCCGCGTACGACACCTTCGGCGCGGTGCACGTACTCTGCAACAACGCGGGCGTCGGCTCCGGAGCCGAGGGCCGGATGTGGGAGCACGAACCCAACGACTGGAAATGGGCCTTCTCCGTCAACGTCTGGGGCGTCTTCCACGGCATCCAGGCCTTCGTCCCGCGCATGATCGCCGGCGGCGCCCCCGGCCACGTCGTCAACACCTCCTCCGGCGACGGAGGCATAGCCCCGCTGCCCACCGCCTCCGTCTACGCCGTCACCAAGGCGGCCGTGGTCACCATGACCGAGTCGCTCTACGCCCACCTCAAGGCGGAGCGCGCGTCGGTCGGCGCGTCCGTCCTCTTCCCCGGACCGCACATGCTGCGCACCGGGCTGTGGGAGTCGCACCGCAACCGGCCCGAGCGGTACGCGAAGGAGCGGCCGCGCAGGACCCCGTACCGCAGCCTCGACCAGTACGAGGCCGCGATGAGGAAGGCCGGCCACGAGGTGGACTTCACCCCGGTCGATGAGGTCGCCGAGCACGTCGTCGACGGCATCCGCGCCGACCGCTTCTGGATGCTCCCGGCGAGCGAGCACAGCGACCGGCAGATCCGCGCCCGGTCGCAGTCGATGCTCGACCGCGCCAACCCCGCCTACCTGGAGAGCTTCATCCTCGACTGAGGGGCCCGCCGTGCCTGACGAGAAGTACGAAGACCCGTATCTGATCATCTCCTCCGACTGCCACGCGGGCCTGCCCACCGAGCAGTACCGCCCCTACCTCGACTCCCGCTTCCACCCGGAGTTCGACGAGTTCCTCGGCCAGCGCGACGCCCGCCGCGCCGAGGCCACCCGCCTCGGCGTCCGCAACGAGGCCTTCGCCGAGAAGTGGTTCCACGACCACGAGGAGGGGCTCAAGGGCGGCTGGGACACGGGGCAGCGCCTGAAGGAACTCGACGGCGACGGGGTGGCCGCCGAGGTCGTCTTCCCCGACGCCGACGCCGTGGACAGCCAGACCGCCGCGCCCTTCGGGGTGGGCCTCGGGCTCTCCGGCGACCAGGACCCCGAGCTCGGCATGGCGGGCGCGCGGGCGCACAACCGCTGGCTGGCGGAGTTCGTCTCCGGAACCCCCGAACGGCACTGCGGCGTCGCCCTGCTGCCGATCACGGGCGAACCGTCGAAGGTCGTCGCCGAGATCCACCGGGCCAAGGAGTCCGGGCTCGGCGCGCTGATGATCCCCGCGATGTGGGTGGACAAGGCGCCGTACCACGACCGCCGTTACGACCCGGTGTGGGCGGCGGCCGCCGAGACGCAGATGCCGATCGTCACCCACTCGGGGTCCTCGCCCCGCCACGAGTACGGCGACCACCTGGGCATCTTCGTCTCCGAAGTCACCTGGTGGCCGGCCCGCCCGCTGTGGTTCCTGCTCTGGTCGGGGGTCTTCGAGCGGCACCCGGGACTGAAGTTCGGCGTCGCCGAGTCGGGCTGCTGGTGGCTGCCGAACCAGCTGTGGTTCATGGACCGGCTGTACCTCGGCGCGCACGGCGGCAAGAAGCTGTCGCCGTTCGAGGAGCTGAAGCGCCCGCCGAGCGAGTACCTGGACCGCCAGGTGTTCGTCTGCGCGACGAACACCAAGCGGCGCGAGCTGGCCCAGCGCTACGAGATCGGCGTCGACAACATCCTCTGGGGCTCCGACTTCCCGCACCCCGAGGGGACCTGGCCCGACACCCGCAGCTGGCTGAAGAGCACCTTCCACGACATTCCGGTCGGCGAGACCCGCCGGATGCTGGGCCTGGCCGCGGCGGACGTCTTCGGCTTCGACACGCAGAAGCTGACCCCGATCGCCCGCCGCATCGGCCCGAGCCCGGCGGAGCTCGGCCAGCCGGCCGGCCAGGCCTCCGTGGAGGCCTCGTGGGCCCGCTCGCGCGAGACGGGCCGCCACTGGCTCACGGGCCACGACTTCCCGTCCCTGGGGGTGTCGTGATGGAAGACCGCTACACGGTCGTCTCGGCGGACTGCCACGCGGGTGCGGACCTGCTGGACTACAAGCCGTACCTGGAGAAGCGGTACCACGAGGAGTTCGACGCCTGGGCCGCCACGTACGTGAACCCGTACGAGGACCTCCTCGCGGACACGGCGGACCGGAACTGGAACTCGGCGCGACGGCTGGCCGAGCTGGAAGCGGACGGCATCGTCGCCGAGGTCGTCTTCCCCAACACCATCCCGCCGTTCTTCCCCAAGGCCTCCCTGATGGCCCAGCCCCCGACCGCCGCGGAGTACGCGATGCGCTGGGCCGGGCTCCAGGCCCACAACCGCTGGCTGGCGGACTTCTGCGCGGACGCGCCGGGCCGCCGGGCGGGCGTGGTCCAGATCCTGCTGAACGACGTGGACGCGGCGGTGCAGGAGATCCGCCGCACGCGCGAGGCCGGTCTGACGGGCGGCATCCTGCTGCCCGGCGTCCCGCCCGGCTCCACGGTCCCCGAGCTCCACTCGGCCGCGTACGACCCGATCTGGGCGGTGTGCGACGAGCTGGACGTCCCGGTCAACCATCACGGCGGCTCGGCATCCCCGCCGCTCGGCGACGAACCCGCCGCCCGGGCCGTCTTCATGGTGGAGACGACCTGGTTCTCGCACCGGGCCCTGTGGCACCTCATCTTCGGCGGGGCCTTCCGCCGCCACCCCGGCCTGAAACTGGTCCTGACGGAGCAGGGCTCCGGCTGGATCCCCGGGGTCATGGAGATGCTGGACTACTACCACGGCCGCCTGGTCGCGGCTTCGGCCACGGCGGAGGCCAAGTTCGGGGCGGGCCTGGCGGAATCCATGGGCAAGGGGCCGAGCGAGGTCTGGCGGGACAACTGCTTCGTGGGGGCGAGCTTCATGCGCCCCCTCGAGGTCCCGCTGCGGGACCGGATCGGCCTCGACAAGATCATGTGGGGCAGCGACTACCCACACGACGAGGGCACCACCCCGTTCTCCCGCGAGGGCCTGCGCATCGCGTACGCGGGCCTCCCGAGGGACGAGGTCGCCGCGATGGCCGGCGGCAACGCGGCCCGTGTGTACGGCTTCGACCTGTCCCTGCTGGACGCGCTGGCCGCGAAGCACGGCCCCCTGGTCTCGGAGATCGCACAGCCCCTGACGGAGATCCCGCCCGAGGCCACCAGCCCGGCCTTCGCCCGCGGGGGCTCGGTCCGGGTCTGGTGACCGGGGCCCGCCGGGGCGGCTCAGCTCTTGTACACGAGCCGCTCCGGCGGGATCCGCTCGGTGCCGACCACGCTCGTGCGCCGGTCCACCTCGACGACCAGCCCGTCCACGTCCGCCAATGGCGAGAGGTCCGGCGTTCCGAGGCATTCGCGCAGGACGAGCAGCCGTAGCCCGGGCAGCTCGGTCAGCGGCTCCAGCGTCCCCTCGAACGCGCACCTGATCAGCACGAGTTCGGTCAGGTGCTGGTACGGCACGAGAGCCGCGACCGACACGGATGAGGCGTGCCGGATCTGCAGCGAGCCGAGCCCCGGGAGCGGGAGCGAGCGGACCAGCTGCCGGTACTGCAGGCTGCCCGCGATCGTCAGGTCCTTCACCCCCGGCCACCGCTCGATCCCGTCGAGGGTCATCCTGCGGACGCCCTGCCACAGGGCCAGGGACGTCAGCCCCTCGGCCGCCGGGACGTCCCCGATCCACCGCTGCGCCGGCTCGAACCCGATGACCAGGGACTTGAGCCCGTCGACCGCCGCCAGCGGGGCCAGCGAGAGCCCCTCCCGGAGGTAGCCGAAGGCGAGGCTGTCCGCCGCCAGCCCCGCGACCGCCTCGATGTCCGCGACCTCCGGGCAGTCCAGCACGCCGAGGTGCCGCAGCGTCGGATGCCCGGCCAGTGGTGCGAGATCGGTCAGGGTCGGATTGCGGTGGATGACCAGCCACTCCAGATCCCGCCGCCCGGAGATCTCCGGCGGGACGGCGCCGTTCCACGTGAGGTGGACCCGCTGTATGTGCGGCATCCGGCCGAGCACGGCCAGCTGCTCCTGCGTGCGGACGTGCAGGTGCCCGACGCGTACTGGGGCGTCGGCCAGGACCGCGTCCGCGTACGCGTCGGTGGGGAACCGCCCCCAGGAGTCGGACAGCTCGTGGACCACCTCGTAGCGGTCGTCCCTGCGGAAACCGGCGATGACCTGGAGCGCCCGCTCCCCGCCGACCAGCGCGGCCGTACGGATGACGGCGGCGGCCTGCTGCTCGTCCAGGCCCGCCGGGCCGGGCAGCAGTTCCAGGACCAGCTCGCCCGCCTTGGCCAGCTCCTCGGCCTGCCCCACGGAGTGCGGCGGCAGCAGGTGCGCCGTACGCGCCTCCACCTCGTGCCAGACCGCGGGGTCCAGTTCCGGTGCGTGCTCCAGGCAGGCCGCGGCCAGCAGGACCAGCCGGCTGTGGTCCCGCTTGACCTTGTCGGCCCGCCGCAGCAGCTGCCGGAGCAGGCGCGCGCGCTCCTCGGGGCGGGCGTGCCCGACCGCCATGCGGACCACGTCCTCCCACGCGTCCTCGTGGGCGTTGCCCACCAGCACGCCGAAGTCCCGTGCCTCCACGGCCGCCTTGGCCCCCAGGTAGTCCTGGAAGGTGCGGTGCACGAAGTGGACCGACCCGGGCACCGGCTCCCGGAGCAGCCCGCTGCGGATCAGCAGGTGCCGGAACACCTGCTCGGCGCCGGCCTGCGCCCGTACCTGGGGCATGGCGCCGAGCCACTCGGCCACCATCTCCTCCGCCTCCGTGCAGGACGCCTCCACCTGGCCGTTGCGGATGAGCCAGTACGCGAGCCGCTGGAGCAGCAGGGTCTGCTCGTCCCTGCTGAGGTACACCCCCTCGACGCCGGAGATGTCCCGCTCGGTGTCCCGTCGTACCAGGAGCATGTCGAGGGCGGCGTCGTACAGCTCCTTGCGTGCCCTCGGCAGGTGCATGCGGCGGTCCCGGTTCAGGGCGCACAGCAGGGCGCACATGAGGGGGTTCGAGGCCAGCCATCCGAGGTCGCGGCGGGCACCGACGGACTGGATCAGCGACTTCTCGTACCGGTCCAGGCTGTCCCGCTCCTCCGCGGAGCCACACTCCGCGCGGGCGGAGTCGTGCCAGTGCGTGATGAACGCGCTGACGTCGGCACGCTCCATCGGCAGCAGCGAGATGAGGGAGAAGGCCTGCCCGGTCAGCCAGTCCTCCGGGACCGCCGACGGGCGGGTGGTCACCACGTAGCGGGCCCGGGGATAGGCCGCGAGCAGGGATCTGAGCCACTCCTCCGTGCGGCTGCGGAGCCTGGACGGCACTTCGTCGACGCCGTCGACGAGGACGAGCGCCCGCCCTTCGGACAGCAGGTTCTCGACCCATCCGTCCGGTGCCCGCAGCGGCACGCCCGAGGAGCGCAGCCAGTTCTCCGGCATCGGCAGGCCCTCGGGCGAGTTGAACGAGCGCAGCCGCAGGACGAAGGGGACCAGTGTGTTCCAGCGGCGCAGGCCGGGTTTGAAGCTGCGTCGGGCCGCGTTCAGGGCCAGCCACTGCACCAGGGTGCTCTTGCCCGAACCTGCCGGGCCGCGCAGCAGGACGCGCTCGGAGTTGCCCAACGCCAGTTCGGTCTTCATCGCCGAGTGGCGGCCCGGCTCCTCCAGCAGCTGATCGCCCGTCACCGCCAGGCTGATGTACGCCAGGTCCAGCGGCCACTCCTGGCGGGTCTGGCCGAAGGTCAGGCCGAACAGCTGGAGGCGGCTGTGGGTCTCGGCGACGTAGCGCGCGTACTGCTCCTCGAACGCGTAGGCCGCACCGTCCTCGCGTTCCTTCAGCCGCTCCACGGCGCGCGTCAGCTCGCCGGTGCGGCGGATCAGTTCCACCTCCGCGCGGGCCCCGAAGCCCGGCAGGGTCGTCGTGTACTCCACCGCGTGCGCGCAGCACAGCGCGACCAGGTCGCGGTAGACGGACTCGGCCGCCTCGCTCAGGGCCGCGCCGCGCGGCGGCAGCAGCATCGCCGCCAGGGCCGCCGGGTCCAGGTCCGCCGCGAAGAGGGTCTGCGCGTCGAGCGTCCCCAGTGCGGCGAACGCATCGCCCACCGCGTCGACCACCGCCAGGCGCTCGTGTTCCGGCAGGCGGCCCGAGACCTCGCCCAGGCGCGCGGCCAGTACGCGGGCCAGCCGGCGGACCTCCGGCTCGCCCAGTTCCTCCGGGCGTTGCCAGCGGGCCGCCGGATGCGCCGGGTCCACCGCCAGTCCCGCCCCCGGTGTCCGCCCCAGCAGGGACTTCACCAGCGCCCCCGCCGCCGTTCCCGCCACCTTCAAAAGGACCGTCTCGAAGCCCGTCATCCCCTGCCCTCCCCCTGGCCCGGCCATCATCGCGCGAACCGCCGGTAACCCCGATGGATACCGATCGGTAACAACCTCTGGCGGAGCCCTCGAACCCGCTCTATGGTGCGGACATGCCGAACCTGCCCGATGTCGTGCTGTGGTCCATACCCGCCTTCGTGCTGCTCACCGTCATCGAGGTGGTGAGCTACCGTCTCCATCCCGACGAGGACGCCGCCGGCTACGACACCAAGGACGCGGTCACGAGCGTCGCCATGGGGCTCGGCAGCATCGGTTTCGACCTGCTCTGGAAGATCCCGGTCGTCGCGGTCTTCACGGCGGTCTACGAACTGACCCCGCTGCGCGTGCCGTTCCTGTGGTGGACCGCCCTGCTGATGCTGCTCGCCCAGGACTTCCTCTACTACTGGCAGCACCGGCTCCACCACGTCATCCGCATCCTGTGGGCCTGCCACGTGGTCCACCACAGCAGCCGCCGGTTCAACCTCACCACCGCCCTGCGCCAGCCCTGGACCAGCGCGACCACGTGGTGGTTCTACCTGCCGATGGTCGCCCTCGGCGTGCACCCGGCCGCGATCCCGTTCTGCTACGGGATCAACCTGCTCTACCAGTTCTGGGTCCACACCGAGCGCATCGGGAAGCTGCCGCGCGCCTACGAGTTCGTCTTCAACACCCCCTCCCACCACCGCGTCCACCACGCCTCGCAGGGCGGCTACCTGGACCGCAACTTCGGCGGCATCCTGATCGTCTGGGACCGGATGTTCGGCTCGTGGGTGGGGGAGACCGACAAGCCCGTCTACGGGCTCACCAAGAACATCAGCACGCACAACCCGCTGCGGGTCGCCACCCACGAGTACGCAGCCATCGCCCGCGACGTCCGTGCCGCCGGCAGCTGGCGCGAGCGCGCCGGCCGCGTCTTCCGCGGTCCCGGCTGGCAGCCCGCGCAGCCCGCCCCCGCTCCCGCTGCCGAGACCTCCGCTGCCGAGACCGCCGGGCCCGCCAAGGTGTCGGAGCAGGCCGCGTGAGCGCCACCGAGTCCCGTACGCCCTCGTGGGCCCGCCCGGCGGCGGCCGCCGCAGACGGGACCGCCGGCCGGATCCTGCTCGGCGCCTTCGCCGCCGTCACCGCCCTCGACCTCGGCTCGCTGCTGGCCGGCTGGCACCTCGGGCACGTCCTCGCGAAGCCGCTGCTGATGCCGCTGCTCGTCGCGTACGCCTGCTTCCACGGACGCGGGGGTACCCGCCGGGCCCCCCGGCTGCTGATCGCGGCACTGCTGTTCGGGTGGGGCGGGGACCTGGCCCTGCTCTCCGACGCCGAGCCCGCCTTCCTCGTCGGCATGGGCTCCTTCGCCGCCGGGCATGTCTGCTACCTCGTGCTCTTCGGCCGGGGCAGGACGAGCCCCGCGCTCGGAGGCGTGTACGCCCTCGCGCTCGTCGGGACCGTCGCGCTGCTGTGGACGGACCTGCCCGCCGCCCTGCGGATCCCCGTCGCCGGCTACAGCCTGCTGCTCACCGCCATGGCCTACCGCTCCAGTGCCCTCGGCCGGGCGGCGGGAGCCGGCGGGGCCCTGTTCCTGCTCTCCGACACGCTGATCGCCACCGGGGTCGCCGAGTGGCCGCAGCTGCCCCGCCCGGACTTCTGGATCATGGCCACGTACGTCGCGGCCCAGTACCTGCTGGCCGTGGGCACGATCGCCACCATGCAGGCGTACCGTAGGGAAGTCATACAAGACTGAACCAACCCTTCGGAGGGCTGCACCACCATGCGCGCCACCGTCATCCACGCCCCGCACGACATCCGGGTGGAGGAGGTGCCCGACGCTGCGATCCAGCGCCCCGAGGACGCCGTCGTCCGCGTCCTGCGCGCCTGTATCTGCGGCAGCGACCTGTGGGCCTACCGCGGCGAGGCCGAACGCCAGCCCGGCCAGCGCATCGGCCACGAGTTCCTCGGCATCGTCGAGGAGACCGGCCCGGCCGTGTCCGGCCTGAAGGCCGGCGACCTCGTCGTCGCGCCCTTCATGTGGTCCGACGGCAGCTGCCACTACTGCTCCGAGCACCTGTACACCTCATGCGTGGACGGCGGCTTCTGGGGCTCGGTCGGCCACGACGGCGGCCAGGGCGAGGCAGTCCGCGTCCCGCACGCCGACGGCACCCTCGTGAAGCTGCCCGCCGACGCGGCCTCCGACGACAGCCTGCTGACCGGGCTGCTCGCCCTGTCCGACGTCATGGGCACCGGGCACCACGCCGCGCTGGGCGCGGGCGTGCGCAAGGGCTCCACCGTGGCCGTCGTCGGCGACGGAGCGGTCGGCCTGTGCGGCGTCCTCGCCGCCAAGCGCCTCGGCGCCGAGCGGATCATAGCCCTGGGCCGGCACACGGCCCGTACGGACATCGCCAAGCTCTTCGGGGCCACCGACGTCGTCGCCGAGCGCGGCGAGGCCGCCGAGGCGGCCGTACGCGAGCTCACCCGCGGGCAGGGCGCGCACGCCGTCATCGAGGCGGTGGGCACCGAGCAGTCCATGCGCACCGCCGTGAACATCACCCGCGACGGCGGGGCCGTCGGCTACGTCGGCGTCCCGCACGGCAGCGGCACCGGCCTCGACCTCGGCGTGATGTTCGACCGCAACATAACCCTGCGCGGTGGCGTCGCCCCGGTACGCGCGTACATCCCGGAGCTGCTGGAGGACGTGCTGAGCGGCGCGATCGACCCGGCGCCCGTCTTCGACCGGGCCGTGTCCCTGGACGAGGTCCCGGACGGGTACCGCGCGATGGACGACCGCAGCGCGCTGAAGGTGCTGATCAAGCCCTGACGGGCCGGGAACGACCGCAGGGGCCGGCCGGGGAACGATCCCCGGCCGGCCCCTGCGCGCATACCGGCGCGTATCCGCGGGTGAGCGGCTACTTCACGGCCTTCAGCGCGTCCACCACGCCGTAGCCGTAGTAGCCGGTCTGGCCCCACTTGCTCTGGCAGGTGGTGGCGTCGACCAGCGCGCCCGTGCCGTCGTAGACCTTCTCCGGGCAGGCAGCCTTCGTGGCCTGGGCCTTCAGCATGGCCTGGAGCTGCGCGGGCGTGGCCGTCGGGTGCGCGCTCTTGAGCAGCGCCGCCACGCCCGCCACGTGCGGTCCGGCCATCGAGGTGCCCTGCTTGTAGCCGTAGCCGCCGCCCGGCAGGGTCGACAGCACGCGGCCGTTGGCGTCCGGCGTGGCCGGAACCTGCCACTTGTCGCCACCGGGAGCGGCGACGTCGACGACGCCCAGGCCGAAGCTGGAGTAGTACGACTTGAAGCCCTGGTCACCGGTCGCGCTCACCGTGACGACACCCGGCAGCTGGGTGGGAATGTCCAGGCAGACGTGCGGGTCGATCGTGCGCGTGACCGGGGTGCCGTCGTCCGGGCTCGTGGCGTCGGTGATCGCGTTCGATGCCAGGTCGTGGTTCGAGTTGCCGGCCGAGGCCACGCTGAGCACGCCCTTGCGCTCGGCGTACTTGGTCGCCCGGCCGAGGGCCTCCACCAGCGCCTTCTGGTCGTCGTCCGCCTTGCAGTTGTAGAGCCAGGGGTCGACGTAGTAGCTGTTGTTGGTCACCTCGATCCCCTTCTCGGCGGCGAACATGAAGCCGCAGACGACCGCCTCGGTGAAGAACAGGCTGGTGCCCGGCTCGCTCACCTTGATCGCGGCGACCTTCACGCCCGGCGCGACACCGGCGATGCCGACGCCGTTGCGCGCGGCCGCGATGGTCCCGGCCACGTGCGTGCCGTGGTCGCTGCCGTCGGCGTACGGGCGCCACGCACCCTCGGTGGTGTCCGCGACGCCGCCGACGCAGTTGGCCGACTGGCCCTTGGAGAAGTTCGCGGCGAGGTCCGGGTGGGTGTCGTCGACGCCCGTGTCGATGACGCCCACCGTCACGTCCGGGCTGCCATCGTTGATCTTGTGCGCCTGATCGGCCTTGATCGCCCGCAGGTCCCACTGGTTGGGCTCCAGCGGCTCCTGACCGTCCGTGGCGGTGGCCGCCGCCTTGGCGGCGTCCGCCGCGCTCAGCTTCTGCGTCGTGCCCTCCTCGGTGGTCTGCACCGTCTTGAGGGGGGCCGTCCGGGTGGCGCCGACCGACACGAACAGGCCGCGCTGGGCGCGCAGCTGCTTGGCGAAGTCCGGGTTCTGGGAGTGTGCGACGACGACCCCGATCTGCTCATAGGACGTCACCACCGTTCCGCCGGCCCGCTCGATGGCCTTCTTCGCGGCGTTCACCGTGGCGTACGTGTTCAGGTTCGCGACGTACGAGAGCTTCGGGCCCGTGGTGTCGGGCTTCGCCGCGGTCGCCGCACCCGACGTGTTGCCCAGCGGGGCCGCGGAGGCCGCGACCGAGGGCAGGAAGGCGAGCGAGGCGGTGAGCGCCAGGCCGATCGGTACGGCGACACGCCGACGACCGGATCCCAGATGAGCCATGGGTTCTCCACATCATCCGTGAAAGAAGCCGTCCGCGCGTGGTCGCGCAGGACGACGGGTTCATGACACGTGAACCTAGTGCCGCCGTTCGTCTTTCCGCCATTGGTTCGAGGAATCAGTTTTCAAAGAATCGGCGGGTGTTGAACCGTCCCGACGCGCCGGCCGTGCCGTTGTCCGGGGGGATTCAGCGCCACCGTCCCCCCACACGGAGGTTGTTTTGTCCGTCGTCCCCACCGCACCCGCGTCACAAGGAGAGCCCCCCGTGACCACCGAAGCAGCGCCGCCGCACGGCAGCGCGGGAACACCCACGGCGAGCCCCACGGCCGAAGAGTTCGGCGCCGTCCAGCAGAGCGCCGAATTCGCCGAACTGCGCAGTTCCTACCGCTCCTTCGCGTTCCCGCTCACCGTGGCCTTCATCGCCTGGTACCTGCTCTACGTCCTGCTGTCCAACTATGCCGGCGGCTTCATGGGGACCAAGCTCTTCGGCAACATCAACGTCGCCCTCGTGCTCGGCCTCGCCCAGTTCGCGACGACGTTCCTCATCGCGTGGCTGTACTCCCGGCACGCCGCCGCCAAGCTCGACCCCAAGGCCGCGGCCATCAAGGCGCGGATGGAGGCCGGCGAATGAGCGACACCCTCCGCCTCGCGGCGAACACCGCCGCTGGGGCCACCGAGCACCGGCCGCTGATCATCACCCTGTTCGGGCTCTTCGTCGTCGCCACCCTCGTCATCACGATCTGGGCCGGCCGCCAGACCAAGGACGCCGCGGACTTCTACGCGGGCGGCCGCCAGTTCACCGGCTTCCAGAACGGCCTGGCCATCTCCGGCGACTACATGTCCGCCGCGTCCTTCCTCGGCATCGCGGGCGCCATCGCGCTCTTCGGCTACGACGGCTTCCTCTACTCCATCGGCTTCCTCGTGGCCTGGCTGGTCGCCCTGCTGCTCGTCGCCGAGCCGCTGCGCAACTCCGGCCGCTACACGATGGGCGACGTCCTCGCGTTCCGGATGCGCCAGCGGCCCGTCCGCACCGCCGCCGGCACTTCGACCATCGTGGTCTCGATCTTCTACCTGCTCGCCCAGATGGCCGGCGCGGGCGTGCTCGTCTCGCTGCTCCTCGGCATCACCAGCGACTCAGGCAAGGTCGCCGTCGTCGCGCTGGTCGGCGTCCTGATGATCCTCTACGTCACCATCGGCGGGATGAAGGGCACCACGTGGGTGCAGATGATCAAGGCCGTCCTGCTCATCGCGGGCGCCCTGCTCATCACCTTCCTGGTGCTGCTGAAGTTCAACTTCAACATCTCCGACCTGCTGGGCAAGGCGGCCGAGAACAGCGGCCGGGGCGCCAAGTTCCTGGAGCCCGGCCTCAAGTACGGCAAGGACGCCACGACGAAGCTGGACTTCGTCTCGCTCGGCATCGCGCTGGTCCTCGGCACCGCCGGCCTGCCGCACATCCTGATCCGCTTCTACACGGTCCCCACGGCCAAGGCCGCCCGCAAGTCCGTGAACTGGGCCATCGGCATCATCGGCGCCTTCTACCTGATGACCATCGCCCTCGGATTCGGCGCCGCGGCCCTGCTCAAGCGCACCGACATCATCGCTTCGAACAAAGCCGGCAACACCGCGGCCCCGCTCGTCGCCCAGGAACTCGGCGGCGGCGCGGGCTCCACGGGCGGCGCGGTCCTGCTCGCCGTGATCTCCGCGGTCGCGTTCGCCACCATCCTCGCGGTGGTGGCCGGGCTCACCCTCGCCTCCTCTTCCTCCTTCGCCCACGACCTGTACGTGAACGTGATCCGCAAGGGCAACGCGACCGAGCAGGAGGAGGTCCGGGCGGCCCGCTGGTCCACCGTCGTCATCGGCGCCGTCGCCATCGGCCTGGGGGCCCTGGCCCGCGACCTCAACGTCGCCGGCCTCGTCGCCCTCGCCTTCGCGGTCGCCGCCTCCGCCAACCTGCCGACCATCCTCTACAGCCTGTTCTGGAAGCGGTTCACCACCCGGGGCGCCCTCTGGTCGATCTACGGCGGCCTGGTCTCCTCGGTCGTCCTGGTCCTCTTCTCCCCGGTCGTCTCCGGCAAGCCGACCTCGATGTTCAAGGACGCCGACTTCTACTGGTTCCCCCTGGAGAACCCGGGCATCGTCTCGATCCCGCTCGGCTTCCTGCTGGGCTGGCTGGGAACCGTCCTGTCCAAGGAGGAGGCCGACCCCCGGAAGTTCGCGGAACTGGAGGTCCGCTCCCTTACCGGAACCGGGGCTCACTGAAATACTCCATACGCGCAGCGTGGCCGCGTCGTACTTCTCTACGACACGGCCACGGCGTGTCTCGTTCATTCGGGCATCCCTACGAGTCACGGCCGTCGCGTAGGCTCGATTAAGGCGCCGGGCGTTTATTCAAAACGGCGCAAACCTCTACGAACCGGACAGGGGAGGGGGCTCGAAATGCTTCTCGACACCTACGGCCGTGTGGCCACTGACCTGCGCGTCTCGCTCACCGACCGGTGCAATCTACGCTGCACGTACTGCATGCCCGAGGAGGGTCTGCAGTGGCTCGGGAAATCGGACCTGCTGAGCGATGAAGAGATCGTCCGGCTGATCCGGATAGCCGTCACGCAGCTGGGGATCGCCGAGGTCCGCTTCACCGGCGGCGAGCCGCTGCTCCGCCCCGGCCTGGTCGGGATCGTCGAGCAGTGCGCGGCGCTGGACCCCCGCCCCAGGATGTCCCTGACCACCAACGGCATCGGCCTCAAGCGCACCGCCCAGGCGCTCAAGGCCGCCGGCCTGGACCGGGTAAACGTTTCGCTGGACACCCTGCGGCCCGAGGTCTTCAAGACCCTCACCCGGCGTGACCGGCACCACGACGTCATCGACGGCATGGCCGCCGCCCGCGACGCCGGCCTGACCCCCGTCAAGGTCAACGCCGTCCTGATGCCGGGTCTCAACGACGACGAGGCCCCCGACCTGCTCGCCTGGGCCGTGGAGAACGAGTACGAGCTCCGCTTCATCGAGCAGATGCCGCTCGACGCCCAGCACGGCTGGAAGCGCGACGGAATGATCACCGCCGGTGACATCCTCACATCGCTGCGCACCCGTTTCACGCTCACCGAGGAAGGGGCCGAGGAGCGCGGATCCGCCCCGGCCGAGCGCTGGCTGGTCGATGGCGGCCCGGCCACCGTCGGTGTGATCGCCTCGGTGACCCGGCCCTTCTGCGGCGCCTGCGACCGCACCCGGCTCACGGCGGACGGCCAGATCCGTACGTGCCTGTTCGCCACCGAGGAGTCGGACCTGCGCGCAGCCCTGCGCTCCGGCGCCCCGGACGAGGAGATCGCCCGCCTCTGGAAGGTGGCGATGTGGGGCAAGAAGGCCGGGTCCGGCCTCGACGACCCGTCCTTCCTGCAGCCCGACCGCCCGATGTCCGCGATCGGCGGCTAAAAGCGCTCGCGCTCCGAGCCCTCCGGCTGCACCCACTCGTCGAGCTTCACGACGTCCTTGAGGAAGCCGCGGACCCCCAGGAAGCGGGAGAGGTGTTCGCGGTGCTCCTCGCACGCCAGCCAGGTCTTGCGGCGCTCGGGCGTGTGCAGCTTCGGGTTGTTCCACGCCAGGACCCAGACGGCCGCGTCGCGGCAGCCCTTGGCCGAGCAAGTGGGCGCTTCGGCGCCGGCGGAGGAGTGGACGGAGTCGGGAGAGTCAGGGGAGTTCACGCCTCAACCCTACAAACCCGCGTCACGGAAAGGCGACGCCGAGCAGCCACGGGGGGAGCTGCCCGGCGTCGGTCCGTCGCTCCGACGGGGGATGCGGAGCGCGTAGGCAGTATGTCACGCAGGACCCGGTGCGGTGCACCGGAACTTCATGATTGATCTGAGCTTTTCTTGAGGTTTCCCGTGTCCAGTGCCGGACGCACAGGTGACGGGATGAAATGCGAGGGCAGCGAGGGGGTCGACTCGCGCCCCGCATTGGCGATGACCACGGCCACGTACGGCAGCAGCCCGCCCGCGATGAGCGTCACGATCGCCACATGGCGTTCCACGTTCCACAGGATCACCGTGGCCAGGACCGACAGCGTCCTGATCGACATGGAGATGACGTACCGGCGCTGGCGTCCCCGTACGTCCTCGTCGAGGCCCAGCCGAGCTCCGGTGATCCGGAAGACCTCGGCCCCGTTCCGCTTCTTCCGCTCCACGCTCCACCGCCCGATCCGCCGAGCCGGACGTTCCCCGGTCCGGACCCTCCCACCGTACGCCGCCCCTCCCGCGACGAGGAGAGGGGGTGTCCTGTGAACGGGACTGTCCGAAATGCGCAGTACGCCGTACGGGTCGAAACTGGCCCCACACGCGTACGACGCGCCACGAGGAGGCTCGACATGCAATGGTTGTGGGCGATCATCGTCGGTTTCGTGCTGGGCCTCATAGCCCGGGCGATCCTGCCGGGCAAGCAGCATCAGCCCCTGTGGCTGACCACCCTCTTCGGCATGGCCGGTGCCATCCTCGGCAACGCCGTCGCGGGGTGGATCGGCGTCGCGCACACCGGGGGCATCGACTGGACCCGGCACCTGCTCCAGCTCGCCGGGGCCGTCCTCATCGTGGCCCTCGGCGACATGGTCTACATGTCCCTCCGGGGCGGCAAGAAGCAGATGACCTGAGGGCGGCATGCCGGAGGGGCCGGCCGGACGTTCGTCCGGACCGGCCCCTCCGCCGCGCTCACTACGCGCCCGTGACCTCGACCGCCGCCAGGTTCTTCTTGCCGCGGCGCAGCACCAGCCAGCGCCCGTGCAGCAGGTCCTCCTCGGCGGGGACCGCGTCCTCGGCGGTGACCTTCACGTTGTTCACGTAGGCGCCGCCCTCCTTCACGGTCCGGCGACCGGCCGACTTGCTCGCCACCAGCCCGGTCTCCGCGAACAGGTCCACCACCGGGCCGAGCTCGGCGACCCGGGCGTGCGGCAGCTCGGACAGGGCCGCGGCCAGCGTGGCCCCGTCCAGGTCCGCCAGCTCGCCCTGGCCGAACAGCGCCTTCGACGCGGCGATCACGGCCGCGCACTGGTCGGCCCCGTGCACCAGGGTGGTCAGCTCCTCCGCCAGTGCCCGCTGGGCGGCGCGCGCCTGCGGTCGCTCGGCGGTCTGTGCCTCCAGCTCCTCCAACTCCTCGCGGGACTTGAAGGACAGGATCCGCATGTAGGTGGAGATGTCCCGGTCGTCCACGTTCAGCCAGAACTGGTAGAACGCGTACGGCGTGGTCATCTCCGGGTCCAGCCAGACGGACCCGCTCTCGGACTTGCCGAACTTCGTGCCGTCCGCCTTGACCATCAGCGGGGTCGCCAGCGCGTGCACCTGCGCCTGCGGCTCCAGGCGGTGGATCAGGTCGAGACCGGCCGTGAGGTTCCCCCACTGGTCGGACCCGCCCTGCTGGAGGGTGCAGCCGTAGCGCCGGTACAGCTCCAGGAAGTCCATGCCCTGGAGCAGCTGATAGCTGAACTCGGTGTAGCTGATGCCCTGGTCGGACTCCAGCCGCCTGGCGACCGAGTCCTTCGTCAGCATCTTGTTGACGCGGAAGTGCTTGCCGATGTCCCGGAGGAACTCGATGGCGGACATGCCCGCCGTCCAGTCCAGGTTGTTCACCATGACCGCGGCGTTCTCGCCCTCGAAGGAGAGGTACGGCTCGATCTGGCCGCGCAGCCGGTTCACCCAGTTGGCGATGGTCTCCGGGTCGTTCAGGGTCCGCTCGGCGGTCGGCCGCGGGTCCCCGATCTGCCCGGTGGCCCCGCCGACCAGCGCCAGCGGCCGGTGCCCGGCCTGCTGGAGCCGGCGTACGGTCAGCACCTGCACGAGATGCCCCACGTGCAGCGAGGCCGCCGTCGGGTCGAAGCCGCAATAGAAGGTGACAGGACCGTCCGCGAACGCCTTTCGCAGCGCTTCTTCGTCGGTGGACTGGGCGAAGAGCCCACGCCACTTCAGTT
This sequence comes from Streptomyces sp. NPDC097981, assembly GCF_040302565.1. Classification (NCBI taxonomy): domain Bacteria; kingdom Bacillati; phylum Actinomycetota; class Actinomycetes; order Kitasatosporales; family Streptomycetaceae; genus Streptomyces; species Streptomyces sp. NPDC097981. The sequence goes on from NZ_JBEORW010000005.1 coordinate 258,255, forward strand.
CGTCGACGATGTCCGTCACGGTCTCTCGACTCCTTCGGATGATGGAACTGCGTTACGCCAAGGATTCAGTCTAGGTGGATCAGACGCCCTTGCTGACCGAGCTCATGTTGAAGTCCGGGATTCGCAGCGCGGGCATCGCGGCCCGGGTGAACCAGTCGCTCCACTCGCGCGGCAGGGTCTTCTCGGTGCGGCCCGCCTCCGAGGCCCGCGAGAGCAGGTTCACCGGCGATTCGTTGAACCGGAAGTTGTTCACCTCCCCGACGACCCGGCCGTTCTCCACCAGGTAGACGCCGTCCCGGGTCAGGCCCGTCAGCAGCAGCGTCGCCGGGTCCACCTCGCGGATGTACCAGAGGCAGGTCAGCAGCAGACCCCGCTCGGTGCCGGCCACCATCTCCTCCAGCGACTTGTCGCCGCCGCCGTCGAGGATCAGGTTCCCGAAGCCGGGCGCGACCGGCATCCCGGTCATCGCCGCGGTGTGCCGGGTCGTGGTCAGCCGGGCCAGCTCGCCCTCCCGGATCCACTCGGTCGCCGGGACCGGGAGCCCGTTGTCGAAGACCGAGGCGTCGTCACCCGAGCTGTGCGCGATCACGAACGGCGCGGACTCCAGGCCCGGCGCGTTCGGGTCGCTGCGCAGGGTCAGCGGCAGCTCGGAGAGCTTCTCGCCGAGCCGGGTGCCGCCGCCGGGCTTGGAGAAGACCGTCCGGCCCTCCACGGCGTCCCGGGCCGCGGCGGACCACATCTGGTAGATCAGCAGGTCGGCCACCGCGGTCGGCGGCAGCAGCGTCTCGTACCGGCCCGCGGGCAGGTCGATCTTCCGCTCCGCCCAGCCCAGGCGTACGGCCAGCTCCGCGTCCAGCGCGGTCGGGTCCACGTCCTTGAAGTCCCGGGTGGAGCGGCCGGCCCAGGCCGAGAGCAACCGGCCATCGGCAGTGGCAGCGGACTTGGCGTTGAGCTCCAGGGTGCCCTTCGGCTGGTCGTGGCGCAGCCGCAGCCCGGTCGAGGTGCCGACGTACGTGGAGACCAGCTCGTGGTTGGCGAAGCCGTACAGCTCCCGGCCGCCCGCGCGGGCCCGGGCGAAGGCCTCGCCGAGGGCCGGGGCGAAGTCTGCGAACACCGTCGAGGAGGTCTCGGCCGGAGCGTCCGCGAAGTCCGGCGAGGACGGGGTCCCGGTGACGAGCGGCCGGGCGTCCTCGGCGGGGTCGGCGCCGCGTGCGGCGGCCTCGGCGGCCCGGACCAGCGGCTCCAGGTCCCCGGCGGTCACGGCGGAGCGTGAGACGACCCCCGAGGCCGTGCCCTCCTTGCCGTCGACCGTGGCGATGACCGTCAGCGTCCGGCCGCGGGTGACGCCGTTCGTGGTGAGCGCGTTGCCCGCCCAGCGCAGGTTCGCCGTCGACTCCTCGTCGGCGATGACGACACAGCCGTCGGCGGTGGACAGTTCGAGGGCCCGCTCGACGATCTCGTGGGGCTTCGTGTGGTTCGAGGGCATCAGCGACCGGCCTCCTGGGTCGTGTTCAGGATGTTCACGTCGCGGAACAGTGCGGACGGGCAGCCGTGCGAGACCGACGCGACCTGGCCCGGCTGGGCCTTGCCGCAGTTGAAGGCGCCGCCCAGCACGTACGTCTGCGGCCCGCCGACCTTCTCCATCGAGCCCCAGAAGTCGGTGGTCGTGGCCTGGTAGGCGACGTCGCGCAGCTGCCCGGCCAGCTTGCCGTTCTCGATGCGGAAGAACCGCTGCCCGGTGAACTGGAAGTTGTAGCGCTGCATGTCGATCGACCAGGAGCGGTCGCCGACGACGTAGATGCCGCGCTCCACCCCGCCGATCAGGTCCTCGGTGGACAGCCCGCCCGGATCCGGCCGGAGCGAGACGTTCGCCATCCGCTGGACGGGCACGTGCCCGGGGGAGTCGGCGAAGGCGCAGCCGTTGGAGCGGCCGAGGCCGGTGAGCTTCGCGATCCGCCGGTCCAGCTGGTAGCCGACCAGGGTGCCGTCCTTGACCAGGTCCCAGCTCTGGGCCCGGACGCCCTCGTCGTCGAAGCCGACGGTGGCGAGCCCGTGCTCGGCGGTGCGGTCACCGGTCACGTTCATGATCGAGGAGCCGTACTTGAGCGTGCCCAGCTGGTCGAACGTGGCGAAGGAGGTCCCCGCGTACGCCGCCTCGTAGCCCAGCGCCCGGTCGAGCTCGGTGGCGTGACCGATGGACTCGTGGATGGTGAGCCACAGGTTGGACGGGTCCACGACCAGGTCGTAGCGCCCGGCCTCGACGCTCGGCGCCCGCATCTTCTCGGCGAGCAGGCCGGGGATCTGCTCCAGCTCGGAATCCCAGTCCCAGCCGGTGCCGGTCAGGTACTCCCAGCCGCGCCCGGCCGGCGGGGCGATGGTGCGCATCGAGTCGAACTCGCCCGTGGTGGCGTCCACGGCGACCGCGGTGAGCTGCGGGTGGATCCGTACCCGCTGCTGCGTGGTCATGGTGCCCGCGGTGTCGGCGTAGAACTTGTTCTCGTGCACGGCGAGCAGCGAGGCGTCCACGTGCGCGACCCCCTCGGCGGCCAGCAGCCGGGAACTCCAGTCGGCCAGCAGGGCCGCCTTCTCTGCGTCCGGCACCTCGAACGGGTTCACGTCGTACGCGGAGATCCACGTCTTGTCGGCGTGCACCGGCTCGTCGGCGAGCTCGACCCGCTCGTTCGAACCGGCGGCCTTGATGACCTGGGCGGAGAGCTTCGCCATGGCCACGGCCTGCGAGGCCACCTTGGCGGCGCCGTCCATGGTCAGGTCCACGCCCGAGGCGAACCCCCAGCTGCCCCCGTGCACCACACGGACCGCGTACCCGAGGTCGGTGGTGTCGGAACCGCCGGAGGGCTTGGCGTCCCGGAGCCGCCAAGAGGCGCTGCGGATCCGCTCAAGCCGGAAGTCGGCATGGTCGCAGCCCAGCGCGCGGGCCCGGGCGAGCGCCGCGTCGGCGAGCGCCCGCAAGGGCAGCGCGGTGAAGGCCGCGTCGATGGAATGGGGCACGGAAGTCCTCCCGGGGTCGGGGCCGGTCGCCTCGATCATGTCGCGCTCGGGGCGCCTGTGCCTACATCTTTCTGTAGGGACTCGACAGAGCCCGTCGCAAGGCCCTGTGGGAGATCGATTCTCCGCCCGGGGGTACTGGCCTATAGGTTTTTGGTACTCAGACCGCTAGTCGAAAGGGTGATCCGTTGAGCCGCTCGGTTCTCGTCACCGGAGGAAACCGGGGCATCGGCCTCGCCATCGCCCGAGCCTTCGTACAGGCCGGCGACAAGGTCGCGATCACGTACCGGTCGGGTGAGCCCCCACAGGAGCTCACCGCGCTCGGCGTCCTGGCGGTCCGCTGCGACATCACCGACTCCGAGCAGGTGGAGCAGGCCTACAAGGAGATCGAGGACACGCACGGCGCGGTCGAGGTGCTGGTGGCCAACGCCGGCATCACCAAGGACACGCTGCTGATGCGCATGTCCGAGGACGACTTCGCGTCCGTCGTCGACACCAACCTCACCGGCACCTTCCGTGTGGTCAAGCGCGCGAACCGTGGCATGCTCCGTGCCAAGAAGGGCCGCGTCGTCCTGATCTCCTCGGTCGTCGGGCTCCTGGGCTCCGCGGGCCAGGCCAACTACGCCGCCTCCAAGGCCGCGCTGGTCGGCTTCGCCCGCTCGCTCGCCCGTGAGCTCGGCTCCCGCAACATCACCTTCAACGTGGTGGCCCCCGGTTTCGTGGACACCGACATGACGAAGGTGCTCACCGACGAGCAGCGTGCGGGCATCGTGGGCCAGGTGCCCCTGGGCCGCTACGCGCAGCCCGAGGAGATCGCGGCAGCCGTGAGCTTCCTGGCGTCCGACGACGCCGCGTACATCACAGGAGCCGTCATTCCCGTTGACGGCGGATTGGGCATGGGTCACTGATCACCATGAGCGGAATTCTCGACGGCAAGCGCATCCTCATCACCGGGGTGCTGATGGAGTCGTCCATCGCCTTCCACGCCGCCAGGCTGGCCCAGGAGCAGGGCGCCGAGGTCATCCTCACCGCGTGGCCGCGCCCGACGCTGACCGAGCGCATCGCCAAGAAGCTGCCCAAGCCGGTCAAGGTGATCGAGCTCGACGTCACCAACGACGAGCACCTGGCCCGCCTGGAAGGCCTCGTCCGCGATGAGCTCGGCGGCCTCGACGGTGTCCTGCACTCCATCGGCTTCGCGCCGCAGGACGCCCTGGGCGGCAACTTCCTGAACACCCCGTTCGAGTCGGTCGCGACCGCCATGCACGTCTCGGCGTTCTCGCTGAAGTCGCTGACCATGGCGTGCAAGCCGCTGTTCCCGGCTGAAGGTGCGGCCGTCGTCGGTCTCACCTTCGACGCGCAGTTCGCCTGGCCGCAGTACGACTGGATGGGCCCGGCCAAGGCCGCGCTGGAGGCCACCAGCCGCTACCTCGCCCGTGACCTGGGCAAGGAGAACATCCGCTGCAACCTGGTCTCGGCCGGTCCGCTCGGCTCGATGGCCGCGAAGTCCATCCCGGGCTTCTCGGACCTGGCGGACGTCTGGAACTCCCGCTCCATGCTGGAGTGGGACATGAGCGACCCGGAGCCGACGGGCAAGGCCATCGTGGCCCTGCTGTCGGACTGGTTCCCGAAGACCACCGGCGAGATCGTCCACGTGGACGGCGGCCTGCACGCAATGGGTGCCTGACCGGGGCCCGGCACATCACGGTACGTCCGTACGGCGGCGGCCGCGTCTCCCTTCCAGGGGGCGCGGCCGCCGCCGTTCGTGCCGGTGGGCGCGGGGACCGCGGCCGTGCGCCCGATCGGATTCCCGCCCGCGGACCGGATCTTCCCGAGTCGAAAACCGGGACATATGCCTGCAAACTGGGCGAGTCGGGATCTTCCCGGCTCCTGCGGGGAGGAGGTACGGGAGTGCGCGCGAGGCGGAGCCGAGCGGTATCGCTGGTCACCTCGGTGGTCCTGACCGGATTCCTGGTTCTGGGGGCCGTCGCGCAGCCCGGCGCGGGCGACCCGGCAGCCGGGCCCGGGGCGGCGGCCCCTGCCGTCATCGACCCCGCCGTCGCGGAACGCACCGCCGTGGACCCCGCTGCCGTGGCCCCCGCCGTCGTGGACCTCGGCGAGATCCCCGCGGAGCCGCCCGTACGGCCCGCGCCGCCCGCCGCCCCCCAGCTGTTCGGCGCCGACTGCGACACGGTGATCGAGGGCTCGCAGGTGACCGCGACCTGCCACAACGGCTTTCCGGAGACCGACCTCCTGCGTCTGCACGTGGAATGCGACCGCTGGTGGGACCTGGACACGGACAGCACCGCCGTCGCCCTGGGACCGGCCGGCCGGGTCGCGCTCACCAGCCGCTGCTGGAAGGAAGTCCGCTCGGCCTGGGTCACCCACCAGCGGCCGTGACGCGGCCGGCCCGCCGCGCTACGCCCTGCCGAGGCACGCGAACGGGTAGCCCGCCGCCTCCGCCGCCGCCGAGTCCCCGTCGCCGCGCCGGATCGCCTCGATCAGCCGGGCGTGGTCCAGGTGCGCCGCCGGATCCAGCTCCGTGCCCACGTCCGCGCGCAGCCAGTCCGCCACCAGGTCGCCGAGGTCCGCGTACAGCTCGATGAGCACCTCGTTGTGCGAGGCCGCCACCACTGCCATGTGCAGTGCCACGTCCGCCGCCACGAACCGCTCCGCCTCCCCGCTCGCCCACGCCTCCTCGCGCCGCGCCAGCAGCGCGTCCAGCTGCCCCAGGTCCCGCTCGGTGCGCCGCTGGGCCGCCAGCCGGGCCGCGGAGGACTCCAGCGTCGAGCGGAGCTCCGCGATGTGCCGCGGGTCGGCGCCCGCGAAGCGGCGGTGCATCACCCCGGCCAGCTCGCTCGTCGCGATGACGTACGTTCCCGAGCCCTGCCGGATGTCCAGCAGCCCGTTGTGCGCGAGGGCCCGGACGGCCTCCCGGACGGTGTTGCGGGCGACGCCCAGCAGCTCCACCAGCTCCGGCTCGGTGGGGATGCGGGCTCCGACCGGCCATTCGCCGGAGGTGATCTGGTTCCTGATCTGGGCGATCACCTGATCGACCAGTGCGGATCGCCGGGGCGAGGTCAGCGGCATGCGGGCGGGGTCCTCTCCGAAGTCCAGTCCGGGGGGTGACAACCAATCATCCCATGATTCTATGATGGTGTAATGCCCGACGAAGAAATCCAGACCCTGAACCGGCCCCGGGCCGCGCGCGCGGTACCCGTGCAGTCCCCCTCCGCAGCTCCCGCGAGCCCGCAACCCGCCTGGCTCGGCCCGGTCCTCATCGTCGGCATCGTGCTGGCCGCCCTCAACCTGCGGCCCGCCATCACCAGCCTCGGCGCCCTCTTCGAGGAGGTCCGCACGGGCCTCGGCATGAGCGGAACCGTCGCCGGACTGATCACCTCCGTCCCCGCCCTCTGCTTCGCCGTCTTCGGCGTCACCGCGCCCCGGCTCTCCCGCCGCTTCGGCCCGGCCGCCGTGGTCTGCGCCGGCATGGCCGCCGTCGCCGCCGGACTGCTGATCCGCCCCCTCACCGACAACGCAGCCGGGTTCCTCGCCGCCAGCGCCCTGTCCCTGGCGGGCATAGCCCTGACCAACGTGCTGCTCCCGGTCATCGTCAAGCGCTGGTTCCCGGACCGCGTGGGCACCATGACCGGCCTGTACTCCATGGCCCTGGCCCTCGGCACCTCGCTCGCCGCCGCCGTGACCGTCCCGATGACCTCCGCCCTCGGCGGCAGCTGGCGTACGGGCCTGCTGGTGTGGGCCGTGCTCGCGGTGGCCGCCGTACTGCCGTGGCTGCCCGTCACGGCGTCCGTCCGGCGGGAGAAGCGGGCCGCCGCCGAGCCGGCCCCGAACGCAGGGGCGGACACGGGACCGAAGATCGTCCGCAGCCGCACCGCCTGGGCGCTGGCCTGCTACTTCGGCCTCCAGGCCACCGGCGCGTACATCACCATGGGCTGGCTGCCGCAGATCTTCCGCGACGCCGGGGTCTCCGCCTCCACCGCCGGCATCCTGCTCGCCGTCACCATGGTCATGGGCGTCCCGCTCGCCTTCGTCATCCCCAACCTGGCCGGCCGGATGAGGAACCAGGGCGCCATCGCCGCCACCCTCGGCGCCTTCGGCCTGGTCGGATACGGCGGCCTCTGCTTCGCCCCCGCCGCCGGCGCCTGGGCCTGGGCGCTCCTGCTCGGCATCTCCAACTGCGCCTTCCCCCTCGTCATCACGCTGATCGGGCTGCGCGCCAAGTCCCCGGCTGGCGTCGTCAAGCTGTCCGCCTTCGCCCAGAGCGTCGGCTACCTCATCTCCATCCCCGGACCGCTCCTCATCGGCGCCCTCTACCAGCACAGCGGCGGCTGGGACCTGCCGCTCACCCTCATGGCGAGCCTGCTGATCCCGCAGATCGCGCTGGGCGTCCTGGCCGGCCGGGACCGCACGATCGAGGACGAATGCGGCATGCGAGACTGAGCGGCATGTCGCCCGTACTCGAACCGAACCCGCAGAACAGTCACAAGAAGCTCGGCATGGTGCTCGGCGCGATGCTCGTCGTGACCGTGATCATCTCCGTCATCGCCACCGTCGTCTCCCCCTGACACGAGCCCGGAACCGGCCACTTCGGCCGGTTCGGGCCATGGTGGGTGGGGCTACCCCCACCAACCCTTAGGGGGTCAGGTTCAGGGTCGACTGGGGTGTGCCCCGGATGGGCGGCGCGTCTTCGGATCCATAGATTCGAAGAGAGCGAGCCAGTCCCACCCCGCGTACCCACGGAGGCGGCCATGTCGGCCCCCACGCACACTCCCGGTCCCCGAGTCCACGGCGCGAGCGCCCGGCTGCACTGGTGGGCGCTGGCCCTCCCCGCGCTCGCCTTCTGCCTCCTGCTGCTGCTCCTCGCCGGCTCCGGCGAGGCCCATGCCGCCTCCGGAGAGGCCTCCGCGATCCTCCAGATCACCGAGCAGATCCTGCGCGTGGTCGGCTGACCGGGCGAGCGGCCGCGCCCTTCAACACCCTGCGCTCCGTGGCCCGATCCATGCGAAGCTGGGAGCCATGAGCGCCGACACACCCCGCAGGATCGTCCTCCTCCGGCACGCCAAGGCAGACTGGCCCGAGGTGGCCGACCACGACCGACCGCTGGCGGAACGCGGCCGCAAGGACGCACCGGCCGTCGGGCTGAAGCTGGCCGAGACCGGCATCGCCTTCGACCTGGCCCTCTGCTCCACCGCCGCCCGTACCCGTGAGACCTGGAAGCTCGCCGTCCAGGAGATGCCGCACCGGCCGCGGACCTCGTACGAGGAACGGCTGTACGACGCCTCGCCGGGCGAGATCATCGCCCTCCTGAACGAGACGTCCGACGAGGTCAAGGACCTCCTCGTCATCGGTCACAACCCGGGCATGCACGCCGTCGCCGACGCCCTGGCCGGGCGCGCGGAGGGCGACGCCCTGGCCCGTATGACCCGCACCGGGTTCCCGACCGCGGCGTTCGCCGTCGTCTCCTTCACCGGTTCCTGGAAGTCCGTGGAGCACGGGGTGGGCACGCTGCTGGACTACTGGACGCCCGAGGACCACTGACGACGCGTCCGAGGCGTGGGAGGACGTACGAGGACGGGCCCCGGCGCGGTTGTTCCGCCGGGGCCCGTCCTCGTACGCGGGGCTCAGGTGGTCAGGCCGGCGGCCTCGACCTCTTCACGGGTGATGCCAAGCAGGTACAGCACCGCGTCCAGGAACGGCACGTTCACCGCCGTGTGCGCGGCCTCACGGACCACCGGCTTGGCGTTGAAGGCCACGCCCAGCCCGGCCGCGTTCAGCATGTCCAGGTCGTTGGCGCCGTCGCCGATGGCCACGGTCTGGGCCAGCGGTACGCCGGCCTCCGCGGCGAAGCGGCGCAGCAGCCGGGCCTTGCCCGCCCGGTCCACGATCTCGCCGGTGACCCGGCCGGTCAGCTTCCCGTCGACGATTTCGAGGGTGTTGGCCGAGGCGAAGTCCAGCCCCAGCCGCTCCTGCAGATCGTCCGTCACCTGGGTGAACCCGCCGGAGACCACGCCGACCTGGTAGCCGAGCTGCTTCAGGGTGCGGATCAGGGTCCGGGCGCCCGGCGTGAGCCGCACCTCGGAGCGGACCTTGTCCACGACGGAGGCGTCCAGCCCTGCCAGCAGCTTCACGCGGGCGTGCAGCGACTGCTCGAAGTCCAGCTCGCCGCGCATGGCCCGCTCGGTCACCTCGGCGACCTCGGCCTCACAGCCGGCGTGTGCGGCGAACAGCTCGATGACCTCGTCCTGGATCAGGGTCGAGTCCACGTCCATGACGACGAGGCGCTGGGCCCGGCGGTGCAGGCCCGCCGAGACCACGGCCACGTCGACGCCGATGTGTGAGGCGGCGGTGGCCAGGGCGGTGCGCAGCGGCTCGGTCTCGCAGCCGGAGACGGCGAACTCGACGGCCGTCACGGGGTACTTGGCGAGCCGGAAGATACGGTCGATGTTGCCGCCGGTCGAGGTGATCCGGGAGGCTATGGCGGCCGTCGACTCGGCGGTCAGCGGGTGCCCCAGCACAGTGACGTGCGAACGGCCGCTGCCGCGCGGCCGGTTGTCGCCGGTACCGGAGAGGATCTCGGCCTGCATCTTGAGCGACTCGGCCCAGCTGTGGACGGTGGCCCGCAGCTCGCCCTCGCCGCCGCCGGCGGGCTTGGTGACGAGGGCGCACAGGACGATGCGGCCGCGGGTGACGACCTGCTCGATGTCGACGACGTCGACGGAGTAGGCGGCGAGGGTGTCGAACAGCCCGGCGGTGATCCCGGGACGGTCCTTGCCGAAGATCTTGACGAGGAGGGTGGGGACGTCGGAGGTCTGTGAAGCGCTCATGGTTCCCTCACCGTATCTTCCCGCCCTCCCTGCTTGGACCCCCGTCCCACCTGCCGGAACCATTTTCCGGCGGAGTGCTCCCCGCCGCCGCCCGGCGCGGCCGCCCGGGGGACCGGCGGAGCGGGTGGCGCCGGGGTGAACGCAGGACGGCGGGGAGGTGTCCGGGTCCTCGGGGCGGTCCGGCCGATGACCGTGTTCGATACGTCCGCCCCGGTTCGACGCGTCAGACCGGGGGCCTCGGCGGCAGGGGCGGAGGCGGCGGCGGGGGCGGCGGGGGAGGGGTGAACGGCGGGCGGTGGGGCGGACCGGGTCGCCGCGAGGGCCGCCGGGGCAGCCGGGTGATCGTGACGTCCCAGGAGCCGTCCGGCTCGGGTTCCGCGCCGGGGTACGGCTCGGGGGCCGGCTCGGGGTACGGGTGCGGGTGTGCGTACGGGTACGGCCGCCCCGGCGGGTACGGGACCGTCGGCACGGCGGCGCCCGGTCCGGCCGCCGTCACCGGCCGCGGCGGCCGACGGCGCCCGGCCAGCAGGGCCCCCGCACCGCCCGCCACCGCACCCCAGGCCGCCCCGAGCAGCAGCGCGTACACCGCGTCGCCCCGCAGCTCCACCCCGGCGTCCACCGCGTCCACACCGAGCACCGACAGCGAAGCGTCCACCGACACCCCCGTCAGCCACACCAGTACCGCCAGCGCCACCCCGGTCACGGCCGCCAGCCGCACCGCGCACTCCAGGATCCCGCGCCCCGGAGTCCGTACGGCGGCCAGGACGCCGGCGCAGAGCAGCAGCAGCCCCAGCCCCGCGACCAGCAGCCAGACCCGACCGTCGTACTCCGCCAGCCGGGCCGGCGTCACCCGCTCCGGCACCGACGCCCCGAGCAGGTCGTCCAGCGGATCCGGCAGCAGCCGGCCCAGGGTGCCCGTGGCCCGGCCGTCGAACGGTACGAAGAGCCCCAGCAGCACCCCCGTCCAGGCCCCGTTCGGCGCCCCCAGCAGCGCGGCGCCCAGCACCCGCCGGGGATGGTCGTCGCCCGCCGCCGCCCACACCGCGGCCGCCAGCCCGGCCGCCACCGCCACCAGCAGCGCCACCACCAGCGCCGACACCGCGGGCCGCAGCGGTGCGAACGCCGCCGGCCCGCGCCGCGAAGCCAGCAGCGCCACCGCCAGGACGGCCAGCACCCACACTCCCGCGCCCAGCAGCGTCGGCCCGAACTCCACCGAGAACCCCACCCGGGCCCGGGAGTCGATCAGGTCCCCGATGCGGTCGGGGAGCAGCCCGCCGATGTCCCCGATCCCGGGGACCACGACCCTCTGCGGTGTCCTCGGCAGCTGCGGGCCGTCCAGGGTGACCACGTCGTGCGCGGCCCGGGCCAGCCCGCCGGCCGCCGCGACGAGCAGTACCGCCACCGAGGCCGCCCGGGCGGCGAGTTCCCCGCGCGGTGCCCCCGTCCGGACCGAGCGCAGGAAGATCCGGGCCAGGACCAGGGCCCCGGCCAGCCCGACCCCGAGCGGCACGACGTCCAGTGAGGTCTGTGCCCCCGGTCCGGTGACCCCGAGGACCGACACGTCCCCCGACGGGGTCACCGTGCCGCCGATCGCGAGGACCACCACGGCGGCCGTCATCGCCCCGAGCGAGCCTCCCGCCGCGTCGGCGCCGAGCAGGTGGAGCCCCAGTGCGGCGACCCCGGCCATGACGACGAGGGCCCAGCCCGCGGCGGCGACGCCCGACACGAACACGTCTCCCCAACGAATGCGTCGCATGCGTGCCCCCGATGCGTGCCGAGCGGGACGGGACGGTGCGGGACGGGGCCGGCCAGGGCGAGAAGTCCCGTATCTCACTCTCCGGGTGACTTTCAACCCCGTCAACGGGCAGGCGTAGACGCCGTGGGAAGGCCCCGATTCCACATGTGGCCGAAGGCCTGAAATAGTTCCCCCGGATGTTCGCCATCCCTAGACTCCCTGACGTCGGACTCCCTGACGCCAGGGGGATTCTCGGGGGACTTAAGTGGGGCTGGAGTGCCGGAACTCGTACTGGAATTGAATGGAAGGACCTGGACGCTCGATCCGTCCAGGTCGTACTCGCTGGGGCGTGACCCCCAGGGAGACGTGGTGATCGATGACGCCCGGGTGTCGTGGCGGCATGCCACGATCGCCTGGAACGGCCGGGGTTGGGGCATCGAGGACCACGGCAGCACCAACGGCACCTACGTGCAAGGCGCGCGGGTCCAGCAGACCGAGCTCGTGCCGGGCACGCCCGTCCACCTCGGCAACGCCACCGACGGGCCGCGGCTGAATCTGAGCGCCGCTGCCGCGCCGCAGCAGGCCGTACCGCAGCAGGCGGCCCCGGCCTACCAGGCCCCGGCGCCCGCCTACCAGGCCCCGGCCCAGCAGGCGGCCCCGGCGTACCAGGCCCCGGCCCAGGCGCAGCAGCCGCAGCAGCAGGCCTGGCAGCAGCAGCCGCAGCAGCCCGCCGCCCACCAGCAGCCGCAGCAGCCGCACTTCCCGCAGCAGCAGGGTGGCGGCGCGCCCCACCCCGCGCAGGGCGCCGGCCCCGCCTACGGCGGTGACCGCAGCCCGACGACGTTCCACCAGATCGCCGTCGGCCGCGTCATGCGGATCGGCCGTGCGCTGGAGAACGAGCTCGTCGTCTCGGACCTCCAGGTCTCGCGCCACCACGCGGAGTTCCGCTCCACCAACGGCCGGTTCGAGATCCACGACCTCGGCAGCCACAACGGCACCTACGTCAACGGCCAGCCGCTGGCCAAGTCCGGCAGCGCACTGCTCGGCCCGTCCGACATCGTCGGCGTCGGCCACTCGACGTTCCGGATCGTCGGTGACCGGCTTGAGGAGTTCGTCGACACCGGTGATGTCTCCTTCTCGGCCCGCCACCTCACGGTGACGGTCGACGGCGGCAAGCAGATCCTCAAGGACGTCACCTTCGGCGTCCCGGAGAAGTCGCTCATCGGCGTCATCGGCCCCTCCGGTTCCGGAAAGTCGACGCTGCTCAAGGCGCTGACCGGCTACCGGCCTGCCAACCAGGGCGACGTCCTCTACGACAACCGCAACCTGTACAAGCAGTTCGCGGAGCTCCGCCAGCGCATCGGCCTGGTCCCGCAGGACGACATCCTGCACAAGGAGCTGAAGGTCAGCACGGCCCTCAAGTACGCGGCCAAGCTCCGCTTCCCCGGCGACACCGCCGAGTCCGAGCGCGCCGCCCGCATCGACGAGGTCCTGCGCGAGCTCAAGCTCGACATCCACAAGGACAAGAAGATCACCGCGCTCTCCGGTGGTCAGCGCAAGCGCGTGTCCGTGGCCCTGGAGCTCCTCACCAAGCCGTCGCTGATCTTCCTGGACGAGCCGACCTCCGGCCTCGACCCGGGCATGGACCGCGACGTCATGCAGCTGCTGCGCGGCCTCGCCGACGACGGCCGCACGGTCCTCGTCGTCACCCACTCCGTCGCCGAGCTGTCCCTCTGCGACAAGCTGCTGGTCATGGCCCCGGGCGGTTCGGTCGCGTACTTCGGCCCGCCGGACGAGGCGCTGAACTTCTTCGGCTACACCACATGGGCGGACGTCTTCTCGGCGTTCGAGAACTACCGCGACTACGACTGGGCCGGCCGCTGGAAGGGCTCGCAGCACTACCAGCTCTACGCCGCCGACCTCGACGCCGTCGCCCCGCAGCAGGTCGCGATGCCGCCGATGCAGCAGATGATGCCGCCGAAGGCGCAGGGCTGGGGCGACCAGCTGTGGACCCTGATCCGCCGCTACGTCTCGGTGATCGCGTCCGACAAGGGCTTCATGGCCCTGATGCTGATCCTCCCCGCGGTCCTGGGCGTGGTCTCGACGGTCATCCCCGCGACCTTCGGCCTCGCGCCGCCGAAGCCGCCGTCCCGGTTCAACGGCGACGCCGGCACGATCATGCTGATCCTCTGCGTCGGCATGTGTTTCTCGGGCGCCGCGAACTCGGTCCGCGAGCTGATCAAGGAACGGGTCATCTACGAGCGTGAACGCGCCACCGGCCTGTCCCGGTCGGCGTACCTCATGTCGAAGGTGATCGTCCTCGGCTTCATCACGGCCATCCAGGGCGTGGTCATCTGCGTCATCGGCTTCACCCCGCGCGACCTGCCTGCCGACGGCCTGCTCATGCCGCCGGCGGTCGAGCTCTGCCTGTCGGTCACCGCGCTCGGCTTCACCTCGATGATGTTCGGCCTCGTGATCTCCTCGCTGGTGAAGACCGCCGAGAAGACCATGCCGCTGCTGGTCATGTTCGCGATCGTCCAGGTCGTGTTCACCGGCATCCTCTTCCAGGTGTACGACTCCCCGGGCCTGGAGCAGTTCGCCTGGCTGATGCCGTCCCGCTGGGCCGTCGCCGCCGCCGGCACCACGCTGAACCTCGGCAAGCTCATGCCGCCGTGGGACCAGCAGAACCCGACCAACACCGACCCCCTGTGGGAGCACTCGGTCGCCCAGTGGGGCGTGAACATCACGATCCTGCTGCTCATCGGCGTCGCCTGCGGCTTCGCCGTACAGAGGCTGCTGCGCCGCCACGAGCCCGAGGTCATGCGCAACTAGCCGGCACGGGCCGGCGCACCCCCCGTACGAACGCCTCAGGGCGGCACCCGGATACCGGGTGCCGCCCTGAGGCGCATGGGGGGTTGCTCCGCCGTGTTGTGCCAGTCGCGCCTTAGTAGGCGCTGTTGACGTTGTCGATCGAGCCGTAACGGTGGGCGGCGTAGTTTGCCGAGGCCACGATGTTGGCGACCGGGTGGTACTGGTCCAGCGGGGTGCCGGGCACGTGGTACGCGAGGAAGGTCGGCTTGATGATCTGCAGCAGACCCTTCGAGGGCACACCGTTCTGGGCGTTGATGTCCCAGTTGTTGATCGCCCGCGGGTTGCCGCTCGACTCGCGCATGATGTTCTTGTACAGGCCGTTGTACGTGCCCGGAATCTTGTGCGCCTTCATGATCGCCAGCGACTCCTTGATCCAGCCGTCAAGGTTGTTCGCGTAGATCGGCTTGCGGGCGAGGGAACGGCTGGCAGCCGCCTTCGCCTCGCGGTTCGCCTTCGCCTTGGCCTTGGCCTTGGCCTTTGCCTTCGCCTCTGCCTTCGCCTTGGCGGCGGCCGCATTGGCCTTCGCCTTCGCGGCGGCCGCGGCCTTGGCCTTCACCGCGGCCTCGACCTTCGCGGCCTCGGTGGCCAGCTTGGTCTGCGAAGCGAGGTGCTGCACCGTCTTGGCCTGGACACCCTCGACGGCCTGGGTCCACGCCACGGGGGCGGCGGTCACGGTCGTCTCGGCGTCGGCATTGCCGGCGGGGACGACGGTCGCGGCCAGGGCCGCGGCGCCGATGGTGGCGAAGGCGGCGAACGACATCTTGTGCGCCTTCGTCAGGCGACGATGGTGGCCGGGGGTGCTGGTCTTCGACATGCGTAGCAACCTCTTCGAATAGCGGGAGCCGCAGGAAAGCGCCGCTCGGATCCGGGATCCGCGACGCTGTGCGACGGGAGCAATTCTTAGCGGCGGCAAAATCGCCTGGCAAAGGTGTGACGTACGATCCCGCTTAGTGGATCAGGGGGCGCGGACGAGCCCGGAATTCAGGGCCGGATGCCAGGTGCAGCCGCGCCGACAGGCTCTTTATGCATCCACTAGGCACCTTCGTAAGTGACCTGGGTCCTATGCTCGGGCTCACATCGGGCCGCATAACGGTTTCGCCATGAGTTGCGACAGCAATGCATTCCGTAGCGAAATTCTCCACCCCGAGGACCACAAGCCCGCCGCGGCCCTCATCCTCAAGACAGAGACCGGCCCCGCGACCCCCTCCTTGCGGAGGAGGCCGAACGGCCCCCGCACCTGGGACCCGAGGCCGATACCGCAGGTCAGAGCCACGAGTACGGTGAGCCCATGACTGGTAGTCCCGCGTCAGGCGGACCCCGCAGCGGCCTCGCGGCCGTGAGCACCGCCCTGCTCGCCATGAGCCGCCGGCTGGAGGTCCGCGACGTCCTGCGCACGATCGTCGTATCGGCCCGCCAGCTGCTCGACGCCGAGTACGCGGCCCTGGGCGTCCCGGACGACCACGGCGGCTTCGCCCAGTTCGTCGTGGACGGCATCAGCGAGGAGCAGTGGCGCCGGATCGGCCCCCTGCCCCGCCAGCACGGCATCCTCGCCGCGATGCTCCACCAGGACGGCCCCGAGCGGCTGGCCGACGTACGCAAGGACCCCCGCTTCGAGGGCTGGCCCGCCGCCCACCCCGAGATGTCCGACTTCCTCGGCCGGCCCGTCCGTGACGGCGAGGAGACCCTCGGGGCCCTCTTCCTGGCGAACAAACGCAGCCCCGGCGGGTTCACCGAAGAAGACGAGGAGCTCGTCGCCCTCCTCGCCCAGCACGCGGCGATCGCCCTCACCAATGCCCGGCTGTACGAGCGCAGCCGCGAGCTCACCATCGCCGAGGAGCGCTCCCGCCTCGCCCACGAGCTGCACGACGCCGTCGCCCAGAAGCTCTTCTCGCTCCGCCTGACCGCCCAGGCCGCCGCAGCCCTCGTGGACCGCGACCCGGCCCGCGCCAAGGGCGAGCTCCAGCAGGTCGCCGCCCTCGCCGCGGAAGCCGCCGACGAACTGCGCGCCGCCGTGACCGAGCTGCGCCCGGCCGGGCTCGACGAGGACGGCCTGGTCGCCACCCTCCGCGACCAGGTCCACGTGCTCGACCGCGCCCACACCGCGCACGTCACCTTCACCTGTGACGGCGTACGGGCCCTCCCGGCGACCCACGAGGAGGCGCTGCTCCGGGTCGCCCAGGAAGCCCTCCACAACGCCCTGCGGCACTCGGGCGCCGACCGCGTCGAGGTCGCCCTCGCCCGCCGGGCCGCGGGAGCCGTCCTGACCGTCACGGACAACGGAAGCGGCTTCTCCCCTTCCTCCATCCGCGCGGCCGGGCGCCACCTCGGCCTGGTCTCCATGCGGGACCGGGCGAGCGGCGTCGGCGGCCGCCTCACCGTGCACTCGGAGCCCGGTACGGGCACCACGATCGAGATGGAGGTCCCCGGTGGCTGACACGCCCGGCAGGATCCGCGTACTGCTCGTCGACGACCACCAGGTCGTCCGCCGGGGCTTGCGGACCTTCCTGGAGGTCCAGGACGACATCGAGGTGGTCGGGGAGGCCGCCGACGGCGAGGAGGGTGTGGCCCGCGCCGAGGAGCTGCGTCCCGACGTGATCCTGATGGACATCAAGATGCCGGGGACCGACGGCATCGAGGCCCTGCGCAGGCTGCGCGCGCTGGCCAATCCGGCGCGGGTGCTGATCGTCACGAGCTTCACCGAGCAGCGGACGGTGGTGCCGGCCCTGCGCGGCGGCGCTGCCGGATACGTCTACAAGGACATCGACCCCGACGCCCTGGCCGGAGCCATCCGCTCCGTCCACGCCGGCCACGTGCTGCTCCAGCCGGAAGTGGCGGAGGCCCTGCTCTCCCAGGAGGAACAGCCTTCGTCGAGCCGGGGCGGCTCCCTGACGGAGCGCGAACAAGAGGTCCTGTCCCTCATCGCGGACGGCCGCTCCAACCGGGAGATCGCCCGTGCGCTGGTGCTGTCCGAGAAGACGGTCAAGACGCACGTGTCGAACATCCTGATGAAGCTGGACCTCTCGGACCGGACACAGGCGGCGTTGTGGGCGGTCAGGCACGGGATCGCGGACTGATGCGCCGCCAGAAACGGACCGTCCAGCTCCGATCTCAAATTCATACGGTCGGGTGGATGTAGCCCACATGGCGCATCCCGTTCGTCGGATGACCGTTCTTCATGACGTGCTGCGGCGGCCGGCCGCGGCAGACGTACGGGAGGACGAAGAACGTGAAGAACATCAAGAAGGCCACTGCCATCACCATGATCGCGGGCGGTCTCCTTGCCGCGGGCGCCGGCGTCTCCTCGGCGCACGGTGGTGCGTCGGCGGACGGCGAGGCCATGGGCTCGCCCGGCGTCGTCTCCGGAAACCAGATCCAGGCCCCCGTCCACGTCCCGGTGAACGTCGTCGGCAACACGGTCACCGTGATCGGCCTGCTGAACGGCGTCTGGGGCAACACGGGCGTCAACGCCTGACGCGCACCCCGCACTGCTCCGCACGCCCCGGCTGTGGGCCCCGTCCATCGACCGGCCGGCCTGCGGAGCAACGCCTGACGGGGCCCTCGCACAGCCCGTCAGGCTGCGGTCCGCCGCTCCGGACCCCGTCCGGCGACAACCCCGCCGACGGACCGCGCGTACCCCGGCCCCGCTTTCCCCCCTCTCCCCGGGAAGCGGGGCCGCGGTGCGTCACGCCAGGCCGGCGCGGAACCACCCACCCGCCCGCGGCAGCCGTCCCGGCCCCGCGGTGTAGGCACGAACCCCCGGCGCGGAGCCCCGCCC
Source organism: Streptomyces sp. NPDC097981 (assembly GCF_040302565.1). Classification (NCBI taxonomy): domain Bacteria; kingdom Bacillati; phylum Actinomycetota; class Actinomycetes; order Kitasatosporales; family Streptomycetaceae; genus Streptomyces; species Streptomyces sp. NPDC097981. Next base: position 276,484 of record NZ_JBEORW010000005.1, read on the forward strand.
CGGCCACAGCCTTCCCGGCCTCCGCCGGCGTGCGAGGCACGAAACCCCGGTGCGGGTGGCCGGCGCCGTACTGCCCACCCGCCCACGGCCCGGCCGCAGCCTTCCGGCCCCGCCGGTGGGCGAGGCGTGAAGCCTCGTGCGTAGCCCCGCTGCCGCAGCCGCTCCGGCCTCCGCCGGCGTGTGAGTCGCGGTGTCCCGGTGTGGGTGGCCGGCGTCGGACCACCCACCCGCCCACAGACCCGCCGCAGCGCCCCGGCCGCGTCGGCGTGCGGGGCGCGGAGCCCCGGCCCCGCCGCCGCAGCTACCGGCCGCGCTCGCGCTCCTCCACGGCAGAGTTGTACGCCGCGACCAGCGCACGCCGCGCCACCCGCTCCACCGGCCGCAGCGCCTCCGACCGCGCCGCCATCTCCGAGGCGGCCACCGCACCCCCGGGCCCGTGCTCGTACGCCAGCGACACCAGCAGATCCACCCGCTGCGCCAGCGCCAGCACCCGCACCGCCCGCGCCGGATACCCGGGCGCCAGGACCTCCCGGCCGGCCTCCGCCCGCGCCCGGTACGCCGACAGCGCGGCCTCCGCCACCGGCCCCGACCCGGCCACGTCCAGCCGCGTCAGCACCACCGTCGCCTCGCGCAGCGCCTCCGCCAGTTCCCGCTCCGCCTCGCCGAGCGACGGCACGTCCGCCGGCGGGGCCTCCCGTACCGGCAGGCAGTGCCACGTCACCGAGACGTGTACGTCTCCCTCCGGCCCGGCCTCGGCCACCTCCGGCACCAGACCCAGCGCCGCGCCCACCGCGACCACCGCCTCCTCCGCCTCCAGCGCCCGCGCATTGAACTCCGCGGGCCCGCTCAGCCCCAGCGGATGCCCCGGAGCCGGCAGTGCCACCCGGAGCCCGGTCACCCCCAGCGCCCGCAGCCGCCCCAGCGCCAGCGTGAGACCCACCGGACCCGATTCACCCGGCAGCCCCTCCACCCGGTGCACGGCGTCCTCGTCCACGATCGACAACACGGCCTCGTCGGGCGAGACCAGTCCGGCCAGCAGTGCGTTCCCCCAGGCGGCCAACCGCCCTGAACGTGGTTCGAAAAGCATTCCCCCACTTTACGGATCACCCCGGAACGCGCCCCGCAGCCAACCTGGCGCCCGGACCCCTCGCCGAGTGGCGTAGGTTTTCCCCTGGGGCTGCGCCTACCGGTGCACAGACGAAACCGAGACTACAAGGGGAGACAACACGCTCATGAGCGATGTTCTGGAGCTGGTGGACGTATCCGTGGTCCGCGAGGGCCGGGCTCTGGTGGACCAGGTCTCCTGGTCGGTGAAGGAGGGGGAGCGCTGGGTGATCCTCGGCCCCAACGGCGCCGGCAAGACCACGCTGCTGAACCTCGCCTCCAGCTACCTCTTCCCCACCAAGGGCTCCGCCACCATCCTCGGCAGCACCCTCGGCAAGCCCGGCAGCGACGTCTTCGAGCTGCGCCCGCGCATCGGCGTCGCCGGCATCGCGCTGGCCGACAAGCTCCCCAAGCGCCAGACCGTCCTGCAGACCGTCCTCACCGCCGCCTACGGCATGACGGCGACCTGGCAAGAGGAGTACGAGGAGATCGACGAGCAGCGCGCCCGCGCGTTCCTCGACCGCCTCGGCATGACGGAGTACCTCGACCGGAAGTTCGGCACCCTCTCCGAGGGCGAGCGCAAGCGCACCCTGATCGCCCGCGCCCTGATGACCGACCCCGAGCTGCTCCTCCTCGACGAGCCCGCCGCCGGTCTGGACCTCGGCGGCCGCGAGGACCTCGTACGCCGCCTCGGCCGCCTCGCGCGCGACCCCCTGGCGCCCTCCATGGCCATGGTCACGCACCACGTCGAGGAGATCGCCCCCGGCTTCACCCACGTCCTGATGATCCGCCAGGGCAAGGTCGTCACCGCGGGCCCGATCGACCTCGAACTGACCTCGCGCAACCTCTCGCTCTGCTTCGGCCTTCCGCTGGTCGTCGAGCGCAACGACAGCGACCGCTGGACGGCGCAGGGCCTCCCGCTGCGCTAGTACGGGCTCCGTCGCACCCTGTCCCGACTGCGCCTGCCCGACCTACCATGACCATGTGAACATCGACGCGTGGCTGTGGTGGCTCATCGGCGCGGTCGGACTGGGCATCCCGCTCGTCCTGACGGCGATGCCCGAGTTCGGCATGTTCGCCGGCGGTGCCGTCGCGGCCGCCGTCACGGCGGCGCTCGGCGGGGGAGTGGTCGCCCAGGTCCTGGTCTTCGTGATCGTTTCGGTGGCGCTCATCGCCGTCGTCCGCTCGATCGCCAACCACCACCGTGAGCAGCGGCCCCAACACCGCACCGGAATCGACGCGTTGAAGGGCAGGAGCGCGCTCGTCCTCGAACGCGTCGACGGCAGCGGAGGCCGGATCAAACTCGCCGGCGAAATCTGGTCCGCACGGACCCTCGACGCGGACAGCAGCTTCGAACCGGGCCAGCAGGTGGACGTCGTGGAGATCGACGGAGCCACCGCGGTCGTGATGTGAGCTTGTGAGCTAAGGAGCCGACCCGCGGCCCCGGGGTCTGCGAGACTCCGGTCAACGGGGCAGCACGGACAGCCGGAAGGGCACGGGGAACTGCATGTCATCGATCATCATCGTCCTGATCATTCTGGTGGTTCTGGTCTTCATCGCACTGGTCAAGACGATCCAGGTGATCCCGCAGGCCAGCGCCGCCATCGTCGAACGCTTCGGCCGCTACACGCGAACCCTCAACGCAGGCCTCAACATCGTCGTCCCGTTCATCGACTCCATCCGCAACCGCATCGACCTGCGCGAGCAGGTCGTGCCGTTCCCGCCGCAGCCGGTCATCACCCAGGACAACCTGGTCGTCAACATCGACACGGTCATCTACTACCAGGTGACCGATGCCCGCGCCGCGACGTACGAGGTCGCCAGCTACATCCAGGCCATCGAGCAGCTCACCGTCACGACCCTGCGCAACATCATCGGCGGCATGGACCTGGAACGGACCCTGACCTCCCGTGAGGAGATCAACGCGGCCCTGCGCGGAGTCCTCGACGAGGCGACCGGCAAGTGGGGCATCCGCGTCAACCGCGTCGAGCTCAAGGCGATCGAGCCGCCGACCTCCATCCAGGACTCGATGGAGAAGCAGATGCGCGCCGACCGCGACAAGCGCGCCGCGATCCTCCAGGCCGAAGGTGTCCGGCAGTCCGAGATCCTGCGTGCCGAGGGCGAGAAGCAGTCCTCCATCCTGCGCGCCGAGGGTGAGGCCAAGGCCGCCGCCCTCAAGGCCGAGGGCGAGGCGCAGGCCATCCGTACGGTCTTCGAGTCCATCCACGCCGGAGACGCCGACCAGAAGCTCCTGGCCTACCAGTACCTCCAGATGCTCCCGAAGATCGCCGAAGGAGACGCGAACAAGCTCTGGATCGTGCCCAGCGAGATCGGAGACGCGCTCAAGGGCCTCTCGGGAGCCATGGGCAACTTCGGCCCCATGGGTGGCGGTTCGGGCTTCAACCCGCAGAACGCCGGCAAGGCCGCCGCAGCCGAAGGCAGCAGCGCAGGCAACGGCGCGAACGGCACGAACGGCACGACGCGACGCGAACAGCCGCCGATCGACTGACCCCCCCGCCCCACCCGAAACGGCATCCCCTCCTGCATGATCAGTGAGGCCCCTCGACCTTCATGGCGGGGAGGCGACTCACTCATGCAAAGGGGATGGCCCAGTCCATGTCCATGTCCATCTGGGAATCACTCGCGGTGTTCGCGGCCGGCATCGGCGCCGGCACCATCAACACCATCGTCGGCTCCGGGACCCTCATCACCTTCCCGGTGCTGCTGGCCACCGGACTCCCGCCGGTCACGGCCAACGTGTCCAACACCCTGGGCCTGGTGCCCGGTTCCATCAGCGGAGCCATCGGCTACCGCAAGGAGCTCCAGGGCCAGCGCGCCCGGATCATCCGGCTCGGCGCCGTCTCCCTCGTCGGGGGATTCGCGGGCGCCGTCCTGCTCCTCACCCTGCCGTCGGACTCCTTCGACACGATCGTGCCCGTACTCATCGGACTCGCCCTCGTGCTCGTCATCCTCCAGCCCAGGCTCGCCGCGGCCCTGCGCAGGCGCCAGGAAGCCGCCGGAGGAGATGCCGGACACCCCGACGGCGGCCCCGCCCTGCTCTCCGGAATGCTGCTCGCCAGCGCGTACGGGGGCTACTTCGGCGCCGCACAGGGCGTGCTCTACCTCGGCCTGATGGGCCTGCTGCTCCACGAGGACCTGCAACGCATCAACGCCGTCAAGAACGTCATCGCCGCCCTGGTGAACGGCACCGCGGCCGTCGTCTTCCTCTTCGTCGCCGAGTTCGACTGGACGGCCGTGCTCCTGATCGCCGCCGGCTCCACCCTGGGCGGCCAGATCGGCGCCAAGGTCGGCCGCCGCCTGTCGCCGACCGTGCTCCGCGCGGTCATCGTGACCGTCGGCATCCTCGCGATCGTCCAGCTGCTGCTGCGCTGAGCGACGTAGCAGAAATACGTCGCCCAGCGCACCGGCGGTCATGCGGCCTTACGAGGCGGAACGCTCCAGCCACTCCGGCAACGCCTCGCTGCCCCCCACCCCGAGGGCCAGCAGCATGGCGTCGGCCGGAGACGGCACGAAGGGCTTCCGCAGGAGGGGCATCCCCGCCTCCTCCGGAGTCCGGGCCGCCTTGCGGTGATTGTCCTCGGCACAGGAGGCCACCGTGTTCAACCACGTGTCCCCACCGCCCTGGGCCCGCGGCAGTACGTGGTCCACGGTCGTCGCGCGCTTCCCGCAGTAGGCGCACCGGTGCTGGTCCCGGACCAGCACCCCCCTCCGTGACCAGGGAGCATGTCTTCGGAACGGCACCCGTACGTACCTGCACAACCTGATCACCCGGGGCATCGGAAGATCCATGGTGGCCCCGCGCACACGCAGTTCGGGATGCGACTGCTCGACGACGGCCTTGTCCTGGAGCACCAGGACCACAGCCCGGTTCAACGTCACCGTCGACAGCGGCTCGAAGCTCGCATTCAGCACCAGCGTGTCCCGCATCTCGCCCACCTCCCGTGTGCAGGCCCGCGACCACCCTGGCGGCAGAGCCCGCAACCACTCTGGCCGCGCGCGCCACGCGGGACAACGCAATAAAAATGCCCGGTCCTGGTCGTCTTTAGACCAGGACCGGGCAAACGCCCGGCGAACGATCAGCTCACGGGAGCCTCGTACTCACCGATCAGCTGCGCCCGCCCCAACGTGTGGAAACGCAGGTTGAATCCGACCACGGCCGGCGTCGCGTCCGCACCGGGGCCCAGCTTCTCCTGGTCGACCGCGTAGACGGTGAACACATACCTGTGCCGCTCCCCGGCCGGCGGGGCAGCGCCGCCGAAGTCCTGCGTTCCGTAGTCGTTCCGCACGTGCACCGCCCCGGCGGGCAGCCCCTCGAACTTCCCGCTGCCCGCCCCGGCCGGGAGCTCGGTGACAGAAGCGGGCAGATCGAAGAGCACCCAGTGCCAGAACCCGCTGCCCGTCGGGGCATCCGGGTCGAAGCACGTCACGGCGAAGCTCTTCGTCCCCTCGGGGAACCCTTCCCACCGCAGATGCGGCGAGACGTTCCCGCCCTGCAGGACCTGGGCGCCGCCCAGGTCCGCACCGGGCTCCAGATCCGCACTCTCCACGGAGAACGCGTGCACCTGGGGGTGGAAGTCATGCGGAAGGGGGGCCCTGTTCTGCTCGGCCACTGCTGAACCTCCTGATCACGAACCCGAACCGGTACCGAAACCGGTACCGGCACCGGGCCCGAGCCTAGAACCAGTTGCGCTGCGAACCCACGGACGCGATCCACTGGTTGAGGTACGCCGCCCAGTCGGTGCCCTGGTACGACTGCAGATCCACCTGGAAGCAGCGGTAGGTGTCACTGCCCTCGGTGAACAGCCCGGACTTCTTGTCCATCTCCAGGACGACGTCCATCTCACGGCCGTCCGAGATGAAGGTCAGCTCGACCTGGTTCAGCCCGCGGTACTGCGACGGGGGCAGGAACTCGATCTCCTGGTAGAACGGCAGCGTCTGGCGCGTCCCGCGGATGTGCCCCCGCTCCATGTCCGCACTGCGGAAGCCGAAGCCGAGCTGGCGGAAGGCGTCCAGGATCGCCTGCTGCGCCGGCACCGGGTGCACGTTGATCGGGTCGAGGTCGCCGGCGTCCACCGCGCGCGCGATCTCCAGCTCGGTGCTGACCCCGATGTTCATCCCGTGCAGGTGCTGACCCCCGAAGTGGGTGATCGGCGTCTCCCACGGGATCTCCAGCCCGAACGGCACCACGTGCAGCGCGCCCGGCTGCACCTGGAAGGCACCGCCGAGGCGCTGCTTGGTGAAGACGATGTCCTGCTTGTACTCCTGGTCGCCGCCCTCCACCTCGACCCGCGCCTGCAGGCCGACGGACAGGCCCTCGATCTGCTGCTCCACGGAACCGCCCTGGATGCGGACCTCACCCTGGACGATCCCGCCCGGCACGACGTTCGGCTCGGTGATGATCGTGTCCACCGAAGCACCGCCGGCGCCCAGCGCCGCGAACAGCTTCTTGAACCCCATGCTCTGACTCCCCTTGAAGGCTCGTGCGACTACCGCTTACGAGTACACACTGACAAACGCGGAACCTTAGGCCCCGGTTGCAGACGTGCGCGTTCGACTACGCTCGACCGGATGAGCGCGCGCCCCGACCGTACGCCCCTGACCCGGTCCTTCTTCGACCGGCCGGTCCTCGCGGTGGCCCCGGATCTCCTCGGCCGCATCCTCGTCCGCCGTACACCCGAGGGGCCCCTGGAACTCCGCATCACGGAGGTGGAGGCGTACGAGGGGGAGGCCGACCCGGGCTCCCACGCGTACCGGGGGCGCACCGAGCGCAACGCATCGATGTTCGGTCCGCCCGGACACGCATACGTCTACTTCATCTACGGCATGTCAAGGCGGTCAGCATGAACATCGACTTCCTTGCCCACCCAGCCGAAGAGGTCGCCCCCAAGCTGCTCGGGAGCGTCCTGACCTGCAACACCCCCGAAGGTACCGTGAGCATCGCCATCACGGAGACCGAGGCGTACTCAGGTGAGGCCGACCCGGCTTCCCACGCCTACCGGGGCCGGACACCCCGCAACGCCGTCATGTTCGGCCCCGCAGGGCACCTGTACGTCTACCGCTCCCACGGACTCCACTGGTGCGCCAACGTCGTCACCGGGACGGACGGCATCGCCTCGGGTGTGCTCATCCGGGCGGGCAGGGTCATCGAGGGGGAAGACCTGGCACGCAAGAGGCGAGGGGAAAGGGTCGAGAGCGCACGTCTGGCCCGAGGTCCGGGGAACCTCGGCCAGGCGCTCGGCATCACGGCAGAGCACAGCGGCGCAGACCTGCTGACGGGCACCTCGGTCGTTCTCTCCGAGGGCGAGCCGATCCCCGCTGAGCTCATCCGGGTCGGCCCACGGGTGGGGGTGAGCAAAGCCCACGACTGGCAGCATCGCTTCTACATCGCCGACGATCCGACGGTCTCGGCGTACCGACTGAGCCCGCGAGCCAAGCCGCCCACCGGAGTCTGAGCCGCTGTGCGCCTTTCTCGCGGCTCGCCAGCGGGTCAGCATGGAAGTCGGCCGGAAGGCGGGTGATCGCCCGCGAGCGTGGCGCGTGGCGCGTTCCTGCCGGTTGCGCGGCTGCCGACGTGCGCCGACTTGGGCCGGAAGGGTGGGTGAGACTTAGCGGTCTACCTGGCCCCTTTTCGCACCTACTTGGCCTGCTGAGCGTCGTAGTTGGCCTAGCGGCCTGCAATGGCCCGGCCGGGTGGTTGTCACTGGCTCCGCCTACGGTCAGCGCATGGTTGATCAACTGTGGAACGGTGTGCGCCAGCGTGTTGCCGCGTTGGGTGCCCAGTCGGCGAGCGGCCAGGTGTTCGGTTCGCTCGGGCACCGGTGGGTCTTGGAAGATCCGCTGGCGGATGACGCGCTTGCCGAGCTCGAAGCGCAGGTGGGTGTGCGGTTGCCGGAGGACTACCGGGACTTCCTCACCTGCGTAGGCGCCGGCGGCGCAGGTCCCGCTTACGGGCTCTTCCCCGTGCGTCGCGTGCAAGGCCGCTGGCGTTGGGAAGGGGACGGCGCCGATCTGGCTGACCTGGCCATGCTCGCCCAGCCCTTTCCTGACCACGGCCCCGACCCTGAGCTCCTGGACGCACTCCTTGCCGAACGTCCCGAGGAAGAGGACTTCGACGACGCCATCGAGGCATGGGACGAACGCTGGGATGCCGTGATGTTCGCCCCGGAGCGCACCGCCGGGGCGATCGTGATCTCGCACCTCGGCTGCGCCCAGAGGGAGTGGCTGATCATCAGTGGCACGCACCGCGGAACCATCTGGTCCGACTGCCGCGCAGACGATGCCGACCTCGTCCCGCTGCTCGATGACGGCGGGAGGCCGGTCACTTTCGCCCGCTGGTACACCGCCTGGCTCGAAGCGGCCGAGCTCACTGCACAGCAGGAACCTGGGACCACCTGACGCCACACCGTGCCCCGCCCCGGCCGACTGCTCCAGCCATCGTCTCTTAAGGGATCTCGGCAGGTCAGCGATCTCTTGGAACTTGCGTTGCAGCTGTCAGGATGGGCCAGCTGCGGCGCCAAGTCACAACTGGACGACCGGGCTGCGTACGCACGCGCGGGAAAAGGAAGTGCTGGCCCCTGGCCTGCGCAGGCAGGATCTCTCCATGTCTACCGACGTCAGCGGAATGATCGAATGCACGGCACCACCTGGCTGACCTGGGCCGAGCTTGACACCACGGACTGGCAGGAAACCAACGCCTCAGGCACACGAACCCGCGCCTCAGCCGCAGGGATCCCCCGGGGTGCGTACGGGATGGCCCTTCAGTCGCGTAGTCGACTGAAGTCATGCGCGGCAAGCGGCGGACCACTCGGCGAGCCGCGCCCGAAGGTCTTCGGCGAAGAGGGCGTATTCCTCGTACCCGGCGAACTCCTTCAGGTACGCCTGAACATCTCGGCCGTCGCGGAGTACGAGACTTCCCGCCGTCGTCTCGATGGTGACCAACGCGGCGTCGTAGACGGTGAACGTACTCAGAGGGGTTCGGGGCGTCGGTGCCCCTACGGGGATCACCCCGATCTGAACGTTCGGGAGGTAGGACAGGGAAGCCAGCCGGTCCATCTGCTCGGCCAGTGCCAATGGGGCGACGACCGGCCAGCGAACCGCCTGCTCGGTCAGAACGAACGTGAACCGCTTCGAGGCGTCGTAGAGGACGGCTTGCCGTCCCAGCTTCCCCGCTTCGGCCTTGCTCGTGTCGGCCGTCGAGTGGGCCAGGCTCGCCCGCACGTACTCCGGTGTTGCGAGCAGCCCGGTGACCATCGAGAGCAGGAAGTAGCGCATGTGCGTAGAGGACGCTTCGAGCGACTTCAGCTCGGCCTGTCTCGTACCGAGCCCCTTGCGCCGGAGTTCTCGGAGATTCCGCCACTCGGTGTTCGCCATCCTGGCAAGGGCCGAGACCTTGGCGATCAGTTCCGGCGGAGCTTCCAGCGCGCGCAAGATCTGCTCGACGTCGACCAGGGACGGCCGTGTCCGGCCGTTCTCGATGCGAGACACCTTCGACTGGGACATGTTGCAGCGCGCTGCGAGCCGGTCCCCTGAGAGACCGGCTCGCTTGCGCAGGTCCCGGAGCAGACAGGCGAGTTCGGTACCGGACTCGCCAAGCTGCTCAGCTTCGAACGTCACTCCGTCACGCGCTCCGCGTACTCCAGGAAGGGAACCGACTCGGCAACGGCGATGCGCTGCCACTCGATGAACGGCGCAGGGTCACCCTCGTACAGCTCCCGGCCGATCTGCGTTCCGTCGTCCTCGTACTTCATGAGAACGACCGTCGAGCGGTCGAACATCCAGAAGTCCTCGACGTCCGGCAACGGGTTCTCTCGCTCGGTCACGTCAAGGATGCGGATGTCCTCCCCGGCGAGCACGTGCGGGGCGTAATACCGGGAGAACTCGAAGCGCAGGTACTCGGAGAGCGGTCGAGTCAGGACGTGCACTCGCCCCTTGCTCCTTCCCGCGCCGCACAGCCGCTTCAGATCTTCCGTGTACGCCGACGAGTAGGTGTCCGGGTCGACGCGCTTGCCTGCCCTGAAGGCTGCGAGTTCGTCCGACTCCTGCGGTACGAGGTACTGGGGCAGGGTCTCCAGCCGCCACGCTTCCGACTGGAAGCCGCGGAGCATCGCCCGCCACTCCTCACCATCCAAGAGCACGAACGGCCTCCCGAAGAACACTCTCGGGGATCTCCACGAGCCCTTCCCCCTGCGGGGCAGTGAAGGCATCGGACACGTCGCCCTGAACCACGATGGATCCGGACGCGGTGCGGTAGACGTTCGGGCAGTCATCCTCTCCACACGTGCCGTTGCCGTTGCCAGTGAGCCGAGTCAGTTCTTCGCGTGCCATGCGGAACCCCCTTGACCTGCCAGCCCGATTGGGCCGCCTGAGACGACCGTACGGGCGCCACTCACAGCCGTCCATGCACGGACGTGACTCATGCACGTTGTTGCATGAACTGAGGAAAGAGAGGGGCGCACAGACGCTCTGAGGGATGTCCGGCCCCTCCCTCGCCGGGTATGACGAAGGGCCCCGCCCGGCTCTCGTCAGACAGGGCCCGTACTCGTTGAGCGCGACCGCCGGCTCAGCTCTCAGGGAGCGGATCTCAGGGGTTCCGGAACGTGATCCGACAGTGCTCGCCCTTGAAGGACCGGACCCCTCGACCGCGCGGCATCAGCTCGACTCGCTCGCAGACCTGCATGACGACGGTCCGCACGTAGTCGATGCGGTCGGGGTCCTCGTAGTCCAGTTCCTCCCACAGGTACTCGATGTCGCCCAGGTCGACGCGCACCCGCTGCGATGCCAGGTCTGCCAGCTCGGCCCGGATCTTCGTCAGCTCGGCGTCACACCTGCCGATGCCCGTCCGCAGGGTCGACGCGTCGATGTCCCCTACGGCGAACATCTCTGCCAAGGCGGTGCGCCTCTCGGATGCGGCCGTCTCCTCGGCCAGCAGTTCGGCCTCTCGCTCCTCGTCTGCGGCATCCGTGGCCGGTGCCGCGTTCCACTCCTCGGCCCTGTCGATGACCTTCCTGACCACGAAGGAGTCCAGCGGGTCCGCCGGGCAGGTGATGCACCGGCCACCCGAACAGGTGTAGATGCGGTACCGCTCTCCTGCCGCGTTCTTCTTGCTCCACCCTTGAGTGACGACGGCCTGACACTTCGAGCAGCGGACCACGCCGGACAACAGGGCCTTGCGCTTGCCGCCGCCGCCAGTGTTGCGCTCGGGGTCGCTCAGGTGTCGGACCAGGGCACGGAATATGCCCTCGGAAACGATCGCCTCCCAGTTGCCCGCTCCGGTCTCCTCGGTCCGCCGCACGCGCATCCCGTCCGGCTTCTCGACCCACTGCGAGTACGTCTGGATTCCCGCGTTCCTCGGCTTCAAGAGGACGACCCGAAGGTTCGAGCTGCGCCACTCCTTGCCGTGCGGCGAGAGCAGTCCACGTGTGTTCCAGTCCTTCGCGATGGACCAGAGGGTGACGCCGGCCAGGACATCCCGGTAGGCCTGCCGCAGGGCTTCCGCCTCTGCTTCTCGGTGCCTGCCGTCCCGCTCGAAGCCGAAGGGGCGAGTACTCCAGAAGGGCCTCCCCGACTCCCTGCGTCGCTGGTGTCCGAGTACCTGACGCTCGACTCGCATCTCGGTCTCGTTGCGAGCCACCACAGCCCCGATGCGAGCAGCGAGACGGCCGGACGGCGTGGACAGGTCGAGCACTCCCTGAGCTTGCGCGGCGGCCAGCGTGACGCCGGTCGCCTCGGCCAGGTCCACCAGGTCTTCAAGATCCCAGGGGGTGCGGTACATACGGTCGTAGTGGCGGGACACGATGGCGTCTGCCTTGCCGTCCTCCACCAGAGCCTTGACGCGCTCCCACTCGGCGCTCCGCTTCGTTCCCCGCTTTGTCGAGGCCGACGTGTCCTTCTCAACGATCGTGGCTACGACTGACCAGCCCTTCCGGTCGCACAGCGCCTGACTCAGCTCGACCTGTTGTGTCAGGTTCCCACCCTTGGATTCCTCGCCCCTCGGGGTGGGGCTGAGCCTGGCGTAGATGATCGCTCGCACTGCCTGTCTCCTGCTCGTCGTCGCTTTGCCGATGCTGCCGGATCAAACGACGTACATGCCTAGTGAGTTACCTACGGCATGTGGTTCAGCCTGAACCAGGTGTGCGGCCCGCCCGGCCACGCGAGCGGGGTCCTGCTGCGCGCCGGCGAGGTCACCAGGGGCGCGGAGCTGGCTCGTAAACGTCGACTTTCAGCCAGAAGTGACCGGGAACTGGCCAAAGGGCCGGCACGCCTGGCCGCGGCCCTGGCGGTGGACCGCTCCCTCGACGGCACCGACCTGTGTGCCGGCCCGGATTCCCCCCTGGCGCTCCTGACGGGTGTCCCCACCTCGCCCGATCGGGTGAGCAACGGTCCCCGCACGGGAGTCGGTGGCGCCGGCGCGGGCCACCCCTACCGCTACTGGATCACCCAGGACCCGACGGTGAGCCCGTATCGCGCCCACACGCCACGCCGCCGTTCAACTTGACTCGCCCTTGGCGGACGCCTAACGTAGCCCGAGCCGCTTGAACGGGGCACTGCTATCAGCAGACCCCCGGAGCGGCCAACCCACTACCTACGACTTACCCCTGGCGGGGTCGATTTCGGCGTGCCCGAATTCGAATCCGGTGGCTCGATTATGAGTCGCAAGGGATAAGCGCTAAAGTGGTGGAACGCCGAAAGGCAAAGGCCCCCAACGGCCACCGAATTCAAATCCAAGACCGGAAACGGCGCGGAAATGATCTGGTAGAGTTGGAAACGAAGAACGAAAGCCCGGAGGAAAGCCCGAAAGGGTGAGTACAAAGGAAGCGTCCGTTCCTTGAGAACTCAACAGCGTGCCAAAAATCAACGCCAGAAGTTGATACCCCGTCCACTCCGGTGGATG
>NZ_JBEORW010000006.1:0-43916 GCF_040302565.1 Streptomyces sp. NPDC097981
CGGCAGGCGCGCCCAAGGGCACCCGATCCGGCGACGGACGGCACCGCCCCACGACGACCGGAGCGATCGTCGTGGGCATCGGACCATCCAGGCCCCACCGGGCACCCCCGGGCGTGAGGAACCCCGCCCCCGCATCCCCGGACCACGCACACGATGCGTGTCACCGGACGCGGAGCGAACGCGGGCGACCAGGACATCCAAAACCGTTCGGGATGCCCGCAGTAACCAGGAATGGGTCCAAGACCCACTCCTGCTCACTGATGAGGAACGGTTAGGCTCCGGCCCATGAGGCTGTTTGCCGCGGTGATTCCGCCCCAGGGGGCCGTCGACGAGCTGCGCCGGGCCGTGCGGGCCGTCCGGGACGACCGGCTGCGCTGGACCGCGGAAGCGGGCTGGCACTTCACGCTCGCCTTCATGGGCGAGGTCCGCGACCCCGTCCTGCCGGACCTGCACGCCCGCCTGGCCCGCGCCGCCCACCGCACGGACCCCTTCGCCCTGCGCCTCCACGGCTGCGGGCACTACGGCGACCGCGCCCTGTGGGTCGGCGCCGCCGGCGGGATCGACCAGATGCGGATGCTCGCCGAGCGCGCGGACGCCGCCGCCCGCCGGGCCGGGGTCCCGATGGAACAGCACCGCCGGTACTCCGCCCACCTGACCCTGGCCCGCAGCCACGGAGGCACCGACCTGCACCCGTACCTCGAAGCCCTCGCGGGCTTCGAGGGCACGCCCTGGCAGGTCGGGGAGCTCAGTCTGGTCCGCAGCAACCTCCCGACCGGCGGAGCACCCGGGGAGCAGCCCCGCTACGAGGTCGTCGGGGCCTGGCCCCTGGGCGGCGGCTGACCCCGCGCCCGCCCCTCGGTACGGGGGGCCGCGGCGGTCGCGTTACGCTCGACAGGTGGATCCCAAGACCCGTAACCGTGTGATGGCCGGTGTACTCGTACTGATGTTCGTAGTGGTAGCCGTGGCAGCCGCCGTAGGCCAGTAGCCCGGCCCCCGGTCAGGGCCGGTCACCACGACCGTACGGACGGCTGCGGCCAGTCGTCCGTGCACCATCGCGACCGTGCGCGTTGTCGCATGAGCGCGTGGCCCTGCGCGGGCCCTTGCCTGGAGTGGACTCCAGGCGGTTGGCTTGAGGCTCATGAAGTACACACAGCTCGGACGCACCGGACTCAAGGTCAGCCGACTTGTACTCGGCACGATGAACTTCGGTCCGCAGACAGACGAACCCACCAGCCACTCCATCCTGGACTCCGCGCTCGCCGCGGGCCTGAACTTCGTGGACACCGCCAACGTCTACGGGTGGGGCGACAACAAGGGCCGCACCGAGGAGATCATCGGCACCTGGTTCGCCCAGGGCGGCGGCCGGCGGGACAAGACCGTGCTCGCCACCAAGGTGTACGGGAACATGGCCGGCGGTGACCCGTGGCCCAACCACGACCGGCTCTCGGCGCTGAACATCCGCCGGGCCGTCGAGGACAGCCTCAGGCGACTCCGGACGGACTACATCGACCTCTACCAGTTCCACCACGTCGACCGCCGGACCCCCTTCGAGGAGATCTGGCAGGCCGTCGACGTGCTGATCCAGCAGGGCAAGGTGCTGTACGCGGGGTCGTCGAACTTCCCCGGGTACAAGATCGCCCAGGCCAACGAGACGGCCGCCCGGCGCGGCTCGGTCGGGCTGGTCAGCGAGCAGTGCCTGTACAACCTCGCCGAGCGGCGCGCCGAGATGGAGGTCGTCCCGGCCGCGCAGGAGTACGGGCTCGGGGTGGTCGCGTGGTCCCCGCTGCACGGCGGGCTGCTGGGCGGCGTCATCAAGAAGGAGGCCGAGGGCGGCCGCCGCGCCTCCGGGCGGTCCGCGGACGCGCTGGCCAACACCTCCGTGCGGGCGCAGGTGCAGGCGTACGAGGACCTCCTCGACAAGCACGGTCTGGAGCCCGGCGAGGCGGCGCTGGCGTGGCTGCTGACCCGGCCCGGGGTGACGGGGCCGATCGTGGGTCCCCGTACGGTCGAGCAGCTGGAGAGCGCGCTGCGCGCGCTGGAGTTGGAGCTGTCGCCGGAGGTGCTGGCCGGCCTGGACGAGATCTTCCCCGGTCCGGGGCCCTCGCCCGAGGCGTTCGCCTGGTGACCCGGACGGGATGACGCTGCGACCGGTCCGCGCCCCGGCGCGGGGCGCGGATCAGTCGCCCGGGAACTCGGAGGTGTCGAGGGTGAGGCCCACCACCGTGTCCGTGAGGTCGATCTCGTCCCCGAAGGCGACCTTCAATCCCTCGGGGACGGGCTCAAGCGCCTCGAACATCTCGTCCAAGGCCTGCTCGCTGCTGATGTCGGCCATCTCGATCCTGTCGGTCTCTACGACGGTCACCGTGGCGCTCCTCGCCGCTGCCGCGCAGTCGCGGGCAGCCGCGTAGTACAACGATACGCACGGGGGCCCGGACACGGCGGAAACGCCGGGCGCGGCCCTACGGGGTGTCAGGGCGTCTGGTAGGGGCCGCCGATGCCCCATGCCTGGTGCAGTACCGCCGCGAACTCCCCGGCCAGGCGGTGCTCGCCGGAGGCGTTGGGGTGGGTGCCGTCGTAGGTGTCGTGCTGGATCTCGTACGCGTCGGGGCGCGCGGCCAGCAGGATCGGTGAGGCCTCGGTCGACAGGTCGGCGACGGCCTTGGCGAGGAGCTCGTTGAACCGGGCGACCTCGGCCGCGAAGGGCGCGTCGGAGTCGGCGCGGACGTTCGGGATGACCGGGAGCAGGATCATCCGGATGCCGGGCCGGGCGGCGCGGGCCTCCGCGATGAAGCGGCGGGCGTTGGCCGCGGTCTCGTCGGCGGCGGTGTAGAAGCCGAGGTCTATCAGCCCGAGGGAGACGAGCAGCACGTCGGCCTGCCCGGAGCGCACGGCGGATCCGATGAGCGGGGCCATGTGCTGCCAGCCCTCGCCCCAGCCCGCGAGGTGGCGGCGGGCGTGCTCCGGGAAGCCGGGGTCGGCGTAGGCGTGGCTGACCGGCTCGTTCGCGGAGGTGTCGAAGAGCTCGCAGCGCGGACCGACGATCCGGTACGGACCGTCGAAGGTGGCTTCGAGGTGCTGCCACATCCGGTAGCGCCAGGTGTAGTCGCCGGCGCGTCCGATGGTCATGGAGTCGCCGACGAACATGAAACGCATCCGGTCATCATCGCGGATCACGCGCCGGGAGCCCCTGTGATGCCGGACACGCGGGGCGCCCTGGCAGGCTTGGTGCATGCGCCTGTTGCCGTTGACCGCCGTCATTGCCCTTGTCGTGCTGCCGGGTTCGGCGGCCGCGGCCGCCGGGACATCCGCCGCCGCGGCCGCCGTCCCCGCCGCCGTCGCCGCGTCCGCGTCCGCCGGTGCACAGGGCTTCACCATCACCGATCCGCGGATCAAGGAGTCGAGCGGGCTGGCGGCGAGCCGGATCCACCCGGGCGTTTACTGGACGCACAACGACAGCGACGACGGCCCGTACGTGTACGCGGTGGACTCGGCGACGGGCAAGACGGTGGCCCGCGTGACGCTGGCGGGGATCGGGACCCCGCGCGACGTCGAGGCGATCTCACTGGGCCCGGACGGGCAGCTGTACGTCGGGGACATCGGCGACAACCTGAACGGGAGCTGGGACCACGTCTGGATCTACCGTTTCCCGGAGCCGAAGGAGCTGGCCGATGTCACGGTCAAGGCCGAGCAGTTCACGGTGCGGTACGCGGACGGGGCGCGCAATGCCGAGGCGCTGATGGTGCATCCGGTGACGGGCCGGGTGTACATCGCGAGCAAGAGCGAGGACAAGGGCGGGCTGTACGAAGGGCCGGAGCAGCTGTCGGCGTCGGGGACGAACGTGTTCCGGCGGGTGGCGGACCTGCCGTGGGTCACGGACGGGGCGTTCTCGCCGGACGGCGGCCGCCTCACGCTGCGCGGCTACTTCTTCGCGCGGACGTACCCGTGGAAGGACGGGCGGCCCGAGGGCGAGGGCGAGCGGGTGGACGCGCCCTGGCAGGGACAGGCGGAGTCGGTGACGTACTCGGCGGACGGGTCGACGCTGCTGTTCGGGTCGGAGGGGGAGTCGAGCCGGGTGGTGGCCGTGCCGGTGAAACCGGCGTCCGGCAGCTCGGCGGCCCCGTCCCCGGGGAAACCGGGCGCGACTCCGGCCTCCGGCGCCCCCGGCCCTGCGGGCGAGCAGGGCGGGGGCGGCTTCACGAAGGGCGCGGCCGTCCTGGCCGTGGGCGCGGCCCTGGTCTACGGCGCCAAGCGGCTCCTGCGCCGCCGGCCCCGCGGAGACTCCTGACCGGGGTGGTCCGCTGAGTCCGGGTGCGGCGCCGCTGCCGGGGGCTCTGCCCCCGGGCCCCCGCGCCTCAAACGCCGGCGGGGCTGGATTCGTGCCCGGTCACGCCGCCGCGACCAGCTCGCGGGGGCGCGGCGACGGGACGAACGTGACCCCGTGGCGGCTCACGCTCAGGCGCAGGTTGCCCACCCGCGACAGGATCACCGCGATCGTCGCGGCGGCGGCCAGCGAGACGAGGCCGCCCGCGGCCATGCCGATCCGGGCCCCGTACGTGTCCGTCACCCAGCCGACGACCGGCGCACCGATCGGGGTGCCGCCGGTGAACACCATCATGAACAGGGCCATCACCCGTCCCCGCATCTCGGGGTCGGTGGCCATCTGCACGCTCGCGTTGGCGGTGACGTTGACCGTCAGCCCGAACATCCCGATGGGCACGAGCAGTGCGGCGAACAGCCAGAACCCCGGCGCGAAGGCCGTCGCGACCTCCAGGGCGGAGAACAGGACCGCTGCCGCGACCAGCAGCCGCAGCCGCGAGTGGCCGCGCCGGGCCGCCAGCAGTGCACCCGCCAGGGAGCCCAGGGCGATCAGCGTGTTGAAGAGGCCGTACGTGCCCGCGTCCCCGTGGAACACGTCGCTGACGAACGCCGACAGCCAGATCGGGAAGTTGAACCCGAAGGTGCCGATGAAGCCCACCAGCACGATCGGCCAGATCAGCTCCGGGCGGCCGGCGACGTAGCGCAGCCCTTCCCGCAGCTGGCCCTTGGCCCGCGGCTGCGGCCGGACCGGGTGCAGTTCGCGCGCCCGCATCAGCAGCAGGCCGGCGACGGGCGCGGCGAAGGACAGCCCGTTCAGCAGGAAGGCCCAGCCCGAGCCGAAGGCGGTGATCAGCACACCGGCGAGCGCCGGGCCGACCAGCCGCGCGGACTGGAAGTTCGCCGAGTTCAGGCTGACGGCGTTGGCTACCTGGTCGGGGCCGACCATCTCGGAGACGAACGTCTGCCGGGCGGGGTTGTCCACGACGGTGACGAGGCCGATCAGGAACGCCGCGAGGTACACGTGCCAGACCTGGACGTGTCCGGCCAGGGTGAGCGCGGCCAGGGCGACGCCGGTCAGGCCCATCAGGGTCTGCGTGGCGATCAGCAGCGGCCGCTTGGGCAGCCGGTCGGCGAGTACGCCTCCGTAGAGGCCGAACACCATCATCGGCAGGAACTGCAGCGCGATCGTGATGCCGACGGCGGAAGCCGAGCCGGTCAGGGACAGGACCAGCCAGTCCTGGGCGATGCGCTGCATCCAGGTGCCGGTGTTGGACACGGCCTGTCCCGTGGCGAAGAGCCGGTAGTTCCGGATCTTCAGCGAGCTGAACATGGAATGTCTGCCCGCGGAGCGCGTGGTGCGCGTGGTGGTAGTGGTGGATGTATGGCCGGGTGCGGAGTCTGCTCCGTTTCCCGTACTCAAAAGCGTTCGCCTCCTGGCGTCGTCTCCTACAGGTGCGCGAGCTTCTCCAGGACGGGCGCGGCCTCGCGCAGCTTGGCCCATTCGTCCTCGGTGAGCTCGGCCGCGAGCCGGGCCAGGAAGGCGTTCCGCTTGCGACGGCTCTCTTCGAGCATCGCTTCGGCCTCCTCCGTCTGGGTGACCACCTTCTGGCGGCGGTCGTCCGGGTGCGGCTGCAGCCTGACCAGTCCCTTGGCCTCCAGCAGCGCCACGATGCGGGTCATCGACGGCGGCTGGACGTGCTCGCGCCGGGCCAGCTCACCGGGGGTGGCCTGGCCGCACCGGGCGAGGGTGCCGAGGACCGACATCTCGGTCGGGCTCAGCGATTCGTCGACGCGCTGGTGCTTGAGGCGCCGGCCCAGCCGCATGACGGCGGAGCGGAGGTCGTTCACGGCGGCAGCGTCGTCGCCATGGGTAAGGTCGAGCATGTCCTTAGGATAACTCATTACTCTCTCTAAAGAACGCCATTAACCGAGTCACTCATACGGGTGAGTGGGTGGCGGAAAGTGACACGCGTCCACAGCCTGTGGGCCGAACCTTTCGCCATGGGGACACACGTGCTGAGCATGCGCATAGACGGGGAGCTGCTCGACCGCCTCCGGATGCATGCCGCAAAACGCGGAATGAGCGTCCAGGACTATGTCGTCCGGACGCTCATTCGCGATGACTTCGACGAGCGCTTCAAGTCGGCCGTCGACGAGACGGAGAAGTTCTACGGGCTTACGTGAGGCCGAGGGCCGGCATCGCGTAGTAGAAGACGAACACCGCCGACACGACGTACATGGCAGCCGGGACCTCGCGGCCCCGGCCGGTCGCCAGCCGCAGCACGCAGAAGCTGATGAAGCCGAAGCCGATGCCGTTGGTGATCGAGTACGTGAAGGGCATCATCACCATGGCCAGGAAGGCCGGGACGGCGATGGTGAAGTCGCTCCAGTCGATGTCCTTGACCGAGCCCGCCAGGATCAGGAAGCCGACCGCCACGAGCGCGGGGGTGGCCGCCTGGGACGGGACCATGGTGGCGAGCGGGGTGAGGAACAGCGCCACTGCGAAGAGGCCGCCGGTCACGACGTTCGCCAGGCCGGTACGGGCGCCTTCGCCGACGCCGGCCGTGGACTCCACGAAGCAGGTGGTCGCCGAGGACGAGGTGGCGCCGCCGGACGCGACGGCCAGGCCGTCGATGAGCAGCACCTTGTTGATGCCGGGGAAGTTGCCGTCCTTGTCGATCAGCTTGGCCTCGTCGCCGACGCCGAGGATCGTGCCCATCGCGTCGAAGAAGCAGGACAGCAGCACGGTGAAGACGAAGAGGATGCCGGTCAGCAGGCCGACCTTGCCGAAGCCGCCGAACAGGCTGACCTGGCCCACGAGCCCGAAGTCGGGCGCGGCCACCGGATTGCCCGGCCACTCGGGGACGGTGAGGCCCCAGCCCGAGGCGGGCAGTCCGGCGATCAGCTGTACGGCCACGGCGACGACGGTCATGACCACGATGGAGATCAGGATCGCGCCGGGCGTCTTGCGGATCAGCAGGGCGAGGGTCAGCAGCACGCCGGCGATGAAGATCAGCACCGGCCAGCCGTGCAGGTGGCCGCCCGTGCCGAGCTGGAGCGGCACGGTGGTGTGCGCGGCGTCCGGGATGCGGGTGACGAAGCCCGAGTCGACCAGGCCGATCAGCATGATGAACAGGCCGATGCCGATCGCGATGCCCTTGCGCAGGCCGAGCGGGACGGCGTTCATGACCCGCTCGCGCAGGCCGGTCGCGACCAGCAGCATCACGATGAAGCCCGCCAGTACCACCATGCCCATGGCGTCGGGCCAGCTCATGCGCGGGGCGAGCTGGAGGGCGACGACGGTGTTGACGCCGAGGCCGGCGGCGAGCGCGATCGGGACGTTGCCGATGACGCCCATGAGGAGCGTGGTGAACGCCGCCGTCAGGACGGTGGCGGTGACGAGCTGGCCGCTGTCGAGCTGGTGCCCGTACATGTCCTTCGCGCTGCCCAGGATGATCGGGTTCAGCACGATGATGTAGGCCATCGCGAAGAAGGTGGCGAACCCGCCGCGGACCTCGCGGCCGACGGTGGAACCGCGCTCGGAGATCTTGAAGTGGCGGTCCAGGCCGGACGTGCGCCGCGGGGCGGGCTCCGGGAGGGTGGGCGCAGGCGCGGGGGCCGACGTGGTCATACGGTCCTCATTGCGGGGCATTGGGTGATTCATACGATGAAAATGGGCCAAGCCCACACCGTTTCAGTATGAACACATGAACGAAAGCCCGTCCATCTCCGCGCGTAGACCCTGTTTCGGCGCACCTAGACTTGAAGGCATGGCGAAATGGACTGCGAAGCACGAGGCGCCCGAACCCCTTGAGGGCCCGGTCGTCGCGACCGTCACCGGCGGCACGATCCTCTGGTTCGCGATGTTCCTCGTCCAGCTCCCCTTCTACGGCTGGTTCGCCGACCGGGACCTGCTCTGGTGGGTCTGGTGCTGCGCGGCCGGAGGCTTCCTCGGACTGATCGGCATCTGGTACGTACGGGGCCGCGACGCGGCGCTCAAGCGGCATGCCGCCGAACGGGACGCGGCGGCCGCGGGCCCGGCGCCGCACACCGGCTGACGGCGGGCACCACCCCGAACGGGTCCACCACGGCGGCCGCGCCGCCGCGTCGTCATCACGGTCGGCCGGAGCGCCGGGCAGGGCCTGCCAGCGGACCATTCCCCTCATCCCGAAGCCGGATCTTCGGACCGCTCGGCGGGTGAAGGCATGGAACCCCCTTTACCGTCGAAAGCATGACGCAGCGGTCAGAGACCGAACCAGACGGCCCCGAGCAGGGGGGCAGCGGCACCGCCATCGACGCGGGAGCCGAGCTGGACCCGGTGCACCCGGTCCGGCCGCCCGCGCCCCGGTTCAAGTCCGGCGGCCTGACCACCGCCGAAGTCGCCGAGCGCGTGGCGCGCGGAGCCGTCAACGACGTGCCCGTCCGCTCCTCGCGCTCCACCGCCGACATCGTCCGCGCCAACGTCTTCACCCGCTTCAACGCCATCATCGGCGTGCTCTGGGTGGTCATGCTGATCGTCGCGCCGCTCCAGGACAGCCTCTTCGGCTACGTGATCCTCGCGAACACCGGCATCGGCATCATCCAGGAAATGCGGGCCAAGAAGACCCTGGACAGCCTCGCCGTCATCGGCGAGGCCAAACCCAGCGTCCGCCGCGACGGCCGCACCGCCGAGATCTCCACCTCCGAGATCGTCCTCGACGACGTCATCGAACTCGGCCCCGGAGACAAAGTGGTCGTCGACGGGTCCGTCGGCGAGGCCGACGGCCTGGAGATCGACGAGTCGCTGCTCACCGGCGAGGCCGACCCCGTCCTGAAGAAGCCCGGCGACCCGGTCATGTCCGGGTCCTTCGTGGTCGCGGGCGGCGGCGCGTTCACCGCCACCAAGGTCGGCCGCGAGGCCTACGCGGCCCAGCTGGCCGAAGAGGCCACCCGCTTCACGCTCGTCCACTCCGAGCTGCGCTCCGGCATCTCCACCATCCTCAAGTACGTCACCTGGATGATGATCCCGACCTCGATCGGCCTGATCATCAGCCAGCTCGTCGTCAAGGACGACAACCTCAAGGACGCCGTCGCCCGCACCGTCGGCGGCATCGTCCCGATGATCCCCGAGGGCCTGGTCCTGCTGACGTCCGTGGCCTTCGCGATCGGCGTCATCCGGCTCGGCCGCAAGCAGTGCCTCGTCCAGGAACTGCCGGCCATCGAGGGCCTCGCCCGCGTCGACGTGGTCTGCCTCGACAAGACCGGCACCCTCACCGAGGGCGGCATGGACGTCACCGAGCTCCGCCAGCTCGGCGGCGCGGAGCCCGCGTACGTCAAGAAGGTGCTCGGCGCGCTCGGCGAGTCCGACCCGCGCCCCAACGCCAGCCTCCAGGCGATCATCGACGCCTACCCGGACAGCGCCGAGTGGCGCTGCACCGAGTCCCTGCCCTTCTCCTCCGCCCGCAAGTACAGCGGCGCCAGCTTCAGCGAGGGCGACGGCGAGAACAGCACCTGGCTGCTCGGCGCCCCCGACGTCCTCCTCCCGGCCGGCGACCCGGCCCTCGACGAGATCAACGACCTCAACGAGCAGGGCCTGCGCGTCCTGCTGCTCGCCAGGGCCGCGCGCGAGCTCGACGACCCGGCCGTCGGGGCCGGGGCCAGGCCGACCGCCCTGGTCGTCCTGGAACAGAGGCTGCGCCCCGAAGCCGCCGACACCCTGCGCTACTTCGACGACCAGAAGGTGCACGCGAAGGTCATCTCCGGCGACAACGCGGTCTCCGTCGGCGCCGTGGCCGCCAAGCTCGGCCTGCCGGGCGCCGAGAATACGGTCGACGCGCGGAGGCTGCCGGCCGAGCAGGCCGACCTGGCCAGGGCCCTCGACGAGAACGCCGTCTTCGGGCGCGTCAGCCCGCAGCAGAAGCGCGACATGGTCGGCGCACTGCAGTCCACGGGCCACACCGTCGCGATGACGGGCGACGGCGTCAACGACGTGCTCGCGCTCAAGGACGCGGACATCGGCGTGAGCATGGGCTCGGGCTCGGAGGCGACGAGGGCGGTGGCCCAGATCGTCCTCCTGAACAACAGCTTCGCCACCCTCCCCTCGGTGGTCGCCGAGGGCCGCCGCGTCATCGGCAACATCACCCGGGTCGCCACCCTCTTCCTGACCAAGACCGTCTACTCGGTGCTGCTGGCCGTCCTGGTGGTCTGCTCGCAGGTGGAGTACCCCTTCCTGCCGCGCCACCTGACACTGCTGTCGACCCTCACCATCGGCATCCCGGCCTTCTTCCTGGCCCTGGCCCCGAACAAGGAACGCGCGAAGCCGCACTTCGTGCGGAGGGTGATGCGGTACGCGATCCCGGGCGGCGCGATCGCGGCGGTGGCCACCTTCGTGACGTACCTGATCGCCCGCCACCACTACACCGGACCGGAGGCCCTGGAGGCCGAGACGAGCGCGGCGACGCTGACGCTGTTCCTGACCTCGATGTGGGTCCTGGCGATCATCGCCCGCCCGTACACGTGGTGGCGGGTGGTCCTGGTCGCCGCGATGGGCGGGGCCTTCCTGATCGTCCTGATCGTCCCGTGGCTCCAGGACTTCTTCGAGCTGAAGCTGGTGGGCACCGAGATGCCGTGGACGGCCGTCGCCATCGCGGCGGCGGCCTCGGCCCTGATCGAGTTCACCTTCCGCTGGGTCGACCGGAAGTTCCCGGCGTAGCACCGCACGGGCTTCGCTGCGTCCCGGGACGTCCCGACTGCGCCGCGGGGCGGCCGGAAAGTGCTTGAGGACGGCCGGGCAGGACGCAGTGTCCTCCCCCGCCGGGTCCCCGGGACCCGGCGGGGGAGGACCGCTTCAGTCGAACCAGCGGTCGCGGGCCAGCTCCGCCGTACGGGAGGGGTCCTCCAGCAGGGCCGCCACCTCGAAGCGGCGGGGCCACTGACCGGCCGACCAGGCCAGGCCCGCCGCCACGCCCTCCAGGGTCGAGGCGTGCAGGACGCCGTCCCCGGTGACGCGCCAGTCCAGCTCCACGCCGCCCGCCACCAGCTCCTCGTGCTCCAGGTACGTCCGCGGGGTGCCCGGGCCGAGCAGCACCCGCACCGAATCCGGGACCTCGTGCTCCTCGCCCGGGGTGCTCACCTCCGCCGGGACCGTCTCCGACAGCCGGCGGACCTGGAGCAGCTCCGCCAGGTCCGCCGCGCGGGCCGGGGCCACCGGCAGCAGCGGCAGGCCCTCTGTCAGCGGCAGCAGGTCCGGGGCGTCCGCGATCACCGCGTCGGCCGCGTCCACCACGCGGACCTCGCCGTCCACCACCGCGCGCAGCTCGTCCGGGAGCGTGACCTGCTCGGGGTCCAGATCGGCCAGGGCCCCGTACAGGGCGTGCAGCCGGCGGTCCGACACCTCGCGGTCCCCGTCGGCGAGCCGGCCCAGGAGCTCGGCGGCGCCGCCCGGTTCGTCCAGCAGGGCCGACACGGTCGTGCGGACGCCCAGCGCCCGCAGGACCTGCTCGTCCTCGAAGCCCGTGGCGTCCGCCGACGTGTAGAGGCCCTCCAGCAGCGGGTCGCCGCCCGCCGCGCGCAGACCCGCCGGGCGGCGGCCGTCGAGCACCGGGTGGTCGCGCAGCCACCAGGCCGTGTACGGGCGCACCGACTGCGTGGTGCCGTCCGGCAGCAGGACCCGTACGGGCTGCGTCAGCGCGTCGCGCAGCGGGGGCTGCGCGAGCATGGCCAGGGCCTGGGGCCAGCAGTCGTCGTCGACCAGGTCGAGATCGCGTACGGCCACCAGCTCGGTCGCCACCGGCGGCAGCGGGGTGTCCGGGAGCTGGTCCAGTACGTCCTCGCACCACACGTCGACCGCGTCCAGCAGGCCCGCGTCGTCGGGCTCGGCGAAGTCCCCGTCGCGCGGCTCCAGTTCGTCCGGGTCGAGGACCAAGTCGGTGGCGCGGACCAGCTGGAACGTGGCCAGCACCCCGCAGGCGGTCAGCGGCTGGGCGCCCCACCGGGCGGCCAGTTCGCCGTCCACGTACGGGACTTCGTCCTCGCGGATCACCGAGGCCAGCGGCGAGCCGGGCAGCAGCAGCTCGCCCGCGGGCGTGAGCTCCCCGTCCTCGTCGGGGAGCGCCAGCGCGCCCAGCCACGGCTCGTCGCCCGGCCCCAGGTCGGCGTCGCGGACCAGGCCGAGGACCACCTCGGCCAGCTCGTCGGCATCGAGGGCGTCCTCGTCCCAGACCTCCCCCGCGTCGAGGGAGGCGGCCACCGCGGCCCGTACCTGCGGGGTCGTCAGGACCGCGCGGGGCGTGGCCGGGAGCGCCCCCAGCCGCTCCAGCAGCGGGTGCGCCGCGTCCGGGTGGGCCACCTTCAGCCCCATCCGGGCCAAGTCCTTCGGGGTGTCCGCGCCGGGCAGCAGCACGTGCCGCGGGCCGATCGTGGTCCGCCCGTCGGCCAGCGGCACCGGCAGGCCCGAGAGCCGGTCCGGATCCACCCCCGCCAGGGTGTCGTACAGCCGGTGCCACCACTCCGGGGTGCGCGCGATGCCCGCGATCCGCTCGATGGCGTCGCCCAGCGGCAGCCGGCCCACGCCCAGCGTGCGCAGCTCGGGCCGGCGCTCCAGCCCGGCGGGGAGCAGGGTCGGCAGGACCTCGGCGAGGACCCGTACGGTGTCGGCGCCCGCGCCCTCCACCACCTCGGCCTCGAAGGGGCGCAGGGCGGCCCGCTCCTGCGGGTCCTCGCCGGGGGCCGCCGGGGCGAGGAACGCGGTCCGGGGCAGCCGCCCGAGCACGGCGGCGCGCAGCGCCCCGTCCAGCTCGCCCTTGCCGAGCGGACCGGGTACGAGGTCCACCAGCCCGGTGCCCACCGGCTCCCAGCCGCCGAGCAGTTCGGCGTACGCGTCGGCGGCGCGCTCCACCAGGAAGTCGGTCAGCGGGCCCGGCGCGGGGTGCCGGCGGGCGGTGTCCAGCGGCAGCGTCGCGATGAGCAGGGCGGGGATGCCCAGCGGCTCGTCGGTCGGGGTCGGGGCGTGCACCACGGGCGCCGTGGCCGGGTACAGCGGAGCACCTTCGGCGTCCACGGGCACGGACCAGGACACCGTCCAGGTCGGCCGCAGCCGCTCCTCCACCGGCCGGTCGGCGAGCAGCGCCGGCGCGATGGGGCCGCTGTGGCGGACGGTGCGCCAGCGCCGGGTCTCGCCGCCGGCGCCCCCGGCCGAGTCCTCGACGACGGTGTACGGGCCGTCGGTGCGGCGCAGCAGCGTACGGATGCCCTCGGCCGGGGTCTCCACGACGATCTCCCGCAGCCCGGGCAGGGTGAGCAGCAGCGCGTCGTCGATGCCGGCCAGCAGCCGCTGCACCAAGGCCTCCGCGGCGGCGTCGCGCAGCGGGAGGACGACCACGGTGTCGTACCCGTTGGGGGCGGTGCCCTCGGCGGGCAGCGGCAGCCGCAGCAGCGGGACGTGCCCGTCGCGGCGGCGCAGCTCGTCGCCGAGGCCGGGACTGCCGTTGGCGGCGCCGCGGGCCAGTTCACGGGCCTCGGCCAGCGACCAGCGGACACCGCCGTGGCGGCCGAGCACGGCGGGCTCGTCGGACACCGCGAGGACGGCCGCGAAGCCGACACCGAAGCGGCCCACGGTGTCACCCGAACCGGTGGACTCCCGCTTCGCGGAGGCGCGCAGGGTGCTGAGCGACTCCACGCCCGTCGCGTCCAGCGGGGCACCGGTGTTGGCGACGGCCAGCACCGCGTGCCCGCCTTCACCGGGGTGCAGGGTGAGCCGCATCCGGCCGGGCACCCGGGCCCGGGCTGCGGCGTCGGCGGCGTTCTGCGCCAGCTCGACGACGAGCCGGTCGCGGTAGCCGCCGAGAGCCAGGTCCTCCTCGGCGTTGGCGTCCTCGCGGAAGCGGGCCGGGCCCGCGCCCCAGGCGTCGAGCACCCCGCGCCGCAGCCGGGCCGTGCCGAAGGGGTCCACGCCGCCCTGGGCCGCCGTCACTCGCACGCTCACGCCGCTGCCTCCAAGCTGTACTGCATTCACCGAATACCGGGGCCCTGAAGGTATCGCGTGCGGGACCCGGCGGCCGGGGCGGCCGGGCCCACCCGCCCGCCGCGCTGACGGGCCGGCGCCGCAGGCCGCGGAGGGGCGCCCCGCAACGGCCGAACCCCCGGCGACCCGAGGAGGTCACCGGGGGCTCTGCAGGCCCGCGTCGGGGTCAGATCTTCTCGATCACGTAGTCGATGCAGGCGGTCAGCGCCTGCACGTCCGCCGGGTCGATCGCCGGGAACATCGCGATGCGCAGCTGGTTGCGGCCGAGCTTGCGGTACGGCTCGGTGTCCACGATGCCGTTGGCGCGCAGCACCTTGGCGACGGCGGCCGCGTCGATGTCGTCCGAGAAGTCGATCGTGCCGATGACGGCGGAGCGCTTGTCGGCGTCCACGACGAACGGGGTCGCGTACTTCGACGCCTCCGCCCAGCCGTACAGGTGGCGCGCGCTGGCGGCCGTACGGCCGGTGGTGAACTCCAGGCCGCCCTGGCCGTTCATCCACTCCAGCTGCTGGTTCAGCAGGAAGAGGGTGGACAGCGCCGGGGTGTTGTACGTCTGGTTCTTCAGCGAGTTGTCGATCGCCGTCGGCAGCGAGAAGAACTCCGGGATGTGCCGGCCGGACGCGTGGACGCGCGCCGCACGCTCCAGGGCCGCCGGGGAGAACGCCGCCAGCCACAGGCCGCCTTCGGAGGCGAAGGACTTCTGCGGGGCGAAGTAGTAGACGTCGCTCTCGGTGATGTCCACCGGCAGACCGCCGGCGCCCGAGGTGGCGTCCACCAGGACGAGGGACCCGGCGTCGGCGCCCGCGACGCGCTTGACCGGCGCCGCCACACCCGTCGAGGTCTCGTTGTGCGTGTACGCGTACACGTCGACGCCCGCCTCGGCCACCGGCTCGGGGTGCGTGCCCGGCTCGGAGGAGATCACGGTCGGCTCGTCCAGCCACGGCGCGAGCTTCGCGGCCTTGGCGAACTTGGACGAGAACTCGCCGAACGTGAGGTGCTGCGACTTCCGCTCGATGAGACCCGCCGTCGCGATGTCCCAGAAGGCGGTGGAGCCGCCGTTGCCCAGGATCACCTCGTAGCCCTCGGGGAGGGAGAAGAGGTCCCGGATGCCCTGGCGCACCGAGCCGACCAGGTTCTTGACCGGGGCCTGGCGGTGTGAGGTTCCGAGCAGGGAGGTACCGGTGGCGGCGAGGGCGTCCAGCGCCTCGATCCGCACCTTGGAGGGGCCCGCGCCGAAACGTCCGTCGGCGGGCTTGATGTCAGCGGGAATCTGGATCTCAGCCACGAGCGGAGCGTATCCGGTCCTGGTCCACGCCTTGGAGGCGCGTCCACCCGATGAGACGAGTCCCACCGGTGGGAGGGTGGGACCGTGACGTCACCCGGGGAACTCGAACGGACATTGCGGGAAAACCTGCGCGGGGAGGTGGACTTCGGGACCGCGGTACGCGCCCTCGCGACGATGGACGCCTCGAACTACCGGCGCGTCCCGGTCGGCGTGGTCGCCCCGCGCGACGCCGGGGACGTGGCGGCCGCGCTGCGGATCTGCGCGGACGCCGGCGTCCCGGTCGTACCGCGCGGCGGCGGCACCTCCATCGCCGGGCAGGCCACGGGCACCGGCGTGGTGCTGGACCTGACCCGCCACATGAACGCCCTGGTCTCCCTCGACCCGGCCGCACGCACCGCCGTGGTCCAGCCGGGCCTCGTACTCGACCGGCTGCGCGCCGCGGCCCGCCCGTACGGGCTGACCTTCGGCCCCGACCCCTCCACCCACTCCCGCTGCACGCTCGGCGGCATGATCGGCAACAACGCGTGCGGGGCCCACTCGGTGGCCTGGGGGACCACCGCGGACAACGTGACGGAGCTGGCGGTCGCGGCGTACGGGGGCGCGTCGTACCGGCTCGGCACGGGCTGGACGGGAGCGCCGGCCGGACTGCGCGATCTGGTGTCGCAGAACCTGGCCGTGCTGCGTACGGGCATGGCCGGGGGATTCTCGCGCCGGATCTCCGGCTACGGCGGGCTGGACGCGCTGCTGCCCGAGCGGGGCGTGGAGGTGGCCCGGGCCTTCTGCGGGAGCGAGGGCACGCTCGGGGTGGTGACCGAGGCGGTCGTCCGCCTGGTGGAGGCGCCGCGCGCGCCGGCGCTCGCGGTCCTCGGCTACGCGGACGAGAGCGCGGCCGCGGATGCGGCGGCGGGCCTGCTGGGGTTCGGGCCGCTGACCGTGGAGGGCATGGCACAGGACCTGGTCCGGGGCGCGGCCGGGCTGCCGCGCGGCGGCGCCTGGCTGTTCGTCGAGATGCCGGACGAGGGCGCCGCCCGGTCCCTCGTACGGGCCGCCGACGCGGTGGACTCCCTGCTGGTCGCGGACCCGGCGGGGCAGCGGGCGCTGTGGCGGATCCGCGAGGACGCGGCGGGCACGGCGACGCGGATGCCCGACGGGGGCATGGCCTGGCCGGGGTGGGAGGACTGCGCGGTGCCGCCGGCCCGGCTGGGCGCGTACCTGCGGGAGTTCCGCGCCCTGCTGGCGGCCCACGGGCTGCGCGGAACCCCGTACGGCCACTTCGGCGAGGGCTGCGTCCACGTACGGATCGACTTCGACCTGGCGTCGCAGGCGGGGATCGGCCGGTTCCGGGAGTTCTCCTCGGACCTGGCCGACCTGGTGGTCTCCCACGGAGGTTCCCTGTCGGGCGAGCACGGCGACGGCCAGGCGCGGGCCGAACTCCTGCCGAGGATGTACGGCGAGGAGGTCATCCGGCTCTTCGGCGCGTACAAGGACGTGTGGGACCCGGCAGGCGGCATGAACCCCGGGATGCTGGTCCGCCCGGCCCGGCTGGACGAGAACCTCCGCTTCGCGGTGCTGCCGGCGACGGCCTTCGCCGGGGAGGTCGCACGCTGCGTCGGCGTCGCGAAATGCCGGTCCACGGAGGTGGGCGGGCCGGGGGTGATGTGCCCGTCCTACCGGGTCACGGGGGAGGAACGGCATTCCACGCGCGGCCGGGCCAGGCTGCTGCACGAGATGCTGGCCGGGGAGGTCGTGGCGGACGGCTGGCGTTCGGCGGAGGTCGCCGAGGCGCTGGACCTGTGCCTGGCCTGCAAGGGCTGCCGCAGCGACTGCCCGGTGGGCGTGGACATGGCCTCGTACAAGGCGGAGTTCCTCCACCGCCACTGGGCGGGCCGCATCCGCCCGGCGGCCCATTACGTCCTGGGCGGCCTGCCGGGCTGGCTCCGCCTGATCGCCGCGCTCCGGGCCGCGGGCCCGGTCAACGCGGCAGCCCGCCGCCTGCCCCTGCCGGGCCTGGCGAGGGAGCGCCCGCTGCCCCCGCTGGCGCGGGTGCCGTTCACCCGCTGGTGGCGCACCACCCGCCGCGATGCGCCCGGGGCTGCGGATGCGGGCCGGGTGATGGTGTGGCCGGACACGTTCACCGAGTACCTGTCCCCGCAGACGGGGCGGGCGGCGGTCCGCGTGTTGGAGGCCGCCGGGTTCGGCGTGTCCGTCGCCCCGGCGGGGGTCTGCTGCGGTCTGACCTACCTCTCCACCGGCCGCCTCGACCGGGCCCGTACGGTCCTGCGCCGCACCCTCGACGCCGTCGGCGACGTACCGGACCCCGTCCTCGTCCTCGAACCCAGCTGCGCCGCGGCCCTGCGCACCGACCTGCCCGCCCTCCTTCCCGGCGACCCCCGCGCGGAGCGCCTCGCCGGGGCCGTCCGGACCTTCGCCGAGACCCTGGAGGAGTACGCCCCGCACTGGCAGCCGCCCCGCCTGGACCGCCCGGCCGTCGGCCAGACCCACTGCCACCAGCACGCCGTCCTCGGCGACGCGGCGGACCGCCGGCTGCGCGAGCGGGCCGGTCTGAGCGGCGAGCTCAGCGGCGGCTGCTGCGGCCTCGCCGGGAACTTCGGCTTCGAGCCGGGCCACCACGCGGTGTCCGTGGCCTGCGCGGAGGAACAGCTGCTGCCCGCCCTGCGCGCGGCCCCGGCCGGGGCCGCGGTCCTGGCCGACGGGTTCTCGTGCCGGACCCAGATCGCCCAGCTCTCCGACGGGAGCCGGGCCCGCCACCTGGCCGAGCTGCTGGCGGAAGGCCTGTAAGGCAAAACATGGCTGGTGGGTCCTTACGTACCCCTTAGTCTGGATTCATGCCCGTGCCCTCGTCCGTACCCTCCACCCCTGCTCCCGTCTCCACCCCCGCTCCCGCTTCCGCGCCGCCGGCCGCCGCCGGTTCGGGCCGCTTCGGTCCGGTCGCGCTGGTCATCGCCGCGGGGATCTCGGTGCAGTTCGGCGCCGCCCTCGCGGTCATGATCATGCCGGGGGCGGGTGCGGCGGGCGTGGTCACGCTGCGGCTCGCGGCCGCCGCGCTGGTCCTGCTGGTCCTGTGCCGCCCGAGGCTGCGCGGGTACGCGGCGGCGGACTGGGGCACCGTCGTCGCCTTCGGTGTGGCGATGGCCGCCATGAACGGGCTCTTCTACCAGTCCATCGACCGGATCCCGCTCGGCCCGGCCGTCACCCTCGAAGTGCTGGGTCCCCTCGTCCTCTCGGTCGTCGTCTCGCGCCGCCTGGTCAGCCTGCTGTGGGCCGGCCTGGCCCTGGCCGGTGTCGTCCTGCTGGCCGGCCACGGCGGTGGCGGCGGCTTCGGCGGCCTCGACCTCCTCGGCGCGGCCTTCGCGCTCGGAGCGGGCGGGATGTGGGCGGCGTACATCGTGTTCAGCGCGCGGACGGGCCGCCGCTTCCCGCAGGCGGACGGCCTGGCCCTGGCCATGACGGTGGCGGCGGTGCTCTCGCTGCCGCTGGGTGTGATCCAGGCGGGTTCCGCCCTCCTGGTGCCGAGCACGCTGGCGCTGGGGGCCGGTGTCGCCGTCCTCTCCTCCGTCCTGCCGTACACGCTGGAACTCCTGGCGCTGCGCCGCCTCCCCGCGCCGACCTTCGCGATCCTGATGAGCCTGGAACCGGCGATCGCGGCCACGGCCGGGTTCCTGATCCTGAACCAGGCGATGTCGGCGCTGGACGCGCTGGCGATCGCGCTGGTCATCGGGGCGAGCATGGGCGCGGTCCGCTCCCAGACCCGGAAGGCGGTCGTGATGCCGGCGGACGCGGTCGGCACGTAGCCGGCCGAGGCGCCGGAGGCCCGCCGGGGCAAGGCCTGCCTGCGCTTCCGCCGCCTGAAGCCTCAGGCGTAGCGGGATGTCATTGCCGCAAGGGTGGCGCGGATGCGAGACCGGAGGGCGGGCGGGGAGAGGACCTCGGCCTCCGGCCCCAGGGACAGGAACTGTTCCTCCGCCTGCTCCGGCGACTCGACCGGCAGGGCCGCGCGGGTCCACCCCGCCAGCTCGGGGTCCGGGACGCCGCAGGCGGCCAGGGCCCGGGCCTGGGCCCCCGTCAGCCGCGCGGCGCCCCGCGGGGAGAGCCGTACCAGCGCCTCCTCCGGATGGAGCCGCGCATGGAACTCCTCCTGTGCCCTGCGCCAGTGCGCCGCCAGCTCGAAGCCCTCCGGCAGCCCGCACTCCTGCGCGGTCTCGCGGACCGCCAGGATCTGGTCCACCCGGTACGTCCGCGGCTGCGCAGGCCCCTCGGGCCCGGCCGGCGCCGCCACCAGGTACCAGCGCCCCGCCTTCAGGACGAGCCCGTACGGTTCGAGCCGCCGGTCCACCTCCTGCGGCTCCTTCCACCGCCGGTAGCGGACCTCGATCACCCGCCCGCGCCACACCGCGTCGGCGACCTGCGCCAGGTACGGGGTCTCCTCGTGCTCCGCGTACCACCCCGGCGCATCCAGGTGGAACCGCAGCCTCATCCGGTCCGCCTGCTCCCGCAGTTCCGCGGGCAGGGCCGCCCGCAGCTTCAGCTGGGCGGCCGACAGGGCCTGCCCGAGGCCGAGCTCCGCGGCGGGACCCGGCATCCCGGTCAGGAACAGCGCCTCCGCCTCACCCGTGTTCAGTCCGGTCAGCCGGGTCCGGTAGCCGTCGAGCAGCCGGTAGCCGCCGCTGTGGCCGGCGTCCGCGTACAGCGGGACGCCCGCCTCGGCCAGCGCCTCCGCGTCGCGGTAGACCGTACGGACGGACACCTCCAGCTCCTGCGCGAGCTCGGCGGCGGTCATCCGCCCCCGGGTCTGGAGCAGCAGCAGGATCGACAGGAGTCGGCTGGATTTCACTGACACAGGATGTCGGGGGAGTGTTCGGCCGGTGAGCATGGCATCCGGCCGTCGAGCGCGGAACCGTCCGGCGCAACCGATGCCGCCTTTACCGGACGTGGCCGACTCGGCGCGCTCGATGCACCAGGACCGCGTTGCCCTCCCACGCCCGTCGCCGGAGGACTCGCCCCGCCCGACCGGCGCGCTGCGGTCGTACGGGTCGACCTCCGTGCCGGCCCCGTCCGCCCGGCGGTCCGTGCCGAAGGGCGGGGTGAAGTAGCCCGTGGCGGCGCACCCCGCAGGTCTCCTGATGCCGTGCGCCCCTCCCCGCCGGTAACGGGGGGTCGGCGGGGAGGGGCGCACGGGGGACCCGCCGGGGCATCAGCCCAGCGGCAGGTCCAGATACGACGGCGTGGCCTCCGGGGAGGTGAAGGCCAGCGTCGCGCGGGGCAGGTTGGCGTCCGCGTAGAACGGGTCGCGGGCGTCGATCACCAGCATCAGCCGGTGGCCGCGCGGGACGTCGTACGCCGTCGCCTGGAGCTCTATGTCGGCGCTGACCAGGCTGTCGGGTGGCGAGTCGAGGTCGGAGAACGGGGCGTGCGTGACGATGTGCGCCGTCCCGTCGGGGGCCGCATCGAGCAGGTACGCGACGAACGACGACTTGGCGTTCGCGGCCCGGTACGTGACACGCAGCCGGGGTGTGCCGCGCAGCCGCGCGGTCTCGGCCTCCGGGTCCGCGGCCCAGACCGCGGCGACGGTGCGGTCGATGTCGCCGGTCCGGTAGGTCTTCGGGCGGCCCGCGATCTCGTCGTACCCGGACCGCACGATCTCGTCGGCGACGGTCGCCGGGGTGTCCACCCCGCACAGGACGGTCGCGCTCCAGCCGGCCTCGGGCCCGTCGGCGAGCTCCCCGCCGCCCGCCAGGTGCAGCCGGCGCACCTGTTCGGTGATGGAGTGCCAGGTGGGGCGGGGTTCCAGGCCCTGGCCCCACATGACCTCGCCGAGTATCTGGCCCTCGGCGGCGATGCCGTTGTCGATCCCCTTGAGGTGGTGGTCGAACCAGCGGTGGGCGTTCGTCCAGATCCGGTTGGGCAGGCCGGTCATGCCCGTCATCTCGGGGCCGGAGTGGTCGCCGACGGAGAGGTCGAGGCGCTTGGGGCCGGTGAGCTCGTTGAACATCTTCAGGGTCTGGTTGCCCGGGAAGAGCGTTTCGTGCCAGGCGTGCGAGAAGTAGACGGGGACCTGGCGCCGGTTGAGCTCCTTGATGTGGCTGAACGGCGAGCGCTGCTCGGCCCAGCGCAGGGTGCCCCGGATGTCGCGGCCCGCGAGGACGTTCTCGAACACGCTCTGGGTCTGCGGGCTCAGCCGGGCCTTCGCGGCCGCCTTGAGCAGTGCCTGCACGGCGGCCACGTGCCGGGTCCGGTTCTCGTAGAACGCCTCGCCGAGGTCGCCCCAGGTGCTGAGCGCGACCACGGCGTCGACGCGCGTGTCGTGCGCGGCGACGAGCTGGCTGATGCCCGAGCCGTACGAGTCCCCCAGGAAGCCGATCCTGGTGACCGGGCCGGCGGTGCGCTCGATGACGTGGTCCAGGGCGCGGCTGCCGTCGGCGACATCCAACGGGCCGGCCACGTCGACCTGGCCCTCGGAGCCGCCGAAGCCGCGGGCGCTGTAGGCGAGGACGTTGTAGCCGCGGGCCGCAAAGACGCTGGCCTGGATCACGTACGGAAGCCAGCCGTGGTGCGTCCACGGCGAGGGCATCACGATCACCGGCCGCGGCTGGGCCCCGTGGTGCCGCCACAGCGCGGCGTCGAGCAGGTCCCCGTCGGCGCCGGCGACCTTGACGCGGCTGAAGACGGCGACGGACCGGACGTCGGCGACCTCGGCGGCGCGGGCCGGGGCGAGGCCGGTGACGTCGCCGCTTTCGAGCGCGGCGACGAAGGCGGTGAGGGCGGTCGCGTCGAGTTCGGGATAGAGGGAGAAGGCGGCTGAGATCACTTCGGTCCATCCTCTTCGTCGAGTGACGTTCGTCGGGTGACATGAACGTGGGTGCGCGCGCTCTGGGCCCGGAGCGGGGGACGAAGCGTTCAGTATCGATGCGACATCCGGTGATGTTTCGCCGCTTTCCGGCGTACGGCCTGAATCGCCCCTCGGCGGCAGGCGGACGCACCGTCCCCGGACCTGCCGGGTGCGGTGCCGGATGCCAAATACCCCTTGTCGTCCCCCAGTTGAGGCCGATGGCGTGAAGGCAATGTCCGATGACCAAATCATGCAAGCATGCTTGATTGTTTTGCTTGAGGCTGCCAGTCTTCCCCTCACGCCGAAAGGGGAGCCCGCCGTGCTCGATCCGTCAGCTGTCGCCGTTTTCGCCGATCTGCGCGAGGAAGGCCTCGAACTCGAAACCCTGGTGCGGGACCTGCCCGGCGCCGGCTGGGCCGCGCCCACCCCCGCGAGCGGCTGGACCGTCGCCCACCAGATCGCCCACCTGCATTGGACCGACCGGGCCGCGCTGGTCTCCCTCACCGACGCCGAGGGCTTCGCCGCCCTGGTCGAGGAAGCGGTCAAGTCCCCCGACTCCTTCGTGGACGAGGGCGCGGCACAGGGCGCCGCACTGCCACCCGCCGAGCTGCTGGCCCGCTGGCGGGCCGGCCGCAAGGCCCTCGACGAGGCGCTCGCCGCGGCCTCGCCCGACGGCCGCTTCCCCTGGTACGGGCCGCCGATGAAAGCCGCCTCCATGGCGAGCGCCCGCCTGATGGAGACCTGGGCCCACGGCCAGGACGTCGCGGACGCCCTCGGTGTGCGCCGCACCCCGACCGCCCGGCTGCGGCACGTCGCCCGGATCGGCGTACGGGCCCGCGACTACGCGTTCGCCGTACGGGGACTGCCCGCGCCCGCCGCGGAGTTCAGGGTGGAACTCCTGCCCCCGGACGGCGGCGAGCCCTGGACCTACGGGCCGCAGGACGCGGCGGACCGGATCACCGGCCCGGCGCTCGACTTCTGCCTCCTGGTGACCCAGCGGGCCCACCGCATGGACCTGGACCTGACCGCGACCGGCCCCGACGCCGACCGCTGGCTGGACATCGCCCAGGCCTTCGCGGGACCGGCGGGCCCCGGCCGGGCCCCGGGGGCCACCCGATGACCGGCCGTCGCCCCCTGCGCATCGCCAACGCCTCCGGGTTCTACGGCGACCGCTCCAGCGCTTTCGAGGAGATGCTGACCGGCGGCCCGCTCGACGTGCTGACCGGCGACTACCTCGCCGAGCTGACCATGCTGATCCTCGGCCGCGACCGGCTCAAGAACCCGGACCTCGGCTACGCCAAGACCTTCCTGCGCCAGCTGGAGGAGAGCCTCGCCCTGGCGCACGAGCGGGGCGTGCGGATCGTCGCCAACGCGGGCGGCCTGAACCCGGCCGGGCTGGCCGAAGCGGTCCGCGCGCTCGCCTCCGAGGCCGGGATCCCGTTGTCGGTCGCCCACGTCGAGGGCGACGACCTGATGCCGTTCGCGGAAGGCGCGCTGACCGCCAACGCCTACCTCGGCGGCGCCGGCATCACGGCTTGCCTGCGGGCGGGCGCGGACGTGGTCGTCACCGGCCGGGTCACCGACGCGGCCCTGGTCAGCGGGCCGGCGGCCTGGTGGTTCGACTGGGCGCCGGACGATTATGACCGGCTGGCGGGGGCAGTGGTGGCAGGCCACGTCCTGGAATGCGGAACCCAGGCGACCGGCGGCAACTACGCCTTCTTCACGGCCCACGACGTCCGCCGCCCCGGCTTCCCGCTGGCGGAGATCTCCGAGGACGGCTCGTCGGTGATCACGAAGCACCCCGGTACCGGCGGAGTCGTGTCCGTGGGCACGGTCACGGCCCAACTCCTCTACGAAACCCAGGGACCCCGCTACCTCGGCCCCGACGTCACGGCCCGCCTGGACACGGTCCGCCTCACGCAGGCGGGCGCCGACCGGGTGGCCGTCTCGGGGACCGTGGGCGAACCCCCGCCCCCCACCCTCAAGGTGGGGGTGACCCGCATCGGCGGCTGGCGCAACGAGGTGGCCTTCGTCCTGACCGGCCTGGACATCGAGGCGAAAGCCGCCCTGGTCCGGGCGCAGTTGGCCGACACCCTGTCCCAGGTCGCCACGGCGGACTGGACCCTGGCCCGCACGGACCACGAGGACGCGCCGACCGAGGAGACCGCGAGCGCGCTCCTGCGCCTGGTGGTGCGGGATCCGTCACCCGACCGGGTGGGCCGCGCACTGACCTCGGAGGCCATCGAACTGGCCCTGGCCAGCTATCCGGGCTTCCACGTCACCTCCCCGCCGGGGCCGGCCCAGCCGTACGGCATCTTCACGTCGGCGGCCGTTCCGGCGGCCTCGGTCCCCCACGTGGCGGTCTTCCCGGACGCAACCCGGCTCGCGATCCCCCCCGTCCCTGCTTCGGCCCGTCCGGCGCCCGAGGACCCGGGGGTAACCCCGGCGGCAGCCGGGGGAGGGACCGAACCGGCGGAAGTACCGGCCGGAGCAGCCGCCACCACCCGCGCCCCCCTCGGAAGAGTGGTCGGCGCCCGCAGCGGCGACAAGGGCGGCGACGCCAACGTCGGGGTGTGGGTGGAATCCGACGAGGCCTGGGCCTGGCTCCACACCACCCTCACGGTGGACACCTTCAAGGCGCTGCTCCCCGAGACGGGCCCGCTGCCCGTCACCCGGCACGCCCTCCCCAACCTGCGCGCCCTGAACTTCACCGTCACCGGCATCCTCGGCGCCGGCGTCGCCTCCGCCCACCGCTTCGACCCCCAGGCCAAGGCCCTCGGTGAATGGCTGCGCGCCCGTCACATCGACATCCCCGCCCACCTCCTGCCCACCCCGGAGGGGACCTGCCCATGACCCGCCTCACCACGGCCGTGGACCCCCACGCCCCCGAGTACCTCGCCCA
This sequence comes from Streptomyces sp. NPDC097981, assembly GCF_040302565.1. NCBI lineage: Bacteria > Bacillati > Actinomycetota > Actinomycetes > Kitasatosporales > Streptomycetaceae > Streptomyces > Streptomyces sp. NPDC097981. The sequence continues at coordinate 25,352 of NZ_JBEORW010000006.1, forward strand.
CCGCGCGGCCGCCACCGCCCGCCTCGCCGAGCTCGACGCCGAGCACGCCAAGGCCCTCCTCGGCGGAGGCGAGAAGTACACGGCCCGCCACAAGGACCGCGGCAAACTCCTCGCCCGCGAACGCATCGAACTGCTCCTCGACCCGGACACCCCGTTCCTGGAGCTGTCCCCGCTCGCCGCCTGGGGCAGCGACTACCCCGTCGGCGCCTCCATGGTCACCGGCATCGGCACGGTCGAAGGCGTCGAATGCCTGGTCACCGCCAACGACCCCACCGTCCGCGGCGGCGCCTCCAACCCCTGGACGCTGAAGAAGGCCCTGCGGGCCAACGAGATCGCCCGCCAGAACAACCTGCCCTGCATCAGCCTCGTGGAGTCCGGCGGCGCCGACCTCCCCTCCCAGAAGGAGATCTTCATCCCGGGCGGCGCGATCTTCCGCGACCTGACCCGGCTCTCCGCCGCCGGCATCCCCACCGTCGCCGTCGTCTTCGGCAACTCGACCGCCGGAGGCGCGTACGTCCCCGGGATGTCCGACCACACCATCATGATCAAGGACCGCTCCAAGGTGTTCCTCGGCGGCCCGCCGCTCGTCAAGATGGCCACCGGCGAGGAGAGCGACGACGAGTCCCTCGGCGGAGCCGACATGCACGCCCGCACCTCCGGGCTCGCCGACTACTACGCCCTCGACGAGCACGACGCGATCCGCCAGGCCCGCCGGGTCGTGGCCCGCCTCCACCACCGCAGGGCCCACCCGGCCCCGCCCCGGGCCGAGGAGCCGAAGTACGACCCGGAGGAACTCCTCGGCATCGTCCCCGCCGACCTCAAGACCCCCTTCGACCCCCGCGAGGTCATCGCCCGCATCGTCGACGGATCCGACTTCGACGAGTTCAAGCCTCTCTACGGCACCAGCCTGGTCACCGGCTGGGCCACCCTCCACGGCTACCCGGTCGGCATCCTCGCCAACGCCCAGGGCGTCCTGTTCAGCGCCGAGTCGCAGAAGGCCGCCCAGTTCATCCAGCTCGCCAACCAGCGGGACATCCCGCTCCTCTTCCTCCACAACACCACCGGCTACATGGTCGGCAAGGAGTACGAGCAGGGCGGCATCATCAAGCACGGCTCGATGATGATCAACGCGGTCTCCAACTCCCGCGTCCCCCACCTCTCCGTCCTCATCGGCGCCAGCTACGGAGCCGGCCACTACGGCATGTGCGGCCGCGCCTACGAACCGCGGTTCCTCTTCGCCTGGCCCAGCGCCAAGTCCGCCGTCATGGGCCCCCAGCAGCTGGCCGGTGTTCTGTCCATCGTGGCCCGGCAGTCCGCCGCCGCCAAGGGACAGCCCTACGACGACGAGGCCGACGCCGGGATGCGCGCCTTCGTCGAGGCGCAGATCGAGTCCGAGTCCCTGCCGATGTTCCTGTCCGGGCGGCTGTACGACGACGGGGTCATCGACCCGCGCGACACCCGTACCGTCCTCGGCCTGTGCCTGTCGGCCGTCCACAACGCCCCCGTCGAGGGCGCCCGCGGCGGCTTCGGCGTCTTCCGGATGTGAGAACGCACATGACGAACCTGACCTCCCTCCTGGTCGCCAACCGCGGCGAGATCGCAGTCCGTGTCTTCCGCACCGCCCGCGCCCTCGGCCTCGCCACCGTCGCCGTCCACTCCGACCCCGACGCCGACGCCCTGCACGTACGGGAGGCCGACGCGGCCGTACGCCTCCCCGGCGCCGCACCCGCCGACACCTACCTGCGCGGCGACCTCGTCATCAAAGCCGCCCTCGCCGCCGGTGCCGATGCCGTCCACCCCGGCTACGGGTTCCTCTCCGAGAACGCCGGCTTCGCCCGCGAGGTCATCGCCGCCGGACTGACCTGGATCGGCCCGCCGCCCGAGGCGATCGAGGCCATGGCCTCCAAGACCCGGGCCAAGGCGCTGATGCGCGCCGCCGGAGTCCCCCTCCTCGACCCCGTCGACCCGGCGCGCGCCACCGCCGCCGACCTCCCCCTCCTGCTCAAGGCCGCCGCCGGCGGCGGCGGGCGCGGCATGCGCGTGGTCCGCGACCTCGACGACCTGAAGACCGAACTGGACGCCGCCGCAGCCGAGGCCCGATCCGCCTTCGGCGACGGCGAGGTCTTCGCCGAGCCCTACGTCGAGCGCGGCCGCCACGTCGAGGTCCAGATCCTCGCCGACTCCCACGGCACCGTCTGGGCGCTCGGCACCCGCGACTGCTCCCTCCAGCGGCGCCACCAGAAGGTCATCGAGGAGGCCCCGGCGCCGGGCCTTCCCGAGACGCTGCGCGCCACCCTCCACGAGGCCGCCGTGGCCGCCGCCCGCGCGGTCTCCTACCAGGGCGCGGGCACTGTCGAGTTCCTCGTCGCCGCGGACGGACGCCCGTACTTCCTGGAGATGAACACCCGCCTCCAGGTGGAACACCCCGTCACCGAGGCCGTCTTCGGCCTCGACCTCGTGGCCCTGCAACTGCGCATCGCCGAGGGCACCGCCCTGCCCCTGACGCCCCCGGCGCCCGCCGGTCACGCCGTCGAGGCCCGCCTGTACGCCGAGGACCCCGCCCGGGACTGGCGCCCCCAGACCGGCGTCCTGCACACCCTCGCCGTCCCCGGCGAGGTCCGCGTGGACACCGGCTTCGCCGAGGGGGACACCGTCGGCGTCCACTACGACCCGATGCTCGCCAAGGTAGTCGCCCACGCCCCCACCCGGGCCGAGGCCGTCCGCGCCCTCGCCCACGCCCTGGCCGGAGCCCGCATCCACGGGCTCACCACCAACCGCGAGCTCCTCGTATGCTCCCTGCGGCACCCGGATTTCACCGGGGCGCGGCTCGACACCGGGTTCTACGAGCGCCACCTCGACTCCCTCACCGAAGCGGCCCCGGACGCCGCCCGCGCCACCACCCTGGCCGCGGTCGCCGCCGCCCTCGCGGACGCCGCCCCGGCCCCGGACGCCCCGCTCGCCACCCGCCTCGGAGGGTGGCGCAACCTCCGCTCCCAGCCGCAGATCCGCCGCTACGTGGAGGCCGGCACCGAGTACGAGGTCCGCTACCGGCCCGCCCGCAGCGGCCCCCCGGAGCTCGTGGACCACCCCGGCGTTCGGGTCCTCGCCGCGGATCCCGAGCGCGTCACCCTCGAAGTCGAGGGCGTCCGCCGGATGTTCCACGTGAAACGCAAATCGAACACCGGGGGCGGCGGAGCGGCCGAGACCTACGTCGACTCTCCTCCTGCCTTCGGCGGGGGGACTCCCGCGCTCGGCGCACACACCCTCACCCCCGTCCCCCGGTTCGCCGATCCCCAGGACCGCACCGAACCCGGCTCCCTGCTCGCCCCCATGCCCGGCACCGTCGTCCGCGTCGCCGAGGGCCTCGCCCCCGGCGCCGCCGTCACCGCCGGGCAGCCCCTGCTCTGGCTGGAGGCCATGAAGATGGAGCACCGCATCGTCTCGCCCGCCTCCGGCACGCTCGCCGCGCTCCACGCCGCCCTCGGCCACCAGGTCGAATTCGGCGCCCTGCTCGCCGTAGTCCAGGAGGAAACGCCCGCATGAGCTCCGTTGTCGAAACCGAAGAACACCAGGCCCTGCGCGCCGCCGTCGCCGCCCTCGGGCAGCGCTACGGCCGCGACTACCTCGCCCGCGTCGCCCGCGAGGGCGGACACCCCGACGAACTGTGGGCCGACGCCGCCAAGCTCGGCTACCTCGGGGTCAACCTCCCCGAGGAGTACGGCGGCGGAGGCGGCGGCATCGCCGAACTCTCCATCGTCCTCGAAGAACTCGGCGCCGCCGGCTGCCCCCTGCTGATGATGGTCGTCTCACCCGCCATCTGCGGCACGGTCATCTCCCGTTTCGGCACCGACGCCCAGAAGCAGGCCTGGCTCCCCGGTCTCGCCGACGGCAGCCGCACCATGGCCTTCGGCATCACCGAACCCGACGCCGGCTCCAACTCCCACCGCATCACCACCACCGCCCGCCGCGACGGCGACGAGTGGGTGCTGACCGGCCGCAAGGTCTTCATCTCCGGCGTGGACATCGCCGACGCCACCCTCATCGTCGGACGCGCCGAAGACGCTCGCACGGGGAGCCTCAAGCCCTGCCTGTTCATCGTGGAGCGTGACACCCCCGGCTTCACCCGCTCGGTCATCGACATGGAACTCCAGGCCGCCGAGAAGCAGTTCGAACTCGTCCTGGACGACGTCCGGCTGCCCGCCGAAGCCCTCGTCGGCGACGAGGACGCCGGCCTCCTCCAGCTCTTCGCCGGACTCAACCCCGAACGCATCATGACCGCCGCCTTCGCCATCGGCATGGGCCGCCACGCCCTCGCCAAGGCCGTCGACTACGCGAAGACCCGCCAGGTCTGGAAGGAGCCGATCGGCGCCCACCAGGCCATCGCCCACCCCCTCGCCGCCGCCCACATCGACCTCGAACTCGCCCGCCTGATGATGCAGAAAGCCGCCCACCTCTACGACGCCGGCGACGACATGGGCGCCGGTGAGGCCGCGAACATGGCCAAGTACGCCGCCGCCGAGGCCTGCGTGAAGGCGGTGGACCAGTCCGTCCACACCCTGGGCGGCAACGGCCTCACCCGCGAGTACGGACTGGCCTCCCTCGTCACGGCCTCCCGGGTGTCCCGCATCGCCCCCGTCAGCCGCGAGATGATCCTCAACTTCGTCTCGCACCAGACCCTGGGCCTGCCCAAGTCGTACTAGGCCGGCCACTCCCGGACGGCCGCCCCGCCTGCCCTGCCGTGCTGCATCCAACAGCCGGCTCCGGGCACGAAGGACGGCCCGGGCACGACTGCCGGCACCCGGCCGTGGCGGGTGGCTCCCGGCCCGGCGGGCGGCACCCGGCCGCGGCGGCCTCCGGCACCACGGACCGCAGCAGACCGGGAGGCCCGGACAATGGGTCTGGCCCTGCAGGGCAGCCGTCCGGGGGCACGCGCGCCCGGCGGCGACGGCCGGTACCCGGGGCCGACGGGCCGCACCGGGCCGCACCGGGCCGGCAGGCCCGGAAGGCCTGCCGGGCCTGCCGGTGCGGCCCGCACGATCCGCATCACCCGCACAACCTCCGGAGGACACCGCATGACCCGCCCAGTCGGCGCCGCGCGAGCGCGTGGCATCACCACCCTCACGCTCGACTCCCCGGCCAACCGGAACGCGCTCTCCACGGACCTCGTCGGCGAGCTGCGCACGGCCCTCGCCGCGGCGGCGGCCGACCCGGAGGCCAGGGCCGTCGTCCTCACCCACACCGGCACCACGTTCTGCGCCGGAGCCGACCTGAAGTCCCCCTGCGCCCCCGCCGACTTCGTCGCCCTGCTCCGCGAGATCGCCGAACTCCCCAAGCCGGTCGTGGCCCGGGTCACCGGCCACGTCCGGGCGGGCGGCCTCGGCCTCCTCGGCGTCTGCGACATCGCCGCCGCCGGCCCGGCATCCACGTACGCCTTCACCGAGACGCACCTCGGCGTGGTCCCCGCCGTGATCTCCGCGCCGCTGCTGCCCCGCCTGGACCCGCGCGCGGCAGCCCGGTACTTCCTGACCGCCGAAGCCTTCGACGCCGCCGAAGCCGCCCGCATCGGCCTGCTCACCCTGCACGGCGACGACGTGGACCGGATCCTCGCCCCCGTGCTCGCAGGCCTGCGCAAGGCCGGCCCGGACGCCCTCGCCGCCACCAAGGAACTGCTCACCGCCCCGGTACGGGCCGTCCTCGCCCGGGACGGCGCCGCGCTCACGGAGCTCTCCGCCCGGTACTTCGGCTCCGCCGAGGCCCGCGAGGGCATCACCGCCCGCTTCGAACGCCGGGACCCGGCATGGGCCCTGTGACCGACGCCCGGCCCGCCGCCGACACGCAGCCCGGGCCCAAGCAGGCCCGCAGCCGCGTCACCCGCCGCCACCTCCTGGAGGCGGCCGTCTCCTGCCTCGCCGAACAGGGCTGGGCCGGCTCCACCGTCGCCGTCGTCGCCGAGCGCGCCGGTGTCTCCCGCGGCGCCGCCCAGTACCACTTCCCGACCCGCGAGGACCTGTTCACCGCCGCCGTCGCCTACGTCGCCGAAGAACGCTCCGCCGCCCTGCGCGACCTCTTCCACGCCGGACACGCCGGACCCGCCGCCCGCCCCACCGTGGTCGAGGCCCTCGTCGACCTCTACACCGGAGCCCTCTTCCGCGCCGCACTCCAGCTGTGGGTCGCCGCCTCCAACGAGGAACAGCTGCGCCCCCAGGTCACCGAGCTGGAAGCCCGCGTGGGCCGCGAGACCCACCGCATCGCCGTGGAACTCCTCGGCGCGGACGAGTCCGTCCCTGGCGTACGCGAGACCGTCCAGGGCCTCCTCGACATGGCCCGCGGCCTCGGCCTGGCCAACGTCCTCACCGACGACACGGCCCGCCGTGCCCGCGTGGTCGCCCAGTGGTCCCGGATCCTGGACGCCACCCTCGGCTGAGGCCGGCAACGCCGAGGGCGCCGCACCCCTTGCGGGACGCGGCGCCCCGGCGTGGCCGGCGTGCGAAGGGTCAGGCCGTCTCGGCGATGTCGGCGTAGCCGTCGATCTCGCGCGGGTTGCGCTGGCCCGGACCGATGTAGCGGGCCGACGGGCGCACCAGGCGGCCCGTGCGCTTCTGCTCCAGGATGTGCGCCGACCAGCCGGCGGTCCGGGCGCAGGTGAACATCGAGGTGAACATGTGTGCCGGGACCTCCGCGAAGTCCAGCATGATCGCGGCCCAGAACTCCACGTTCGTCGCGAGCACCCGGTCGGGGCGGCGCGCGTGCAGCTCCTCCAGCGCGGCCTTCTCCAGCGCGGCGGCCACCTCGTAGCGCGGCGCGTCCAGCTCCTTGGCGGTGCGTCGCAGCACACGGGCGCGCGGGTCCTCGGCCCGGTAGACGCGGTGCCCGAAGCCCATCAGCCGCTCGCCCTTGTCCAGGGCCTTCTTCACGTACGCCACGGCGTCGCCGCTGCGCTCGATCTCCTCGATCATGCCGAGGACGCGGGACGGCGCACCGCCGTGCAGCGGACCGGACATGGCGCCGACGGCACCCGAAAGGGCGGCGGCGACATCGGCACCGGTCGACGCGATCACCCGCGCGGTGAACGTCGAGGCGTTCATCCCGTGCTCGGCGGCCGAGGTCCAGTACGCGTCGACGGCCTTCACGTGCTTCGGGTCCGGCTCGCCCCGCCAGCGGATCATGAACCGCTCGACCACGGACTCGGCCTTGTCGATCTCGCTCTGCGGCACCATCGGCAGGCCCTGTCCGCGCGCGGACTGGGCGACGTACGACAGCGCCATCACGGCGGCCCGCGCGAGGTCGTCGCGGGCGGTCTGCTCGTCGATGTCGAGCAGCGGTTTCAGACCCCACACGGGGGCGAGCATCGCGAGCGCGGACTGCACGTCGACACGGATGTCACCGGAGTGCACCGGGATCGGGAAGGGCTCGGCGGCGGGCAGGCCGGGGTTGAACGCCCCGTCGACCAGCAGGCCCCAGACGTTCCCGAAGGACACGTGGCCCACCAGGTCCTCGATGTCGACACCGCGGTAGCGGAGCGATCCGCCTTCCTTGTCCGGTTCGGCGATCTCCGTTTCGAACGCGACGACCCCTTCGAGCCCGGGTACGAAGTCGGACATCAGGCGGCTCCTCAGATAGTGCGAACACGCGCGGCTCCCGGCGTGACTCGCGGTCCGGCGCGGTCATCCCCGTTGATGCCCGGCACGGCCGTCGGTCACCCGTGTGGGGACCTCCGGACCGGCCCCAAGATTTTGGCGGTTCCGGATGGCAGGCGGAAGCGTGACATACGGCACACTGCCGCAAGCACTCCTGCGGCAGGATGGATCACGTGACCGATCAGGACATTGACCCCGCCACGATGCGCAAGCAGTACCGCTCGGAGATCGTCCACGAGGACAGCCTCTCCGCGGACCCCATGCGGCAGTTCGCCCGGTGGTTCCAGCAGGCCGCCGACTCGCACCTGTTCGAACCGAACGCGATGGTCGTCTCGACCGCGACCCCCGACGGCCGCCCCAGCTCCCGCACGGTGCTGCTGAAGCAGTTCGACGCACAGGGCTTCGTCTTCTACACCAACTACGGCTCGCGCAAGTGCCGCGAGATCGACGCGAACCCGCACGTCGCGCTGCTCTTCCCCTGGCACCCCATCGCCCGCCAGGTCATCGTCACCGGCACGGCCTCCCGGATCGGCCGCGACGAGACGGTGGCGTACTTCCGCTCCCGCCCGCACGGCTCGCAGCTGGGAGCCTGGGCGAGCGAGCAGTCCCGGGTGATCGCATCCCGCGCCGAGCTCGACCGCCGCTACGCGGAACTCGCGGAGCGCTACCCCGAGGGCGAGCAGATCCCGGTCCCGACCGAGTGGGGCGGCATCCGCATCGTCCCGGACTCGATGGAGTTCTGGCAGGGCCACGAGAACCGGCTCCACGACCGGCTGTACTACGTCCTCGAAGACGGCAAGTGGCGCCTGGAGCGCCTCTCCCCGTAGGGGAACGCAGACGACCCGCGGGCTCGGGTCCTCTCCTGCAGTGAGAGAAGCCGGCCGGACGTACCGGCGAGCCCGCGGGTCGGGTGACTGCTTGGGATTGGCGCCTGGCGATCCCGCCGGGCACCGCACTGGGTGCGTGCGACGACGGGCCCTTAGCCCGCAGCCACCTCACGCGTCCGGTTTCCGTACATTTCGGGAACCACCTCCCTTCTCGTGTACGGCAGAGCCTAGAACCGCTCCCCGAGGTCCTCAAGTGATTTATTTCGGGGCGATTCAGGGAATGCGGTGTGGGCTGCGTCACGTTCCAGTTGAATGATCTGACGTGCCGCACACGTGAACACCTGCAGGGGGTGCCAGGTGAGTGCCTTCGGACGTAGTGAGACCACCGACGATCTGCTCGCAGCGCTGCTGGACGGGATGGACGCGGCCTTGTGCGCGTTCGACGCCGACGGCGTGATCACGCACTGGAACCGCGAGGCCGAGCGGATCCTCGGCTGGACGGCCGCCGAGGCGGTCGGGCGCAAGGGCTTCGCCGGCTGGGCCGTGCGCGCCGCCGACGCGCAGGACGTCGAGGAGCGGCTCATGGCCGCCCAGGACGTGCCCGGGCGGCAGGTGCACGAGTTCGCCCTGCTGACCAAGGAGGGCGGGCGGGTGCTCGTACGGACCCAGTCCGCCGGGGTGCCCGGGGCGGACGGGAAACCTGCCGGGGTGTACTGCGCCTTCAGCGAGGTGCACGCCCAGATCGACCTGGAGCGGTCCATCGCGCTGAGCGAGGCGCTGATGGACGACGCCTCGTGGGGTGTGGTCCTCGTCGACGTGGACCTGCGCCCGGCCGTGGTCAACGCGCATGCCGCCCGCGCCTTCGGGTCGGGGCGGACCGCCCTGCTCGGCCGGCCCCTGGGGGAGCTGCTGGCCCAGGGCGTCGAGGAGCTGGAGGGCGCCCTCCAGCACGTGCTCGCCGAAGGGGCCCCGCCGGAGCCCGTGGAGCTGTGGGTGTCCGTCCGCACGCCCGAGGGGGTACGGCGCAGGTGCTGGCGGTCCGGGTTCCTGCGGCTGGGGTCCCCGCTGGCGGAGGAGCCGGTGCCGCTCGGGGTCGGCTGGCTGTTCCAGGACATCACCGAGGCCCGGCAGGCCGCGCTCGACACGGCGCAGCTGCGGTTCCGCTCCAGCCAGCTGCACCGCTCGGGCCGGGCGGCCGCCGAGTGCGAGGACCCGTCCGAGGCGGCCGCCGTACGACTGGACTTCGCCCTCGCCGGCTTCGCGGAGCACGCGCTGCTCGACGTACTGGAGCAGTCGGCCGACCCGGACCGGTGCCGTCTCGTACGGGTGGCCGCGTCGCCGCCGCCGGGCGCGGGGGCCGGGCCGATCCCGGCCCGGTACGCGCCGGGGCATCCGGCGCTCCAGGCGCTGGACCGGATCGGCTCGGTGCGCACCAGTGTCCCGCGCGGGGAGGCGGCCGAGCACTGGGCACGGGACCGGCAGTGGCCGCAGGACGCGGCGCACGTGCTGTGCGCGGTGCTGCGCAGCCGCGGGCGGACCCTGGGTGCGCTCACCTTCGTACGGGGTGCGTCGCGGGCCGCCTTCGAGCAGGCGGACGCGGTGTACGCGGAGGAGGTCGCGGCCAGGGTCGCGGCCGACCTCGATCTGGCGGCCTGCCCCCGGACCCGCGACGAGGGGCTGCCGGGTGCGTAGTCCGCGTCTCAGTGGCGGAAGAAGATCCGGTCGCCGTACTCCTGGAGGACGCGGCCGTTCCACTCGTGGCCGCCGTCGACGTTGCCCGAGCGCAGCAGCGGGGGCTCGATGCCCCGGGCGGCGAGCTCGCCGGCCGCCGCCGCCATCACGGCCTGCATGATCGCGCTGGTCACGACGGTGGAGGCGGGCGCGAACGGCGCGTCGATGCCGTCGAGGCTCAGCTCGGCGTCGCCGACCGAGATCTTGCTGTCGAGGACGATGTCGCAGTGGTCCTTGAGGAAGGTGCCGGACGCGTGCCGCGACGTGGTCCCGGCCGTGTACGCCACGGAGGTCACGCCGATCACCTTCAGGCCGATGGCCCGGGCGTTCATGGCCATCTCGACCGGAAGGGCGTTGCGCCCGGAGAGGGAGATGATCACGAGGACGTCGCCGCCGGCGGCCGGGCTGCTGTCGAGGACGGCCCCGGCGAGGCCGCCGACCCGTTCCAGGGCGCTGCCGAGGGTGGCGGGCATGACGTCGATGCCGACGGTGCCGGGGACGGCGAGGAAGTTCATCAGGGCGAGCCCGCCGGCCCGGTAGACCACGTCCTGGGCGGGGAGCGAGGAGTGGCCGGCGCCGAAGGCGAAGAGCCGGTTCCCGGCGGCGACGGCGTCGGCGATGACGGAGCCGGCCTCGGCGAGGTGCACGGCCTCCTCGTCCCGCACCCGCTCCAGGAGGCCGATCGCGGCGTCGAGGAACTGACCGGCCAGCTTGCTCTCGCTCATACGCCGATGGCCCTTCCAGAGGTGGGGTTCGTCCGTGTCCGCCGCTCACCGTGCGGTCTGTACCAAGGGCGTGTCAATACGAACGTCAATCCCGGGGCGAATCGTCGCGGGGGATCTCTCGGCGATGTCCCGGGGTGTCCCGGGCGGGGCCTGGCGTCCGGCACGGGACGGTTGTCGGTGTGATGCGTCAGAATTGGGGGCAGGGCCAGCGCACGATATCCGAGGGGCACGAATGTCCGGACTGATCGACACCACGGAGATGTATCTCCGCACCATCCTCGAGCTGGAAGAGGAAGGCGTGGTCCCCATGCGCGCCCGTATCGCCGAGCGGCTCGACCAGAGCGGTCCGACGGTGAGCCAGACGGTGGCGCGCATGGAGCGGGACGGCCTGGTGGCCGTGGCGACCGACCGTCACCTGGAGCTGACGGAGGAGGGGCGGCGGCTGGCGACGCGCGTGATGCGCAAGCACCGGCTCGCGGAATGCCTGCTCGTCGACGTCATCGGCCTGGAGTGGGAGCAGGTGCACGCCGAGGCCTGCCGCTGGGAGCACGTGATGAGCGAAGCGGTGGAGCGGCGGGTGCTGGAGCTGCTGCGCCACCCGACGGAGTCGCCGTACGGGAACCCGATCCCGGGTCTGGACGAGTTGGGGGAGAAGGCCGAGGTCGACCGGTTCCTGGAAGACGGCATGGTCAGCCTGTCGGAGCTGGACCCGGGCCCGGACGGGAAGACCGTGGTCGTGCGCCGGATCGGGGAGCCGATCCAGACGGACGCCCAGCTGATGTACACGCTGCGCCGGGCGGGCGTGCAGCCCGGGTCGGTGGTCAGCGTGACCGAGTCGCCGGGCGGGGTGCTGGTCGGCAGCGGCGGCGAGGCGGCCGAACTGGAGGCGGAGGTCGCCTCGCACGTGTTCGTGGCCAAGCGCTGACCGCACGTACGCGGCGTTCGCGGGTGGTGATGTGGGCGGTCCCGGCGCCTTGCGGCGCCGGGACCGGTCCTCCCCTTTGCTGACCTGGAGCCCCGAGCTCTCAAGGTCATCCCCTCGGACCGTCTTCCCCGAGCGGCCCGCCTCCCTGTTGAAAGGATCTCCGTCGACAGAGGCGGCCAATCCTTGAGCAAGGTCACTCGAAAGAGCGGTGTTGAAAGCGAGAACCCCGTTTTCGAATGTGGGTTCGATACTCTGGCCGCGAGCGAAGGGGGTGCATCTGCCGTGGTACAGCGCATCGATGTGACAGGGGCCGACGGTGTGCGCCTGGCCGCCTGGGAGTTCCGGGAATCCGCCGCCACCGCGCCCCCTGATCCCGGCGCGCCCTGCGTGCTGTTACTCCACGGCCTGATGGGCCGCGCCTTCCACTGGGCGGGCACCGCCCGATGGCTCGCCGAGCGCCGCCGCGTCGTGGCCCTCGACCAGCGCGGCCACGGCCAGAGCGACCGCCCCGCCGCCGGCCCGTACACACGCGAGGCGTTCGTGGCCGACGCCGAGGCCGTCATCGAGCAGCTCGGACTGGCCCCCGTGACCCTGATCGGGCACTCCATGGGCGCCCTCACCGGCTGGCAGCTGGCCGCCTGCCGCCCGGACCTGGTCGAGGCCCTGGTGATCTGCGACATGCGCGCCTCCGCCCTCGGCGAGGCCTCCCAGCAGGAATGGGAGCAGTGGTTCCACCGCTGGCCCCTCCCCTTCCCCACCCAGGACGCCGCCCGCCGCTGGTTCGGCGAGGACGACCCCCGGGTGGAACGCCCCGACCCCGGCCGCGGCGCCTTCTTCGCCGAGGTGATGCACGAGGCTCCGGACGGCTGGCGCCCCCTGTTCTCCCGCCGCCAGATGCTGACGGCCCGCGAGACCTGGGTCCACGACGCGCACTGGGAGGAACTGGCCCAGGTCCGGTGCCCGACCCTGGTCGTCCGCGGGCTCGACGGCGAGCTCGGCCGCGCGGAGGCCCAGGAGATGGTCCGCGTCCTCCCGGCCGGCCGTTACGCCGAGATCCCCGACGCAGGCCACTACCTCCACTACGACCAGCCGACGGCCTGGCGCGCGGCGCTGGAACCCTTCCTGGACGGAGTCAGAGCCGGTACGCCTTGACGGCGTCCACAGCCAAGCGGGCCGTACAAGAGGGCGGGTACTCAGTCGCTGCTTTGCGAATGAGTACCCGCCCTTACGCGTGAGCGCCAGGTGAGCCGTCAGCCCTTGCTGACCGCCAGCAGGATCTCCGGCAGCTTCCCGGCCACCGTCGGCGCCGCCAGGCGCAGGCCCGCCCAGGTCGCCAGGGCGCCCCAGGCCGTGCCCAGTGGGAGCAGGATCCACGTCAGGGACGTGTGGTCCGCCACGTTGAGGTAGATCGTCAGGGCGATCACCGGGGAACAGATCACCACCGACGTGAGCATGCCGCCGAAGATGCCCGCCCAGGCGAGCCCCGCCTGGCCCGGGGCGACGTTCTTGAAGGCGCCGTCCGTCGGGATCGAGTACGGGAAGCGGGCCGAGGCCAGCGCGCCCGTGCACAGCATCGAGCCGAGCAGCGCCAGGGCCACCCCGAGCGCTGCCGGGAAGCCGCTCCAGTTGTGCACGAGCGCCGCCGTGACCGTCGTGACCAGGAGCGTGTACGGGACCGTGACGAGGGCCAGGGCGTACGCGCGGGCGCGCAGCTCCACGAACGCCTCGCGCGGAGTGGAGATGGTCTGCGCGACCATCCAGAACGCCGAGGTGTCCTGCCCGAACTGGTTGTACATCTGGATGCCGAGCATGCCCGCGCCGAAGCAGGCCAGGTACACCGAACCCGTGCCCTGGAGGGCGTTGAAGACCGGCACGATCAGGCCGACCGCCAGGGCCGTCACCCACGCCGACTTCGTCTTCGGGTCGCGGACCACGTACCGCAGCGTGCGCTGCATGACCGCGCCCGTCCGCCCGGCCGGCAGGAAGGCCCAGACGCCGACGCCGTCCGCGGCCTCCCGCTTCGCCGACGGCTTCGCCGCCGCGATCGTCGAACCGTCCGGGGTGACCATCAGACTGGTCAGGCTCCGCTCCCAGAACCGCAGGAGCAGGACCAGCGCGAGGACGGTCACGGCCAGTTGGGCGGCCGCGACCCCGTACGAGCCCTTGCTCGCGGAGTCCACCATGCCGATCGCCGTCGCGGGCGGCAGCCACCGCACCACGGCCTCGACCGGCTCCAGCTGGGCCAGGCCGCCCGACTGGAACAGGCGCTGGCTCGCGAAGTTCGCCAGCTGCGCGCCCACCGCGATCAGCAGGCCGCTGAGCAGGGCGAGGTCACGCCCCTTGCGGCTGGTCAGGAGCCGGACGTTGGCCGTGGCCACCGTGCGGGCCAGTACGACGCAGCCCAGCAGCAGGAGCGGTACGGCCGGTACGGCGGCCACGATGCCCGCCGCGCCCCGCGCGACGGCCACCACGGAGCCCACCGCCAGGCAGACCGTGAACAGTGGGCCGATGCCGACGAGCGAGGAGGCCAGCAGGGCCCGGACGAGCGGACGCGGCCGCAGCGGCAGCATGACCAGCCGGCTCGGGTCGAGCGTCTCGTCCCCGGTGGGGAAGAACAGCGGCATGAACGTCCAGCCGAGCGCAAGGATCGCGGCGAGCAGGACGACGGCCGTGCCCGCGTGCGCGTTTCCGTGCAGCACGGCCAGGCCGAGCATCGCGAAGACCGCCACCACCAGGGAGAACGCCAGCGAGCCGAAGTAGGCGGCCTTGCGCTTCGACGAGCCCTTGAGGCCGTTGCGTATCAACGAGAGCTTGAGGCGGACGAAGACCGAGGTCAGGTTGACCGCGGGAGCCCCGGCCGAGGCCGCGGCCGGGGCTCCCGCCGGAGCGGAGGCGGATGCGGTGCTCATCGGGCGGCCTGCCCGCCGAGCCAGTCCAGGGAGCCGCCCGCGTCGCGCCCGCCCGCGCCGACCAGCTCCAGGAACGCGGCCTGCAGCGAGGGCGCGTCGCCCCGTACGTCGGCCAGCGGGCCCGCGGCGCGGATCCGCCCGGCGGCCATGACGGCGACCCAGTCGCACAGCGACTCGACCAGCTCCATCACGTGCGAGGAGAAGACGACCGTGGCGCCGGAGGAGGTGTAGCGTTCCAGCACCCCGCGGATGGTCTGTGCCGACACCGGGTCCACGCCCTCGAACGGCTCGTCCAGGAACAGCACTTCGGGGTTGTGCAGCAGAGCGGCGGCCAGGCCGATCTTCTTCCGCATGCCCGTCGAGTAGTCCACGACCAGCTTGTGCTGCGAGCCCGCGAGGTCCAGGACCTCCAGCAGCTGCGTCGCCCGCTTGTCGGTCTCCTCGCCCGGCAGTCCGCGCAGCCGGCCCATGTAGCCGAGCAACTCGCGCCCCGACAGCCGCTCGAACAGCCGCAGCCCCTCCGGCAGTACGCCGATCCGCGACTTCACCTCGACCGGGTCGCTCCACACGTCGTGCCCGGCGACGAGGACCCGCCCCATGTCCGGGCGCAGCAGCCCGGTCACCATCGACAGCGTCGTCGTCTTGCCCGCGCCGTTCGGGCCGACCAGGCCGATGAACTTGCCCGCGGGCAGTTCGAGGTCGATCCCCGCGACCGCGACCTGCTCGCCGAAGCGCTTCCACAGGCCTTCCACCCGTACCGCCGCCCGTCCGGCGGACGGCGCGGTGTGCGCGCCGTCCGGTCCGTCCGTCCCACCCGTCGCATGTGCCTGGTCCGGCATGCGTCTGCCTCTCGTCCTGTTCCCCGTGGTCCTGCTTTCTTCACGATAGGAGGGCGGGGAGAGGCGGGGCAGTTACTTATGTCATGACTTTCGGTACAGGAATATCCCTGGCCTGACCTGCGATCTTCCTGGCCGGCGGCAGCGCGGGTCAGGAGCTGTGGCGGTCCCGGCCCGCCGCGGCCTCGCGTCCGCACGCGTACGCCAGTGCCGCGATCAGCTCCTCCGTGTCGGGCAGCCACCGGTTGGCGGGGGTGGGCCGGCGCGCCCACTGGACCGAGCCCCGGCCGCCGAAGCGGGTGGGCGGGGCGGCCACGTACTCGCCCTCGCCCCGCGCGGCCAGGTCGAGCGAGGCCGGCGACCAGCCGAGCTCCCGCACCAGGTCCGGCATCTTCGCCCCGGCGCCCGGCAGGACGAAGAACAGCATCCGGTGGTCGGGCGTGAGGGCGACCGGGCCGAGGGTGTGCTCCATCCGCTCCAGCCGCGCCAGCGCCAGGAACCCGGCCGAGTCCGGCACGTCCAGCGCGTCGAACGTCCGGCCCGTCGGCAGCAGGATCGAGGCCTCGGGGTGCTTCGCCCAGATCCGCCGGACCTGGACCGCGCTGCCCGTCGCCAGTGCCGCCCAGTCCTTGACCGTGGGGTGCGCACCGGGCGCCGGGCAGTCCTGCTCCCCGCAGGAGCACAGCTCCCGCCCGTCCGCGGACTCCAGCCAGGTGCCGGCGAAGACGTCCCAGTGCCGTTCTTCCGCGTACCGCACGGCTTGGTCCAGCAGCTGCTCGCCGCGCTGCTTGGGGATGGGTGCGGTCTCCGTGACTCCGATGGTCTCTTCCACGTCCATCACAACTCTCGGGGTCACCCGGGGTTACGGGGGTAAACCGGCCGGTGGGCGGAGCATTGATCCTGCACGCGGGGCGCACTGATGCACGCGTGGGGGCGCGTAGGAGGTCGGGGCGCCGGAGTTGGGTAGCGACACGACGCAGAGCGGATGATTCTCCGCACATCAGGCGGGAAGTGATCATTCCAACGATCACCCGCGGCTACTGGGGGTTTTCATGGCAGCCAGGCCTCTCGTCGCGCGCCAGCCGAATGAACGGCTGCAGGCGCTCATCCAGGAAGCCGGGTGCTCGAACGCCGGGCTCGCCCGGCGCGTCAACATGTGCGGGGCCGAGCACGGCCTCGATCTCCGCTACGACAAGACCTCCGTGGCCCGGTGGCTGCGCGGACAGCAGCCACGCGGCCGGGCGCCGGGCATCATCGCCGAGGCGCTGGGGCGAAAACTCGGCCGGACCGTCACCATCGACGAGATCGGCATGGCCAACGGCAAGAACCTCGCCTCCGGCATCGGCCTCCAGTTCTCCCCGACCGTCGTCGGCGCCATCGAGCAGGTCAGCGAGCTGTGGCGGAGCGATGTCGGCCGCCGCGACTTCCTGTCCGGGTCGAGCGTCGCCGCCTCCGCGCTCGTCGAACCGAGCCGCGACTGGCTGATCACCGGCGCCGACGCCCAGGTGGCGCGCAGCGGCGGCTCTCGCGTCGGGATGCCGGACGTGGAGGCCGTCCGGGCGACCACCGAGGCCCTCAAGGACCTCGACCACCGCTTCGGCAGCGGGCACGTCCGGCCCGTCGTCGTGCACTACCTCAACTCCGTGGTGTCCGGACTGATCGGCGGTTCGTACCGGGAGCCGGTGGGGCGCGCGCTGTTCGCGGCGGTGGCCCGGCTGACGGAGCTCGCCGGCTACATGGCGGTGGACACCGGGCAGCCGGGATTGGCACAGCGCTACTACATCCAGGCGCTCCGGCTGGCGCAGGCGGCGGGCGACCGGGCGTACGGGGGCTACGTGCTCGCGGCGTCGATGAGCCACCTCGCGGCGGAACTCGGCAATCCGCGGGAGATCGCGCAGCTCGCGCGGGCCGCGCAGGAGGGGACCCGCGGGCAGGTCACCCCGAGGGTGGAGGCGATGTTCTACGCGGCCGAGGCGCGCGGGCACGCCCTGCTGGGAGACACCCGGGCGACGGCGGTGCTGTCCTCGCGGGCGGTGACCGCGCTGGAGCGGGCGGAGCCGGAGTCGGGCGACGATCCGGTGTGGATCCGGCACTTCGACGAGGCGTACCTCGCGGACGAGCTGGCGCACTGCCACCGGGACCTGGGCCAGGCGGATGCGGCGGCCAGGCAGGCGGAGGAGGCGCTGCGGGGCCTCCCGGCGGGCAAGGCGAGGCGCCGGGCGATCGGGCTGCTGCTGCTGGCGGCGGCCCACGTGCAGCAGCGGGAGGTGGAGCAGGCGTGCCAGACGGCCGCGAAGGCGGCGGAGCTGCTGGCGGGGCTCCGCTCGAACCGTGGCGCGGAGTACCTGGACGACTTCCGGACCCGCCTCGCCCCGTACCGCGACGAGCCCGCGGCCCGCGAATTCACCGCCAGACTGGAGGTGGTCGCCTAGCAGGCGCCCAGCCGACGCCCAGCCGACGCCCAGCCGACTCCCGGCCGCCGCCCGGTCGGCGGCCGGGGCGGCGGGGCGGGTGGGCCTGACGGGGAAAGGGGGCGACCGGGTAGCGTGAGCCGACGGTTCCGTAATTTCGGAGTAGTCGGCGAAGGAGTCCCGGTGACGGAGAGCGGACAGGGGAGCGGCCAGCAGGCGGCCCCACAGGCCGGTGCGCCGTGGGGTCCCGACCCGGCGTACCCGCAGCCCCCGGGGCAGCCCGCGCCGCCCGGGTACGGGTACCCGCAGGTGCCGGGGCATCCGGCGCCCGGTCACGTCGTGGGACCGGGCTACGAGGGGCCGGGTGCGCCGCACGGGTACGGGTATCCGCCGCTGCCCGAGGCCGCCACCCAGTACATTCCGCCGGCGCCGGCCGCGCCCGCGCAGGGGGAGGCGGCGACGCAGTACGCCCCGCCCGTGCCGGCCGCGCCCGCGCATCACGAGGCGGCGACGCAGTACATCGCGCCGGTGCCGGCGGGGCCCGTGCCGGCCGCGCCCGCGCAT
>NZ_JBEORW010000006.1:44015-124298 GCF_040302565.1 Streptomyces sp. NPDC097981
TCACGAGGCGGCGACGCAGTACATCGCGCCGGTGCCGGCCGCGCCCGCGTCGGCGGGGCCCGCGCATCACGAGGCGGCGACGCAGTACATCGCGCCGGTGCCGGCCGCGCCCGCGTCGGCGGGGCCCGCGCATCACGAGGCGGCGACGCAGTACATCGCGCCCGTGCCGGCGGCGCCCGCGCAGGACGAGGGCGCCACCCAGTACATTCCGCCGGTGCCTGCCGCGACCGCGCACGACGAGGCCGCCACCCAGTACATCCCGCCCGTCACCGACGGGTTCGAGGCGCTGTTCCGCGGGGAAGGCGGTGACGCCGGCCACACCCAGCAGCTGCCGCCCGTCCAGGAGCCGGTGCTGCGACAGCCGCCGCCGCGCGGCTTTCCGCCGCGCGGGCAGCAGCCCGTACCGCCCCAGGGCCAGGGCCAGCCCCAGCAGTTCCAGCAGCACCCGCAGTACGCGCCGCCCCAGCCCCCGCCGGAGGCGCCCCGGCGCGTGCCGCCCGGCGTGATCGCCGCCGTCGTCATCGGCCTGGCCGTTGTCGGGCTCGGCGTCGGCGCGCTGCTCAGCGACGGCAAGGCGCAGAACAACGACCCCGGCGCGGCGGCCGCGACGCCGAGCGCCGGCAGCTCGGCCGCGGCGGCCGGCGAGGCGCCCGTGGATCCGGCCCGGTCCCAGGCCGTCCAGCTGGACAAGGTCCTCGCGGACAGCAACGACAGCCGCGCCACCGTGATCCGGGCCGTCGACGACATCAAGGGCTGCCGCAACCTCGGCCAGGCGGCGAACGACCTGCGCGACGCCGCCCGCCAGCGCGAGGAGCTCGTCACCCGCCTCCAGGACCTGAAGCTGGACCAGCTCCCCGACAACGCGAAGCTGACCGCCTCGCTCACCAAGGCCTGGCAGTCCTCCGCGGCCGCCGACAACAGCTACGCGGCCTGGGCGGACGACGCCGCCGGAGACAAGAAGGGCTGCAAGGACGGGCAGGCCAGGAACACCGGCAACGCCGCCAACGGCAACAGGGCGAGCGGCGAGGCGACGAAGGCGAAGGAGTCGGCCGCGACCCTGTGGAACGCGATCGCGGGCAAGTACGGCCTCACCAAGCGGGACAAGTCCCAGCTGTAGGCCGGAGCCGCCCCGCGCAGCGCCTACGCCGCACGGGGCGCCTGCTCCAGGGTCTGCGTCATGTCCATCGACTGCTCGCCCTGCTGGCCGACTAGCCGGCCCGCCTGGACGACCTGGAAGGTGACCCGCCCGTTCACCATGCGCGGGAAGCCGCTGACGGCGCGCATGTCCTTGTACCGCCAGCTGAGGTCCGGGGTCAGGCCGGCGGTCTTGACGGGCTCCGACTGGTTCAGCGAGCGGGCCACCTTGCGCGCAGTGACGTCCTCGCCGGACTTGAACCGCTTCAGGGTCTCGCTGAGCACGGTGTACGCGATCCAGGTGGTCTGCGTCCCGCTGTCGTCCGGGTCGACGGCGTCGTTGCCGAAGGCGTACTCGGAGATCACCTTCCGCATCGGCGCCCACAGCGGATCGGTCGACACCGGGTACCAGCTGGTGACGTACGCGCCCTCGAAGGGGCTCTCCCTGCCGCCGGTGCGGTCGACGACGGCCTGGCTGACACTGCCGAGGACCGAGGCGATCTGCGGGTTCTTGTGCTTGGCGTCCTCCCGGCGGAAGGCGTCGAAGAAGGTCTCCGTGCGCTCGCCGAGCACGGCCGTCACGCAGCCGCGGTCCTTGCCGCCGGAGGAGTTGGCGAGCGCCTCGCGGGCCTGCGCCTTGTAGTCCGCGGAGTCCTCTGCGGCCCGGATGTCGCTGGCCTCGGCCATGTTGTTGGCCTTGAGTCCGGCATTGAGCAGGACGGGCATGGAGTCACCGGCGAGGGTGTCCGGGCGGATGATGGCCACCTGGCTGCACGCCCGGCCCAGCTGGTGCCCGGCGCCGGCGAGGAGTACGGGCTGGCCGCCGTTGACGGGGTAGGAGAGGGTGCTCTGGAATTCCTCGGAGGAGACCCCGTACCCGCCGATGAAGGGGATGCCCTCGGCCTCCAGCGGGGCCATGAAGGCGCGTCCGTGCTGGCTGTACGAGCCCACGACCGCGACGGCCTTCTCGGCGATGGCCTTGCGGGCGCAGTCGGCGGCGCCGTTCGCCGTGTTCTTCTCGTTGCAGGTCAGTACGCGCAGTTTGTGGCCGTTGAGGCCGCCCTTGGAATTGACCCAGGCCTCATAGGCCTTGGCCATGCCGGGCATTCCGGGCATGTTGGTCGCCTTGGTGTCCTGCGGTGCGAACGTCATGACCGTGATGGTGTCCCCGGAGCCCCCCGGGCCTCCGGGGAGCACCCCGCATCCGGCGACGAGACACGCGCCCATCGCCGTTGCCGTCAAGGTGCGGGAGAGGGGAGCCGTGCGTCGCCATTCGGTCATGTCCATACACGCTTCCGTCCCACGGGTAACTGAAGTGTGAGATGGACACAACAAATGGTGACGTGAAGGTGAATTGCCAGGGCGTATTGCGCGCAGGCGCCTCAAGATCGCGCAAGCCGTGAACGTACGATCGAAAGCGTGACATTCGCCCAAGGTTCGAAGAACTCTTCCCGCCGCGGCGGCCGCTCCTCCACCATGGGCGGCATGCCCCTGAACGACATGCCGTGGTGGCGCTGGCGCAGCAACGTGCGCTCGGCGCTTCACATGCTCTCCGACCCGGTCTTCCACGAGGAGACCTGGCTCGCCGGCACCGAGGGGTACGGGGACGTCACCGACGCCGTGTACCGACTCGTCGAGGACACCTGGCTCGACAGCTGGTCCGCCGAGAAGTACGTCGGCACGATCTTCCGCGACTCCCAGGAGGCCGCGCTCGTGGACCTCGCGGTGCTGCGGGTGCTGCGGATCCTGCACGTGGTCGGGCCCGACGCCCCCGTCTCCGCCTTCCTGGAGCACCACGCCTGGCCCGAGGCGGTACGGGCCGCGCGCGAGGCGCACGTACGGCTGGCGACCGCGGATGGGGACGAACCGGACGCCCGGCCGCAGTCGCTGGAACTGCTGAGGATCCTGACCCGCGTGGTGTGAAAGGCTGTGGGGTCATGAGCGATGACCCGCAGCCCCAGGTGCCCCAGCAGTACGTATTGACCCTGTCATGCCCGGACAAGCAGGGCATCGTGCACGCCGTGTCCAGTTACCTGTTCATGACCGGATGCAACATCGAGGACAGCCGGCAGTTCGGCGACCACGACACCGGCCTCTTCTTCATGCGGGTCCACTTCTCGGCCGACTCTCCGGTGACGCTGGACAAGCTGCGGGCCAGCTTCGCCGCGATCGGGGACACGTTCCGGATGGACTGGCAGCTGCACCGCTCCGACGAGCGCATGCGGATCGTGCTGATGGTGTCGAAATTCGGGCACTGCCTGAACGACCTGCTGTTCCGTTCGAGCATCGGCGCGCTGCCGGTCGAGATCGCGGCAGTCGTCTCGAACCACACCGACTTCGCCGAGCTGGTCCGCTCGTACGGCATCCCCTTCCGGCACATCCCGGTGACGAAGGAGACGAAGGCGGCCGCGGAGGCACAGCTCCTGGAGCTGGTGCGGGCCGAGAACGTCGAGCTCGTCGTCCTGGCCCGGTACATGCAGGTGCTGTCGGACACCCTGTGCAAGGAGCTGAGCGGGCGGATCATCAACATCCACCACTCCTTCCTGCCCAGCTTCAAGGGCGCGAAGCCGTACCACCAGGCGCACGCGCGCGGCGTGAAGCTGATCGGTGCCACCGCGCACTACGTGACGGCCGACCTCGACGAGGGCCCGATCATCGAGCAGGAGGTCGAGCGGGTGGGGCACGAGGTGACCCCGGACCAGCTGGTCGCGATCGGCCGAGACGTGGAATGCCAGGCGCTGGCGCGCGCGGTGAAGTGGCACAGCGAGCACCGCGTGCTCCTGAACGGCACCCGCACGGTCGTCTTCGCCTAGCCCGGGGACTCCGCCCCTGTCCCGCCTGCCTCTCGGGCTCCGCCCGGCAGCTTCAGCCCCGCCGGCGGGGCTGAAGCGGCGGGGCCCGCAGTCGGGGCCTAGAGGCGGCTCAGGGAGGCGGCCGCGAACAGGACGTCGCGGATGGCCTCGCGGTCGCCGTGCTGGCCGACGGCCGCCTCCTCCGGGGAGATGTGGCCCGCGGCCAGCTGGCAGAACTCGGCGCCGTCCAGCGCGATCCGCGCCACCGTGTGCTCCGGCGACGGTTTCGCCGCCGGGGAGTCCAGGGCGATGTCCCAGCTGCCGCCGCCCGCACCCTCGATCTCCAGGTGCAGGGTCCGGCCCGGTGCACCCGCCGCGACCAGACTCCGGGCCGGGGCCGCCAGGCCCGCCCGGCGCCGGTGGGCCAGCGCACTCGGCAGCAGCCGCGCCGCCAGGTCGATCATCCGGTTCAGATGGGGCCCCGACGGCGGGTCGTACGGATAGTCCACCGCCTCCGCGATGTCCCACGCGTGCACCCAGCACTCGAAGGCCCGCTCCAGGAACGCGTCCCCGAGCGGCAGCGCGAACGCCCCGTAGTCCACCGCCAGTTCCCCCACGCCGCGCCCTGCGAACGACACCGTCCGCACCAGCGTGTGGCCCTGCTCCCGCCACGGCTCGCGGATCTGCCGGGTGATGGGCTGCGCGGCGGAGCTCCAGTAGTGCTCCGTACGGCCCGTCGCGCCCGACGGGGCCTCCGGGCCCAGCGGGTCGTCCAGGCCCAGCGCTGTCGCGATCATCCCGTCCACCGTGAGCAGGTGCCCGATCACCCCGGCCACCGTGGTCCGGCGCGACTGCCGCCGCTCCTCCTCGAACCACTTCAACCGGACCGGGGTCTGCCACTCCGAGTCGCCGAAGTCCCGCAGCAGCGCGTCGAGCCGCGCGGTCTCCGTGTCGTACGGGTTCGCCCACACCGGCACCGGGATCCGGGCCGGCCGCTTGCCGAGGCAGTCCTCCAGCACCCGCGACCGCAGCAGCGGCTTGAGGTCCAGGCTCTCCTCCGGGTGCAGCAGCCCCACCGCGTCGCGCAGCCGCAGCGCCTCCTCCGCGCAGGGCGCGCACTCGGTGAGGTGGTCCTCCACCGCCTCGGTCTCCTCGGCGGAGCACGCCGCGAGCGCCCACGCGCCGAGCAGGGACTTCAGCACGGCATGCGAACGCGGCGGCGGGGGCGGCTGGGGCGGGGGCGGCGGCTCGGGCAGCGGCTCGGGCGCGTGCCGCGGATCGAGGTCGTCGGCGGCTCCGCGCGGACCCGGTATGCGCGCCGGACCGCCGGGGCGCTGCTCCTCGTAGCCGTCGGCGGGGCCGTTCATCGGGGCGTTCCATATCCGGGCGGGCCGTATCCGGGCGGAGCGGCGTCCTCCTGCGGGAGGGCGTTGGCGGTCGACAGCAGCTGGAGCCCCAGGCGCAGCCGGCGCCGGGCCTCGTCCTCGCTGATCTGGAGGTCGGCGGCGGCCTGTCGGTAGTCGCGGCGCTTGAAGTACGCGAGTTCCAGCGCGGCCCGCAGCGGGGCGGGCATGGACGTGACGATGTAGTCCGCGCGGGCGGCGGCGCTGGCGCTGCGCACCTTCTGTTCGAGCTCCTCGCGCGAGCCGCGGCCCAGTTCGGCCTGGCGCAGGCGGGCCACGGCCTGGCCCTGGGTGACGCGGGCGACCCAGGACCGCATGGAGCCCTGCTTCGGGTCGTACGCGTCCGGGTTCTCCCAGATGTAGCCGAACACTTCGCGGGTGATCCGGTCCGCCGCCTTCTCGTCGCCGAGGACCCGGTGCGCCAGGCTGTGCACGAGCGAGGCGAAGCGGTCGTACAGCTCTCCGAGCGCGGCGGCCTCGCCGCGGGCGAGGCGCTGCTGCATGCGGCGGTCCCAGCGCGGTGGTACGTCCTTCGGCATAACTGCCCCCAGCCGTGTGTCGACGCATCGAATGTAATGGGCACAGGCGTGTTCGCGCCCGTTTTGGGGGAAGCCGGCCCTGGAAGAGTGCCCTGCGTGATACGCCCACCGCGGGGTGTGAACCGCGGGGAAGTGCACGGCACAAGGGCACAGGTGTACGCGCCCCGCCGCGCTCCCCGTGCGCGGGTTCGATGCGGCCAACTGCTTGACGACTTCGCTTAACGCGCAGGCCACATAGGCCGTACGCTCCTGCCTTGTCTTGAACTGAACTCCACCGCACATGTGAAGGCGGAAGCCGAATATGGACAGCGCAGAATACGAGCGCAAGATCGCCGCCCGATTCGCCACCTTCGACCAGGACGGGAACGGATATATCGACCGCGAGGACTTCAGCGCGGCCGCGAAGGCGGTGCTGGCCGAATTCGGCACCACCGCGCGGTCGGACAAGGGGCAGGCCGTCTTCGCGGGCGCGGAGGCGTTCTGGCAGGGGATGGCCGGGATCGCGGACGTCGACGGGGACCAGCGGGTGACCCGGGAGGAGTTCATCACCGGGGCGGCGAAGCGGCTGCGGGACAACCCGCAGCGGTTCGCGGAGATCGCGCGGCCGTTCCTGCGAGCGGTGATCGCGGTGGCGGACGAGGACGGCGGCGGCGCGACCCCGGCGGCGGCGACCCGCGTCCTGCGCGTCCTGGGCACCCCGGCCGAACTGGCCGGCCAGGTGGCGACGGCCCTGGACGGCGACGGCGACGGCCGCATCTCGGAGGACGAGATCCTGTCGGCGTTCGCGGGCTACTGCGGTGTCGAGGCCCCGGACGCGTAGTGCGCACCTCCCCGGACACCGTGCGGCCGGTGCGCCGCACGGTGTTCTGCCCGGCTGCCGGCCGTCGGCTCGGCCGCGGTCACGGGAGAAGGAACGGCGGATCATTCAACCGACGTGAAGCGTTCGCGGAGTTTGTACTTCAGGACCTTGCGGAGGGCGTCGTTGCGGGGGAGGGCGTCGACCAGTTCCAGTTGTTCGGGGAGTTTGTGGGGGGACAGGCCCTGGGCGCGGAGGTGGGCCGTCAGCTGCGGCAGGGTCAGGGGGGTCGCGCCCGGTGGCTGTTCCACCACCGCGCAGACGCGTTCGCCGCGTTCCGGGTCGGGCAGGCCGATCACGGCCACGTCGCCGATGCCGGGGAGCAGGTGCAGCAGGTCCTCGATCTCCTTCGCGGAGATGTTCTCGCCCTTGCGGATGATCACGTCCTTGCTGCGGCCGGTGAGGACGAGGTAGCCGTCCCGCGTCAGGTGGCCGAGGTCGCCGGTGATCAGGTAGCCGTCGGCGTCGAAGACCTCGGCCGGGCGGTCGCGGTTCAGGTAGCCCTGGCAGACCGCCTCGCCGCGCAGCCGGACCTCGCCGTCCGTGTCCGGGGGCAGGACCTCGCCGTCCGGCGTCGTGATGCGGATCGACATGCCGGCCGGGGGGCGGCCCTCCGTCGTGGCGAGGCGCTCCGGGGTGTCGTCCGGGGCGCCCATGGTGATCATCGGGACCTCGGTCATGCCGTACCCGTGGGTCAGCTGGCAGCCCAGTTCGCGGACGACGGCGTGGTAGATCTCCGGCGGCTTCGGGGCGCCGCCGCCTGCGAGGAGGCGCAGGGTGGGGATGAGGGGAACGTCCGGGTTCTTGCGCTGTTCCGCGAGGAACATGGAGTAGAAGGCCGTCGAGCCGCCCGCCACCGTGACCCCGTGGCGCCGGTAGCCGTCCAGTGCGCCCGGCATCGCGAACTTCTCGAACAGCACCGCCGGGAATCCGTACAGCAGGAGCATCACCGTGTAGTCGGGGCCCGCGATGTGCGCGAAGGGGAAGGCCATCGAGCCGACGTCGGTCCGGCTCAGGTGCAGGGCGTGGGCCAGGCAGGAGCCGCCCGCGATCAGTGAGCGGTCGGTGTGCAGGACGCCCTTGGGGTCCGAGGTGGTGCCGGAGGTCCAGTAGATCCACCGTACGGAGGTCCCCTCGCCGGGCGGCGGCGGGAGCGCGGCGGGGTCCCCGTCGGGGAGGTCGCCGGGCTCGTACACGCGGAAGACGCCGCGTGCGCCGAGCCGCTCGGCCATCGCCGTGTGGTCGAAGCCCCGCCAGGCGCCCGGGACGGCGAAGAACCCGGCCTTGGACTCGCGCAGCGCGAAGCCCACCTCGCGGTCCCGGTAGAAGGGGATCACCGGGGTCTGGACGGCACCGATCCGGGCCAGCGCGAGGGAGAGCAGGACCGTCTCGATGCGGGTGGGCAGCTGCCAGGCGACGACCGTGCCCGGCCGTACGCCCATCCCGTACAGCCCCGCCGCGACCCGCTCGGAGCGCTCGCGCAGCTCGGCGAAGGTGAGCGTGCGGTCGTCGGCGGGGTCGTCGGCCGCCTCGATCAGCACCGTGGCGCCGGGGGTCAGCGCGGCCCGCCGGACGATCAGCTCCCACAGGGTGGCGGACCGGCCCAGCCGTATCGCGGTGTCCGTGCCGTGTGCGCCGTCCGTGTGGTCCGTGCCGTCCGTGGCGTCCGTGGTGTCCGGCATCCCGGGCCTCCCCTTGGCTGGCTGACGGTTAGTCAGATCAGGCGGAGAGTGTAGGGCTCCGGCGCTTGTCGGTCCAGGGGTGGCGGGGCTAGCTTGTTTCTGACGATCCATCAGATTCATTCGGCTTGCGGCGAGGGGACACCATGGAACTGCCTCGGATCATCAGCGTCGACGACCATGTCATCGAACCCGCGCACCTCTTCGACGTCTGGCTGCCGGCCAAGTACCGCGACCGCGGGCCCAAGGCGCTCACCGCCGGCATCGGCGAGCTCGAATACACGGGCGGCAAGTACGTGATCTCCATGGACCCCGACGGCCCGCCGGCCGACTGGTGGATCTACGAGGACCTGAAGTTCCCGTACAAGCGCAACATCGCCGCCGTCGGCTTCGACCGCGACGACATGACCCTGGAGGGCATCACCCGCGAGGAGATGCGCCGCGGCTGCTGGGACCCCAAGGCGCGCCTCGCCGACATGGACCTCAACCACGTCGAGGCCTCCCTCTGCTTCCCGACCTTCCCCCGCTTCTGCGGCCAGACCTTCGCCGAGGCCCAGGACAAGGAAGTGGCCCTCGCCTGCGTGCGCGCCTACAACGACTGGATGGTCGAGGAGTGGTGCGGCGACAGCGGCGGCCGACTGATCCCGCTGTGCATCATCCCGCTCTGGGACATCGGCCTGGCGGTCGCAGAGATCCGCCGCAACGCCGCCCGCGGGGTCCGCGCCGTGACCTTCTCCGAGATCCCGACCTACCTGGGGCTGCCCTCCATCCACTCCGGGTACTGGGACCCCTTCTTCGCCGTGTGCCAGGAGACCGGGACCGTCGTCAACATGCACATCGGGTCCAGCTCCCAGATGCCCGCCGCCTCGCCCGACGCACCGCCCGCCGTCCAGGCCTCGCTCAGCTTCAACAACGCCATGGCCTCGATGATGGACTTCCTCTTCTCCGGGGTCCTGGTCAGGTTCCCGGCCCTCAAGCTCGCGTACAGCGAAGGCCAGATGGGCTGGATCCCGTACGCCCTGGAACGCGCCGACGACGTGTGGCGGGAGCACCGCGCCTGGGGCGGGGTCCGCGGCCTGATCCCCGAGCCGCCGTCCACGTACTACTACCGGCAGATCTTCTGCTGCTTCTTCCGCGACAAGCACGGCATCGCCTCGCTCGACGTCGTCGGCCGTGACAACGCCACCTTCGAGACCGACTACCCGCACGTGGACTCGACCTTCCCGCACACCAAGGAGGTCGCTCTCGACCACGTGAAGGGACTCGACGAGGAGACGGTCCACAAGCTGATGCGCGGCAACGCCATCCGCATGCTCGGCCTGGACCTCGCCTGATGGACCTCACGTACACCGAGGAGGAGCAGGAGTTCCGGGCCCGACTGCGCGCCTGGCTCGCCGAAGCGCTCCCCGAGCTGCCCGCCAGGCCGTCCCCCGACGACTGGCCGGCCCGGCGCGCGTACGACGCCGGCTGGCAGCGCAGGCTGTACGACGCCGGGTACGCCGGGCTGCACTGGCCCGTGGACGCGGGCGGGCGCGGGGCCACCCCCACCCAGCACCTGATCTTCCTGGAGGAGACCGAGCGCGCCGGAGCCCCCTACGTCGGCGCCAACTTCGTCGGACTGCTGCACGCCGGCCCGACCATCGCCGCCGAGGGCACCGCGGCGCAGCGGGCGCGCTGGCTGCCGCCCGTACTGCGCGGGGACGAGATGTGGTGCCAGGGGTTCAGCGAGCCCGGCGCGGGCTCCGACCTGGCCGCGCTGCGCACGCGCGCCGTGCGCGACGGCGACGACTACGTGGTCACCGGCTCGAAGACCTGGACCTCGCACGCGGAGGTCGCCGACTGGTGCGAACTGCTCGTACGGACGGAGCCCGTCGGCGAGGCCACCCCGAAACACCGGGGCATCTCCTGGCTCGCCATGCCGATGGACGCCCCCGGGGTCACGGTCCGGCCGCTGCGCACCCTCGCCGGGTCCACGGAGTTCGCGGAGATGTTCCTCGACGAGGTACGGATCCCGGTGGGGAACCGGGTCGGCGCGGAGAACGACGGCTGGCGCGTCACCATGGTCACCCTCTCCTTCGAGCGGGGGACGGCCTTCGTCGGCGAGGTCGTCGCCTGCCGCCGCACCCTGGGCGAGCTCGCGCGCACCGCCAAGGCGAACGGCCGCTGGGACGACCCGGTGCTGCGGCGCCGGCTCGGCCGGCTGTACGGGGAGTTCGGCGCCCTGTGGCGGCTCACCCAGTGGAACGTCAGCGAGGCCGGGCACTGCGGCGGGGTGCCCGGCGTCGGCGGCTCCGTCTTCAAGCTCGCCTACTCGCACGCGCGGCAGGAGCTGTACGACACCGCCGCCGAGGTGCTGGGTGCGCAGTCCCTCGTGCTGGACGAGGAATGGGTGCCGGACCGGCTCTCGTCCCTCTCGTACACCATCGCGGCGGGCACCTCCCAGATCCAGCGGAACATCGTCGCCGAGCGGATCCTCGGCCTCCCGAAGGGCCGGTGAGGGCCGTGGACTTCCGGCTGACCGACGAGCAGAGCGACCTGCGGGCCGGCGTACGGAACCTGCTGGCGGGGCGGTACGGGCGCGAGGCGCTGCGGGCCTCGGTGGACTCCGGCGGGGCCCTGGACCGGGGGCTGTGGCGGGAGCTCGGCGAGGCCGGGTTCTTCGCGCTGCGGCTCCCGGAGGCGGACGGCGGGGTCGGGCTCGGGCTTCCGGAGGCGGTCCTCGTCTTCGAGGAGGCCGGGCGGGCACTGCTGCCGGGGCCGCTGGTCGCCACGCACCTGGCGGCCGGGACGGTCCCGGGGGCGGCGGCGGGGACCGCGGTGGTCACCGCGTTCGACCTGGGCGGACTGCTGGTGGCCCACCTCGCGGAGGCGGACGCGGTGCTCGGCGCGCCGTTGCTCCCCGCGGGCGAGCCGGTGCGCTCGGCGGACCCGCTCACGCCCCTGCACCGGGCAGCCGCGCCTGGGAACGCGGGTGACGCCCTCGGCCCGTACCGCGACGAGGGCGCGCTGCTGACGGCCGCCCTCCAGGCCGGCAGCGCGCTGCGCACGGTGGAGCTGGCGGTGCGGTACGCCCGGGAGCGCGAGCAGTTCGGGCAGCCGATCGGGGCCTTCCAGGCGGTCAAGCACCTGTGTGCGCAGATGCTGGTGCGGGCGGAGCTGGCCCGTACGGCGGTCTACGCGGCGGCGGTGACGGCGGATCCGGCGGAGGCGGCCGGGGCCAAGCTGCTGGCCGACGAGGCCGCCGTACGCAACGCCCGGGACTGCCTCCAGGTGCACGGCGGGATGGGTTTCACCTGGGAGGCCGACGTCCACCTGCACCTCAAACGGGCCTGGGTGCGGGCCGAGCAGTGGCGCACGGCGGGGGAGGCGGAGGAACTGCTCGCGGCGGAGCTGCTGGCCGCCGCGGAGTAGCTCGCTGTCACGGAACGGGGCACGGCCGGGACGACGCGGGACGCATGTCCGATTACAGAGAGTTGATATCGGTTTGTGTCCTTGGCTCCGCTCATTGCGGCCCGGAGTCGGGGGCCTGCTCCGGTACGCTCCCGGGAATGCAAGCGGTTGAGCAGCGCGAGCGACGCGCAGTATGCACCACGCCTACTCCTTCGCGCTGGAATATGCCCGAAGCGCTTGTTGTGGTGACTGTATGTCAACCATGCTGCTCCGCAAGGGGATCACATTCGGTGATCCCGCCCTGTCGCGAGGCGAAGTGTCCGCCGGTTCGGATGGTGTGAGCGGTGCAGGTGCTTCAGGTTCAGCTGGAGGTAGGACCGGATCCCGCCGAGGTGGGCCGGGCCCGCCGCTGGGCGCGGTCCCGGCTGGCGGGGTCGGGCATAGGGGACGACGAACCGCTCGCCGAGACGCTGATCCTGCTGATCTCCGAGCTGGTCACCAACGCGGTCGTGCACACCGGCTGTCCGGCCGTCCTGCGGATGCTCTTCGGCGAGCCGGGCGTACGGGTCGAAGTCGCCGACGCCAGCGACCGCGGACCGGCCCGGCGGCAGGCCGCCGGGGACGACACGGGCGGGCGCGGCCTGGAGCTGGTGGACGGACTGGCCGACCGCTGGGGCTGGCAGCGCGAAGGCGCGGGCAAGCGGATCTGGTGCGAGGTCGACCGCGCCGGCAAGGCCGACGACCGCGCGGCGGAGCGCACCGACGGTTCGAACAGGGTGTGCGGGATGACGCGGGAACCGCGCGTGTACCTCTAACGAGGTGTTGACGGTTCGTCAACTGTTGATCACCCTTGTACTGAGCGATTCGTCGCGAGGGGACGCCAAGGGCAGACCTTGACGAGTGCGGGTCGTGGGGTGGCGGCTGCCGTGCCGCGCTCGGGGTGCGCACGACCGTACGCCGCCACCCGCAGGCCCGACCGCACCAGGGGCTGGTCGTCGGCGAGCAGGACGCGGGTGCCGCTCATTCCTTCTCCTTCCTTTCGAGGGGCTCTTCCGGGTGTTCCAGCGGCAGCCCGGCCGCCACCCGGAAGCCGCCACCCGGCCGCGGCCCGGCCCCGAACCGGCCGTTCAGCAGGGCGGCACGCTCCCGCATGCCCGTGATGCCGAACCCGGTGCCGGCCGGGCTGCCTTCCGGGGCGGCCCGCCCGTCGTCGGTGATCTCCAGGGCCAGTTCCTCCCGCCCGTACGCGATCTCCACCCGGCAGCCGTCGGCCTGTGCGTGCCGGACCACGTTGGTCAGCGCCTCCTGCACGATGCGGAACGCGGCCAGCTCGATGTCGGACGGCAGCGGCCGCCGTTCCCCCGACCACACCACCTCCACCCGTACGCCGGCGTCGCCGGTCGTGGTCGAGGCGAGCTGCTCGATGCCGTTCAGCCCCGGCAAGGGCGCCGGCGACGCGGGCTCGCTGCGGCGCAGCGCGACCAGCGTGCGGCGCAGGGCGGCGAGGTCTCGCGGCTGGTCGCCTCGATGGCCCGCAGGGAGTCGCGGGCCTGCGCGGGCTGCGTCTCGATGACCCGGCTGCCGACCCCGGCCTGGATGGCGATGACGCCGATGCTATGGGCGACCATGTCGTGCAACTCGCGGGCGATGCGGAGCCGCTCGTCGGTGAGTGCCTGCTCGGTGGCGCGGGCGTGCGCCTGCGCGGCGGACTCGCGGCCGCGCCGCACGGAGTCCCCGATCAGCCAGGCGAGGACGACGAGGGGCAGCTGGCTCTGGGCCGGGACGCGGGCGGAGCAGGTCGCGGGCTGGGCGAACTGGAGCGTGAGCAGCAGCAGGACGGTGATGCCCACGGCCGACAGGGTCACCCGGCGCGACCGGGTTGCCGCGACCACCCCGAGCGCCACCGCGGCGGGCAGCACCACGGCGATCGTGAGCCCGGGCGTGCGGCCGAGGAAGATCACGAGGCAGGCGTCGAAGATCATCAGGAGCAGGGTGGTGAGCGGTGCCCGCCGCAGCAGGAGGGCGGCGGTCACCAGCCCGGTGATCGCGAGGAGATGCCCCACGTCGAAGAAGCGGCTCCCGGGGCCGAGGGGGACGCGCAGCGCGATGTTCGACAGCGCGAGGGTGCCCAGTGCGGCGCCCGCCCAGAGGGCCGCGGTCTGCCACTGCAACGCCGTCCGTCCCCCGCTCGTCTGCCCTGATGAGGTGTCCATGCCGCGACCCTAACGACCGTACGCGGCACCGGCGTCGGCCTGCGGGATGCATCCCGCAGGGGGGTACGGGGCCCGGTGATCATGAAGGATTCCGCTTCGAGGACAATCGAGGGCGAACCGACATTACTCATCAGTAGGAGCAGGCGCGTTGAACCAGGACGACAGGCGTCGCCAGGCCGAGGAATTCCTGCAGCCCGACGAGCAGTTGATCGCTCTCTGTGTCTGCGAACCGGGTCCGGGTGTGCCGGGCCCGCCGGAGCGCCTGCTCGCGCCGCCGGAGCCGGCGGCGCTCAGCCGGCGGATCGAGGAGAAGTTCCAGCGCCCCCTCCAGCAGCTGTTCAAGGCCCGCGCACACGACCAGGGCCGGTCCGGTCCGGCCGCCCGGGCGGATGCCGAGGCCGTCCACGGGGGCGGAGAGCCGCACGGCAAGAGCATGGAGGGCGGCTGGCAGAGCGCGGCCGGTCACTTCCTGATCAGCCGCGCCAACGCACGTGGCTCGGCGACGGACGTCCTCGTCGTGACGGACCGGCGCTGGTTCGGCCTGACGGACGTCTCGCCGCTGTGGCACTCGACACCCGAGATGAAGCAGTACTGGGAGGTCCCGCGATCGGCGATCACCGTCGTCCGTGCGAACGCGAGCGGCATGCTCCAGAAGGGCCGTATGGACATCGAGTTCGCCGACCTCTCCTGGGTCGCAGTCGTCGCGCTCTCCCCCGCCCAGGCCCCCCTCTTCGCGGCAGCCGCAGCCCGCTACCGCTAGTCCCGCCGAGCCGCGGCGTCGGTGACGTGTCGGGGGCTGTCGGTCCGATGTCGGTGCGGGCAGGCACCTTTCCAGAGTCGGGTGTCCATCCGGCAATGGGTTCGGGAAAGGTGTTTCTCGTGCATGACGTGGTGATCGTGGGGGCCGGCCCGGTCGGTCTGTTCCTCGCCTGCGAGCTCGGCCTCGCGGGCTGCTCTGTCCTGGTACTCGAACGGGAGCCGGGGCCCGGCGCCCCGTTGAAGGCGCAGCCGCTCGGGATGCGGGGGCTGTCCGGTGCGTCGGCCGAGGCGTTCTACCGCCGCGGCGTGCTGAGCCCGCTGCTGGAGGCCTCCGGCGTCCGCCCGGGCGAGCTGCCATTCCCCCTTCGTGGCGGCCACTTCGCCGGCATGATGCTCGATCCGGCCCAGGTCGACGTCGCCGCCCTGCCGTTCCGGCTGCCCGGCCCGGTGCCGGAGGCCGTGTTGACCAGCCTCGAAGCGGTCGAGACGGTGCTGTCCGAGCATGCGTCCAAGGTCGGCGTGGAAGTCCGGCGCGGCGTCACGGTCTCGGGCATCGCCCAGAACGACGAGAGCGTGGTGGCGCGAGCCGGCGCGCAGGAGTACACGGCGCGCTGGCTCGTCGGCTGCGATGGCGGACGCAGTGCGGTGCGCGGGCTCGCCGGATTCGGCTTCGCGGGCACCGGGCCGCAGTTCACCGGCTACATCATGCACGCCGCCGTCGCCGATCCCGAGAAGCTGCGCCCCGGCTTCAACCTGACGCCGACGGGCATGTACATCCGGATGCCCGCGGAAGGGCACATCGGCATGATGGACTTCGACGGCGGTGCGTTCGACCGCTCGCAGCAGCCGACCCGTGACCATCTCCAGGCGGTGCTGCGCCGCGTGTCCGGCACCGACGTGACGCTGGGAGACGTCCGTATCGCCACGACCTTCACCGACAGGGCGATGCAGGCGACCACCTACCGGCAGGGCCGCGTCCTGCTCGCGGGCGACGCCGCCCACATCCATTCCCCGCTCGGCGGGCAGGGGCTCAACACCGGCATCGGCGACGCCGTGAACCTGGGGTGGAAGCTCGCGGCGACCGTGCACGGGTACGCGCCGGACGGGCTTCTCGACACGTACGCCGACGAGCGCCGTCCGGTCGGCGCATGGGTGCTCGACTGGACGCGCGCCCAGGTGGCGGCGATGCGCCCGGACCCGCACGGACGCGCGATCCAAGGGGTGTTGCGGGACCTGATCGGGACCCGTGACGGAGCGACCTACGTGTTCCAGAAGCTGTCGGGAGCATGGATCCGCTACGACCTCGGCAGCGAGCATCCGCTGGTCGGCCGCAGCGCCCCGGACCTCTGTCTTGAGGACGGCACGCGCCTCGGCGACCTGTTGCGGGACGGACGGGGTGTCGCGCTCGATTTCAGCGACGGCCGGCTCCTGCAGGATTCGGCGATGGGCTGGGAGAGCCGGATACGGTATGCGGCCGGGCCGGCGGAGAACGACCTCGGGCTGGGCGCCGTGCTGGTCCGGCCGGACGGCGTCGTCGCCTGGGCGGGCGATCGATGCCCTGACCGTGAAGGGTTCGGGCGGGCCGCCGAGCGTTGGTTCGGCAGCCCGGACACCCTCTGACCCGGTGCCCCGGCCGGCGGGCCGGGGCAACCGCCGCCCGTGCTCGGGCGGGCTGCTCCGGTGCGGTGGCGGTGATCACCGATGAGGGGTGGACGGCCCCTCCGTACCCCGCCCCTGCAGGCCGAATCGGGCCGTACGGCTGAATGCGCTCAGAGGACGGCCACCGGCGCGACCGGGGTGCCCACCCCTCCGACGAAGGGCTCCGGCATGGCCGAGAGCAGGAAGCGGTACCGGTTTTCTTCTGCACAGGCTGTGGACAACTTTTCGAGGTTCCAGTTCTGACCCTGGTGCATGCCCATCTCGACCAGGTCCAGAGCGTGCACCGGCAGCCACAGGTTGTCGATCTCCGGAGGGAAGATCTCGAAGGTCAGGGTGTCATTGGCGACGGCCGCCACGTCCCGTGCGTGGAACCATTCGGGCGTACGGACGGACAGTCCGGGCGAGGGGAAGCCGTAGCCGTGCTTGTCGCCCGCCAGGTAGACCTGGATCTGCCCGGTCCGGACCAGGACGATGTCGCCCGCCCGGACCGCGACCCCGCCGAACTCCTCCGCCTGCGCCAGATCCTCGGGGGTCACCGCGTGTCCGCCGGGCAGCCGGTCCAGCCCCTTCGCGCGAGCCACGTCCAGCAGCACGCCGCGCGAGACGATGTGTCCGGCCTTGTCGATGCCGCTGAACTCGGACCGCCCGTGCGCCGTGACGGTGCCCGCCGGGCGGCCGTTGTAGATCTTCCCCGAGTGCGAGACGTGCGTGAGCGCGTCCCAGTGTGTTCCGGCCTGGAGCCCCATGGTCACGGCGTCGTCGCTGCACGCCACCGTGCCCGGCCCGAAGAGCTCCTGGTTGATCTGCACCATCGTGTGCAGCGGGTTGATCCGGCCGGGGATCAGGCCGGCCTGGACCCCGTCCTCCTTGAGCGGGAGCGCGAGCGGGATCCGGCGGCCCGAGCGGACCTCCGCCGCGGCCGCCCGGACGACCTCGTCGGTGATCAGGTTCAGGGTGCCGATCTCGTCGCCGGCGCCCCAGCGGCCCCAGTTGTTGACGCGCTTGGCGATGTCGTGGAACTCGGGGGGCATGCCCATGGCCTCATCGGCTCCTTGTCGCTGACAGATGTGAACGGGGGCTTGTGCAGGCGCATCTGACTGCCCATAGAATCTAACGGTCCGTCAGAAACCGCGGGAAGGGGTCGGGCGTGGGGAACTTCTTGGCAGGCAAGGTCGTGGCGGTCACCGGCGCGGGCCGGGGCATCGGACGGGCCGTGGCGCTCGCCGCCGCCGCGGAGGGCGCCAAGGTCGTCGTCAACGACTACGGAGTCGGCATCGGGGGCGGCGAGCCCACCAGCGAGATCGCCGAAGCCGTGGTGAAGGAGATCACCGCGGCCGGCGGCGAGGCCGTCGCCGTCGCCGACGACATCTCCACCATGGCGGGCGGCCAGCGCATCGTCGATACCGCCCTCGCGCAGTACGGCCGCATCGACGGCGTCGTCTGCGTCGCCGGCATCCTGCGCGAGCGGATGCTGTTCAACATGTCCGAAGAGGAGTGGGACCCCGTCGTCGCCACCCACCTCAAGGGCACCTTCACCGTCTTCCGCGCCGCGTCCTCCGTCATGCGCCGCCAGGGCTCCGGCACCCTCATCGGCTTCACCAGCGGAAACCACCAGGGCTCCGTCGCCCAGGCCAACTACAGCGCCGCCAAGGGCGGGATCATCTCCCTCGTCCGCTCCGCCGCGCTCGGCCTGGCCAAGTACGGGGTCACCGCCAACGCCGTCGCACCCGTCGCCCGCACCCGCATGTCGGCGAACGTCCCCATGGAGCTCAAGGAGATCGGCGAACCGGAGGACGTCGCCGCCCTGGTGACCTACCTCCTCTCCGACAAGGCCGTCGCCGTCGGCGGCGAGAAGATCACCGGGCAGGTCTACACGATCGCCGGCCCGAAGATCGCCGTCTGGGCGCAGCCGCGCGAACTGCGCGCCGGCTACGCCGAGGGCTCCTGGACCCCCGGGAAGATCGCCGACTTCCTGCCCGGGACGGTGGGCACCGACCCGATGCCGATGCTCGCGCAGCTGGAGGCCATGGCCAAGGCGGCGGCCGCCAAGGACCGCCCCAACGCGTAGGGGAGCCCCGACGACATGGACTTCAGCTTCGGCGCCGAGGACGAGGAACTGCGCGCCCGCGCCCGAGCCTGGCTCACCGAGCACCTCGTGGGCCCGTACGCGCAGGTCCTCGGCCTCGGCGGGCCCGGCAGCGAGCACGAGGGGGTCGACGGCCGGCGCGCATGGGAGCGCGAACTCGGCCGCGGCGGCTGGATCGGCCAGGGCTGGGAGGCCGGCGGATACGGCAACCGGCGGCTCTCCCTCACCGGCCAGGTCGTCTGGGCCGAGGAGTATGCGGCGCTGCGCGCCCCCGGCCGGGTCGGCCACATCGGTGAGAACCTCCTCGCGCCGACCCTGATCGCGTACGGGTCCGAGGAGCAGCGGGACCGCTTCCTGCCGGGCATAGCGCGCGGCGAGGAGCTGTGGTGCCAGGGCTACAGCGAGCCGGGCGCCGGCTCCGACCTCGCGGGGATCCGTACGACGGCGGTACGGGACACCGCCGATGGGCAGCTGCGCGTCACCGGGCAGAAGATCTGGACCTCCCTGGCCCGCGACGCCGACTGGTGCTTCGTCCTGGCCCGCACCGAGCCCGGCTCCCGGCGCCACCACGGGCTGTCCTTCCTGCTCGTACGGATGGACCAGCCGGGACGGGTCGACGTCCGGCCGATCCGCCAGATGTCGGGGACCTCGGAGTTCAACGAGGTGTTCTTCGACGGGGCGGTGGCGGCGGAGGCCGTCGGCGGGGAGGGCAACGGCTGGACCGTGGCCATGGGGCTGCTCGCCCTCGAACGCGGGGTCTCCACCCTGGTCCAGCAGATCGGGTTCGCGGCGGAGCTGGAACGCGTCCTGGCCGCCCACGCGGCCACGGGCGCAGGGGACCCCGTACTGCGCGAACACCTCGTACGGCAGTGGGCCGAGCTGCGCACCATGCGCTGGAACGCCCTGCGGACGCTCGGCACCTCCGGCGATCCGGGCGCCCCGAGCACGGCCAAGCTGCTGTGGGGCGGCTGGCACCGGCGGCTCGGCGAACTGGCGGTGGCCGTGCGCGGAGCCGCAGCCTCGGCCGGGCCGGCGGACTGGGCGCCCGGCCTCCCGTACGAGCACGGACTCGACGAGGAGCAGCGCCTGTTCCTGTTCACCCGCGCCGACACGATCTACGGCGGCTCGGACGAGATCCAGCGGAACATCATCGCCGAGCGGGTGCTCGGCCTGCCAAAGGAGCCCAGGTGAGAGGCGTCGTGTTCGACGGCAAGCAGGCCCAGGTGGTCGAGGATCTGGAGATCCGCGACCCCGGTCCTGGGGAGGTGCTGGTCGCGATCGAGGCGGCCGGACTGTGCCACAGCGACCTGTCGGTGATCGACGGGACGATCCCGTTCCCGCCGCCGGTGGTGCTCGGGCACGAGGGCGCGGGGGTGGTGGAGGCGGTCGGGGCCGGAGTCACGCACGTGGCGCCGGGCGATCACGTCTCCCTGTCGACCCTGGCGAACTGCGGGGCCTGCGCGGACTGCGACCGGGGACGCCCGACCATGTGCCGCAAGGCGATCGGGATGCCGGGACAGCCGTTCTCAAGGGGCGGGAAGCCGCTGTTCCAGTTCGCCTCCAACTCGGCGTTCGCGGAACGGACGATCGTCAAGGCCGTCCAGGCGGTGAAGATCCCGGACGGCATCCCGCCGACGTCGGCGGCGCTCATCGGCTGCGGTGTCCTGACCGGCGTGGGGGCCGTACTGAACCGGGCCCGGGTCGGCCACGGCGAGTCCGTGGTCGTCATCGGCACGGGCGGCATCGGCCTCAACGTGCTCCAGGGCGCCCGGATCGCCGGCGCGACCGCCATCGTGGCGGTGGACGCGAACCCGGCGAAGGAAGCCGTGGCCCGGCAGTTCGGCGCCACGCACTTCATCGACGCCTCGGCCGTGGCGGACTCCTCGGCGGCGGTCCGCGAGATCCTGCCGACGGGCGCCGACCACGCCTTCGAGTGCGTGGGCAACGTCAAGCTGATCCGCCAGGCCGTCGACCTCCTGGACCGGCACGGACAGGCGGTCCTGCTGGGCGTGCCCGGCTTCAAGGAGGAGGCGTCGTTCCAGGTCTCGTCCATGTACCTGGACAAGACCATCATGGGCTGCCGGTACGGGTCCTCACGCCCGCAGCGGGACATCGCCCTGTACGCCGAGCTCTACCGGCAGGGCCGGCTGCTGCTCGACGAACTCGTCACGGAGGTCTACCCGGTCGAGGACTTCGCCAAGGCCGTGGACGACGCCCGGCACGGGCGGGTGGCCCGCGGAGTGCTGACCTTCTGACTCCGGCGCCCCCGGCGGTCGGCCACCGCAAGCGCCGGGACCGCGCCTGCCGGCGGGATCATGTGACGGTGTGATCACCGGACTGCGCGTGGCCTACGATCACCCCTCATGCCCACCCTGATCGTGACCGTCGTGCTGGCCTTCCTCGGCTACCTGGCGACCTACGCCAACGGGCTGCGCCTCGCGCAGCGACAGGCCCGACTGGCACGCGTCAACCAGCAGTTGAGCGAGTTCTACGGACCGCTCTTCGCGCTGATGGAGACCAACAGCCGCACGTACGACACGTTCGCGGAACGCTACGCCCGCCCGGACGGCCGCGACCCCTTCCACCACGAGGACCCGCCCACGGAGGAGGAGCTCGCCCAGTGGCGCACCTGGGCGACCACCGTCTTCATCCCGAACATCCGGGCCATGCGGGACGTGGTGATCCGCAAGGGCGACCTGCTGATCGAGGAGGAGATGCCACAGGTGCTGCTGCTCCTCTGCGCGCACGTCTCGGGTTACGAGATCACCGCCGCGCGGTGGGCGGCGGGCGACCACGAGGAGCACCTGTCTCTCATCCCGTTCCCGGGCCGCGAGATGCGGGAGTACACGCGGGACCGGTTCACCCGGCTCAAGGCCGAGCAGTCCCGGCTGCTGGGACGCAGGGTCAGTCGCTGAAGCGGCCGAAGCGGCCCTTGTGGAAGAGCAGCGGCTCGCCCTCGCCGGCCGCGCCCATGGCCTCGACCCGGCCGACCACGATCAGGTGGTCCCCGCCGGTGTGCACGGCGTGGATCCGGCAGTCGATCCAGGCCGGCACGGCGTCGAGCTGCGGTGAACCGGTGACGGGGGCGGGCGTGTGGGCGACCCCGGCGAACTTGTCGGCGCCGCTGACGGCGAAGGCCCGACACAGCCCGCCCTGCTCGGCCCCCAGGATGTTGACGCAGAACACCCCGGCGCGGGCGATCCGCGGCCAGGTGGCCGACGTACGGGCCACCATGAAGGTGACCAGGGGCGGGTCCAGGGACAGCGACGCGAAGGACTGACAGGCGAACCCGGCCGGCCCGTCCTCGCCCTCGGCGGGCGGGGCGGTGATGACCGTGACACCACTGGCGAAGTTCCCGAGCACGGCCCGGAACTCGGCGGGGCTGACGGGTGCACGCTCGTCGTCGCCGACGGCCCGCAGCTCGGGACGCGGCAGCGCGTCGACGCGGCCGGGGTCCGGATCCGGCTCCGACGGGGCGGAGGTGGGGGAGCCGACCGACCTGAGGTATCGGACGACGGTGGCCGCCATCCCTGCGTGTCCCATCACGTTCACGATTGAACCTGACGATGCGTCAGATAGGAAGGGGGCGCGGTGTCCGGATGAGTCGAGCGCGTTCAAGCCGGGCGGGCGGGTGCGTGCCGGGACCGGGTGGGGGCGGGGGTGGAGGTGCAGTGGCCCCCGCCCCGCCCCGTTCCCCCATTCAGGTGAAACCCCCGACCGGTCCGGACTCGTACGCCAGGGTCGTCCCGGGGGGCTCGGCATGGTGGCGGGGATCGGCGTGCCGCCGTACGCCGACGGACCGGACAACTCCCTGGAGGCCCCCATGCTCGGCACCGACTTCCGCATCGGTTCGCCCAACTGGCTCGACCTCGGCAGCCCCGACACCGACGGCGCCGCAGCCTTCTACAGCTCCGTCTTCGGCTGGTCGTTCGTCTCCCTGGGCCCCGAGGCCGGCGGGTACGGGTTCTTCCAGGTGGACGGCAAGACCGTCGCCGCGCTCGGGCCGCTCACGGAGGAGGGTGCGAAAAGCGCCTGGATGGTGCACTTCATGAGTCCGGACATCCAGGCCACCGCCAAGGCCGTCCGGTCCGGTGGCGGGAAGATCCGGATGGAGCCCATGGACGTCATGGGCGAGGGGTGGCTCGCGCAGGCCACCGACCCGCAGGGCGCCGAGTTCGCGGTGTGGCAGCCCGGGAAGACCGCCGGGCTGGGGCTGGCCTCCGCCGAGAACACCCTGGTGTGGGCGGAGCTCCACGTACCCGACCCCGAGGCCGCCGTCTCGTTCTACAGCGGCGTCTTCGGCTGGCGCAGCCAGGAGATGGAGGCCCCCGGGATGACCTACCGCGTGCTCAGCATCAAGGACGGCGACCAGCAGCAGGCCTCCTTCGGCGGGGTCGCCCCGATGGGTGGGGGCGCGGGCGGTGTCGAGAGGCCGCGCTGGGTGCCGTACTTCAACGTCGCGGACGTCGACGCCACCGTCTCCGCGGTCAGCGGGAACGGCGGGTCGGTGCTCATGCCCGCGGCGGACGTGCCCGACGTCGGCCGGATCTCGTGGGTGGCGGACCCGTACGGCGCCGTGTTCGCCCTGCTGAAGCCCAGTCCCCGGATGTGATCGGCGCCGGCTACCGCCCGAGGTACTTGGGCGTGCGGCGCTCCACGAAGCTCGCCACCCCCTCGTTCGCGTCGGCAGTGGCCATGTTGATCTCCTGAGCGGTGGCTTCGGCGGCCAATGCGGCCGCCCGGCCATCGTCCAGGGAGGCGTTGACCAGCTGTTTCGTCAGCGCGAGGGCGCGGGTCGGGCCCTGCGCGAGGCGCTCCGCCCACTCCCGGGCGGTGGCCTCCAACTCCTCGTCGGGGACCACCCGGTTGACCAGGCCGAGCCGCTCGGCCTCGGCCGCCGGGACGGCGTCGCCGAAGAACATCAGCTCCTTGGCCTTCTGCGGGCCGATCAGGCGCGGCAGCAGGTACGCGCCGCCGCCGTCGGGGACCAGGCCCCGGCGTACGAACACCTCGATGAAACGGGCCGATTCGGCCGCGATGACCAGGTCGCAGGCGAGCGCGAGGTGTGCGCCGATGCCCGCGGCCGTGCCGTTGACGGCGGCGACGACCGGCTTCTCGCAGTCGAGCACGGCGGTGATCAGGCGCTGCGCGCCGAGCCGGATCATGCGGGCCACGTCGCCCGCGACCCTCTCGCCCGGTGAGGCGGGGGCGCCGCGCAGGTCGGCGCCCGTGCAGAAGCCCCGGCCGGCGGCGGTGACGACGACGGCCCGCACGGCGGGGTCGGCGGAGGCCTCGGCGAGCAGGGCGATGATGCGCTCGCGCTGGTCCCAGGTCACGGCGTTCATGGCCCCGGGCCGGTTGAGGGTGATCCACGAGACGCCGTTGTCGGTGCGGTGGAGGACTTCGTCCTCGGGGGTGCCGGTCATACGGTGAGCTCCCGTTCGCAGGCATCGGGCGGTTGATGCGGGATCCGCCGGCGCGGCGTCACCGGCAGATCGCCAGCGCGTCCAGCGCCACCGCTCCCTGCCCGCGCGGGAGCACCATCAGCGGGTTGATGTCCAGTTCCGACAGCGATCCGCCCAGTTCCAGCGCCATCCGCTGCACGCGCAGGACGACCTCGACCAGCGCGTCCACATCCGCCGGGGGCGCCCCCCGGACCCCCTCCAGCAGGGCGTGGCCGCGCAGTTCGGTCAGCATCGTCCGGGCCTGGTCCTCGCCGAAGGGCGGGACGCGGACCGCCGCGTCGTGGAGCACCTCCACCAGGACCCCGCCGAGGCCCACCGTGACGGTCGGGCCGAAGAGGTCGTCCTGGGTGACGCCGACGGCCATCTCCACTCCGCGTTCGACCATCTGGCAGACCAGGATGCCGTCGAGCGGGACGTTCTCGTAGCGGGCGATGTCGGTCAGCTCCCGGTACGCGTCCCGGATCTGGCTGGCAGAGGTCAGGCCGATCTTCACCAGGCCCAGCTCCGTCTTGTGCGCGAGCTGCGGTCCCGAGGCCTTCATCACCACCGGGTAGCCGACCAGGCCGGCCGCCCGTACCGCGGCTGCCGCACTGGTCACGAGCTGCTCGCGGGGGACCCGTATCCCGTAGGCCCGCAGCAGCTGTTTCGCCGCGTGCTCGCTGAGCTGCTGGCCCGGGCGCATGAGCGCCTGTGCCTTGCGGTACGAGGGGGACGGGGTCCGCGGCGCGTCGTCGAAGGGGGAGCGGTACGCGGCCGTGAAGCGGTGGTGGCCGAGGTAGGCGCGGACGGCGGTGATGCAGTTGCCGAAAGTGCGGAACGTGGCCACGCGGGAGGAGCCGAGCAGGGTGCTGCGGTAGGCCTCCTCGGTGCCGACCGGGGAGCCCCAGATCACGCAGACCAGCTTGTCGCTCTGCTCGGCCGCGTCCACCAGGTCCTGCGCGAGCTTGTCGCTCATGGGCGGGAAGGGCCCGGTGATCGGGCAGATCAGCACGCCCACGGCCGGGTCGGCGAGGATCGCGTCGATGATCTTCCGGCCGCGCCAGTCGCCGACCGGGTGGCCGCCGTTGTCGACGGGGTTGGCGACGTTCAGGTACTCCGGGATCCACTGGTGGAGCTCGTCCTGCTTGGCCCGGGAGAGGGTGGGGAGGCTGAGTCCGGCCTCGGTCGCCAGGTCGGAGAAGTGGGCTCCGGTGCCGCCGGAGATGGAGTACACGACCACCCCGTCGGCCAGCGGTTTGCGGGCCCGGGCGAGCAGGGCCGCGGTGTCCTGGAGCTCGTCCAGACCGTCGACGCGGATGACGCCGAACTGGCGCATCGCGGCGTCCACGACGGTGTCGGCGCCGGTCAGCTTCCCGGTGTGGGAGGCGGCCATCCGGGCGCCGGTCTCGGTGCGGCCCACCTTGACGGCGACGACGGGGACGCCCGCCCGGGCGGCCCGGTCGGCGGCCAGCAGGAAGGACCGGCCGTCCTTGAGGCCCTCCACGTAGCAGGCGATGGCGCCGACCTCGGGCCGCTCGGCGAAGTAGGAGATGAAGTCGGAGGTTTCGAGGTCGGCCTCGTTGCCCGTGGGAGCCCAGTGGGAGAGCCGGATGCCCAGTTCCTGGAGGGTGTAGACGGGCCGGCCCTGGTGGCCGGACTGGGTGATCAGCGCGATCGCCGGCCCGTCGAGGTCCTCGCGGAACTCCTCGAAGGCGTTGAGGTTGGTATTGGGTCCGAGGAGGCGAAGGCCCGATCGCCGGACGGCGGCGGAGAGCCGGTCCTGGGCGGCGGCGCCCGCGTCGCCGGTCTCGGCGAAGCCGGAGGCGAAGGCGACGGCGAACTTCACCTTGGCCTCGGCCAGTTCCTCGATCACCGGCAGCGGATCGCCGACGAGGAGGACGGCGAGGTCCACCTGCTCGGGCAGGTCGGCCACGGACGCGTGGCAGGCCAGCCCGAAGACGGCGGGGCGGGTGGGGTGCACGGGGTGGATCCGGGCGCCGACGCGCTCTGCCCAGGCGATGAGCTGGCGGGTGATGCCGGTGTTCGGTCTGCCCTCGGCGTCGGAGGCGCCGATGACGGCCACGGACCCGGGCCGGAAGAACCGGTCCAGGTCGGGGACCTCGGCGTGCAGGGGCCGTCCGCTGACGTCCATCGCGACCGTGTCCGCGGCGGACGGCGCCGCCGTGGAGCGGACGG
The DNA here is from genome assembly GCF_040302565.1 of Streptomyces sp. NPDC097981. NCBI lineage: Bacteria > Bacillati > Actinomycetota > Actinomycetes > Kitasatosporales > Streptomycetaceae > Streptomyces > Streptomyces sp. NPDC097981. Next base: position 70,166 of record NZ_JBEORW010000006.1, read on the forward strand.
CCGTCCTGGGGGTCTCCCCGCAGGCCTCGACACGTGCGCGGAAGTCGGTGGTGAGGGTGCCGTGAGTAGATCCAAGCATCGCTTCGCCCGCTCCTGCTCGATGAAGCTCAATAACTGACGCATGGTCAGATTACTGAACTGACGTGCCGTCAGGAACACTGCTGCGCAGGAAAGGTGGTGGAGGTGGTGTGTGGAACGGTGGCAGATCCCTCCGGGGCGGGTCCAGGGCCGGATTCGGCCTGTTCTGCGGAGATCGGAAAGCGCGGGACTTTGACGACAGGGCCTAGGCGAGCGGGTCGACCGGGCGCAGGCCGGTGGTGTCGGGCAGGGGCTCGGTCGGCTGCCCGGTCTGGGGGCCGAGCCGGCGGGACAGGGCCTTGGCGATCTTCTCGGCGTCCAGGGCCAGCTCCCGGAACATCCCGCTGATGGGGTTGGTGAAGCCGGTGAAGTAGAGGCCGGGGGCCTGTACGGGGGTGCGGCGCCCGTGCGTACGGGGCCGCCCGCGCCCGTCGAGGACGTCCAGGTGCCCGACCAGGCCCTCCAGGGCGCGGCGGTATCCGGTGGCCGCGACCACCACGTCCGGGGTGATCCGCGAACCGTCCGCGAGCACCACCGCGCCGCCCTCGAAGGAGGCCACGGCGGCGACCGGTTCGACCCTGCCCGTGCGGACGGCGTCGATCAGGCCGACGTCCTGGACCGGGATCGCGCCCTCCTTCGCCCTGCTGTACAGGCCGGTGCCGGGGCGGGGGAGTCCGTACGCCGCGAGGTCGGGGACGGAGGCTTTGGCGACGAGCGCGCCGAGCCGGTCCACGAGCCGTACGGGCAGCCGCCGCACCAGGATCCCGGTGCGCTGTGCGGGCCAGCCCGCAGTGGAGCGGCGCACGATGTGCGGGGCGGTGCGTACGGCGAGCCGTACCCGTGCGGCCCCGCCCTCGGCCAGGTCGACGGCTATCTCGGCGCCGGTGTTGCCGGCGCCGACGACGAGCACGTCCCGGCCCTCGTACGGCTCGGCGTTGCGGTAGTCGCGGGCGTGCAGCAGCTGCCCGGTGTACGTGTCGCGGCCCGGCCAGTCGGGCAGCGCGGGCGTGTGGTTGAACCCGGTGGCGACGACGACGCCCCGGGCGTCGAGGACCCGCCCGCCGGAGGCGTGCAGGAGCCAGCCGTCCCCTCCGGGGGCGGGGTCGATGCGGGTGACCTCGACGCCGCTGACGAGCTCCAGCTCGTGGAACTCGGCGTACTTCTCCAGGTAGCTCACCACGTCGTCGCGCGAGACCCACCGGCCGAACCGGCGCGGCATGGCCAGGCCCGGGAGGGCGGAGAGCCGGCGCGTGGTGTGCAGGTGGAGGCGGTCGTAGTGGCTCCGCCAGGAGTTGCCGACCGTGTCGGACTTCTCCACGACCACCGCGCGGATCCCGCGGGCGCGCAGCGCGGCGGCCGCGGCGAGGCCGCCGGGGCCGGCGCCGATCACGTAGACCGGGCGGGGCTGGGTGGTCATGTCGGGGGCTGTGGGGACTCCGGGCATGAGGAGTGATCGTATCGACACACAGCGTTGTTGGGTCTCGGACGAGGAGGGAATCGATTGCGGATCGATCACGGGCGGCGGCCGGGCCCGGGCGGGGGCGGGCTGCGGGTCCGGACGGGAGCGGTGTGCGGGCGCGTACGGGGGCCTTGCGGGATCGCTCCGGATCCGCTGAACTGACGTACCGTCAGATCGAGAAGGGAGGGGCCATGCAGACCATCTGGCTCAGCGGGGCCGAGTGGCTCGCCGTGCTCCGGACAGGCCTCGGCCTGTGGTGGCTGGAGAGCTGGCGGCACAAGGACAAGAAGGGCTGGTTCGAACGCGGCACCGGCATCGCCTGGGCCGCCGACGTCGCCGGGAAGCACCGCTGGCCGTTCGTGAAGGGCGGCTTCGAGAAGGTCGTCCGGCCGCGCCCGCGGCTGATGGCGTACATCGTCGTCTATGCGGAACTCGCCCTCGGCCTCGGCCTGGTGCTCGGGTTCCTCACCCCCGTCGCCCTCGTCGGCGGGCTGCTGCTGAACCTCCTCTACCTCGTGCTGATGATCCACGACTGGGCCGAGCAGGGGCAGAACGCGATGATGGCGCTCATCTCGCTCGTCGCCCTCTTCGGCATGGCCTGGCAGACCTGGTCCCTCGACGCGGCGACGGGACTGTTCCTGTGAGCGCGCGCCACGACCTCCCCGAGACCGACGACTTCACCCGCCCCTACTGGGACGCAGCCGCCGAGGGCCGGCTCCTGCTGCGCCGCTGCGCGGACTGCGGGCGGGCCCACCACTACCCGCGGGAGTTCTGCCCGCACTGCTGGGCCGGCGAGGACCGGGTGGCCTGGGAGCAGGCGAGCGGCCGCGCCACCCTCTACACATGGTCGGTGATCCACCGCAACGACCTCCCGCCGTTCGGGACGCGGGTCCCGTACACGGCGGCCGTGGTCGACCTGGCGGAGGGCCCTCGGATGATGACCGAGGTGGTGGACTGCGCCCCGGCGGACCTGCGCATCGGCATGCCGCTGCGGGTGGCCTTCCGCGAAGCGGCGGAAGGCATCCTGATCGCGGTCTTCCACCCCGGGCCGGACGCGGCGGTCTGACCGGGGCGGTCTGACCGGGGTGGGCCCTACGGCCAGAGCAGCTCGCGCGTCCAGCCGGTGCCGTCCGGGGTGCGGCGGTAGCGCAGCCTGACGTGCCGGCGGGCGGCGTCGCCCTGGAAGAACTCCACCTCGGCGGCGTCGAGCACGTACCGGGTCCAGGTCGGAGCCGGGGCGTCCGGCTCCGCACCGGCCCGCTCCCAGGCGGCCGCCGAGGCCTCGGCCAGGTCCTGCACGGAACCGAGCACCTCGCTCTGCCGGCCGGTGAGCGCCGCCGCGAGCGCGCCCCGCGAGCGGACCGCCAGGTCCGCCCGGCTCTCCTGCGGCCCGCAGGCGGTGACACGGCCACGGATCCGGATCTGCCGGGCCACGGCCGGCCAGTAGAACCCGAGCGCGGCGTCCGGGTGCCCGGCCAGCTGCCGGCCCTTGGCGCTGGTGGCGTGCGAGGCGAAGTGCCAGCCGTGCCCGTCGGCGTCGTGCAGCATCAGGGTGCGCACGTCGGGCCGCCCGTCGGCGTCCACCGTCGCGAGGCTCATCGTGTGCGGCTCCGGCTGCCCGGCCCCGGCGGCATGCAGGAACCACTCCCGGAACAGGGCCAGCGGCTCGGCCGGCGCGGCCTGCGGGTCGAAGGAGGGGAGCGGACCGTCCCACACCCGCAGGGAGTGCAGGGCGGTGTGGAACGCCTCGACCTCGGCCGTCTCGTCGCTCGTGATCTCGCGGGTCATGCCACCAGGCTAACGAGGCACCGGTTTCCTACTTCATTGATACAGTGGTGGGATGGCTGATACGACGTACGGCATCGGCGAGGGCCCGGCGGCCAGAGTGAGCCTCTCCCTGCCCGAGGGGACAGCGGAGGCGATCCGCTCGCGCGTGGGCAAGCGCGAGTTCTCCGCCTTCGTCGCCGCGGCGGTCGAGCGTGAGCTGCGGGGCCAGATCCTCGACGAATACCTCGCCGATTACGAGCGGCGGCGCGGGCCTCTCGGCGAGGAGTCCCGGCAGGCGGCCAGGCAGGTCTTCGACGAGGTCTTCGCGGAGGGCGAGGGATGGCCCGCCGCAAGCTGACGCGGGAAGGAACCCTCCTGCTCGACAGTGAGGGCCTTTCGAAGCTGCTGAGCGACGAAGAGCGCGTCGTGTCCCTCGTTGCGGAAGGCCGCAGCCGCGGCATGGAAGTCGTCATCTGCGCACTCACGATCATCGAAGCAGTTCACGCGCGCACCGACAAAGCCCGGCTGAACTGGATTCTCTCCGGGGTGCGCGTGATTCCCGTGGGGGACGAAGAGGCGCGCGCCGCTTCCTCCCTCTTGAGGGAGGCGGGCCTCCACGGGCACAAGTACGCGATCGATGCGGCTGTGGCGGAGGCCGCGTTGAGACAGCGTCTCCCGGTCGTTCTGCTGACATCGGATGTCGACGACATGACCAAGCTCTGTGGCGGTCGCGTGCACATCGTCGGAGTCTGAGCCGCCGTCGGCGAAGAGCGCGCATCCGGCGCCCCGCCCGGCAGGCCCCCCTACTCCCGGCCCAGGATCACCGTCCCCGACGAGCAGAACCAGCCGCCCGTGCCCGAGGCCAGGGCCACCTGCGGCAACCGCCCGCCCGGTTTGACGACCTGGCGGCCCGGGCCGGCCTCGCCGCGGAGCTGGCGTACCGCCTCGACCAGCAGGAACAGGCCGCGCATGCCCGGATGGCAGGCCGAGAGGCCGCCACCGTCGGTGTTGACCGGCAGCTCCCCGTCCCGGAGGAGGCGGCCCTTCTCGACGAAGGCCCCGCCCTCGCCCTTCGCGCAGAAGCCGAGGTCCTCCAGCGTCACCAGGGTCATGTACGTGAAGGCGTCGTAGATCTCCGCGACGTCCACGTCCGCCGGGGTCAGGCCCGCCCGCTCGAAGGCCAGGCGGCCCGAGACCGCCGCCGGGGAGACGGTGAAGTCCTCCCACTCCGACATGGTGGTGTGGGAGACCGAGGTGCCCGAGCCCAGGACCCACACGGGCTCCTTCGCCGTGTCCGGTACGTGGTCCTCCGCCGCCAGCAGCACCGCGCACCCGCCGTCCGAGCGGATGCAGCAGTGCAGCTTCGTGAAGGGGTCCGCGATCATCTCGCCGGACAGGACCTCGTCCACCGTGATCGGGTCGCGGAACATCGCGTCCGGGTTGGTGGCGGCGTTCGCCCGGGCCTGGACGGCCACGGAGGCCAGCTGTTCGAGCGTCGTCCCGTACTCGTGCATGTGGCGCCGCGCGGCCATCGCGTACTTGGAGATCAGCGTGTGCCCGTACGGGACCTCGAACTGGAGCGGCCCCCGCGCTCCGAAAGAGAGGTTCGCGGTGCGCCGCCGCGCCTTGATGTCGGCGCGCGCCGTGGATCCGTAGACGAGCAGGACGGCGTTGGCGTGGCCGGCCGCTATCGCGTCCGCCGCGTGCGCCGCCATGACCTCCCAGGTCGAGCCGCCCACCGAGGTGGAGTCGACCCAGGTGGGGCGCAGCCCCAGGTACTCGGCCACCTCGACCGGTGCGAGCGTGCCGAGGCCCGCTGAGGCGAAGCCGTCGATGACGGAGCGGTCCAGGCCGGAGTCGGCCAGGGCCCGCCGGGCGGCCTGCGCGTGCAGGGCGTACGGGGTGGGGCCGTCCACCCGGCCGCAGTCCGAGAGGGCGACGCCGACGACGGCGACCCTGCGGCGTCCGTTGCGAGGTGCGGGTGTGGGTCCAGGCATGGGTCCAGGCATGGAGGGACGGTACATCTGACGCCCTGTCAGTTTCTAGCCCACGCACGCGGTTCCCCCGCGACCGGAGGCCTCCGCCCCCTGTGCATCTGCCGCCGCCCGCCCTAACATGACGGCCCGTCAGATACCGCCCGGCCACCGCTGGGAGGTGCCCCGGGAGGAGCCAGACGATGGATGCCGCCTTCACCGCGGAGCAGGACGAGATGCGCCGCACCCTGCGCGAGATCCTGGGCAAACGCTGCGGCCCGGACGAGGTCAAGGCCGCCGTCCGCACCGCCGCCGGATACGACCGCGCGCTGTGGCAGCAGCTCGCGCAGCAGCTCGGCCTGCCGGGCATCGCCGTCGCCGAGGAGTACGGGGGCGTCGGCTGCACCCCCGCCGACCTGGTGCTGGCCTGCGAGGAGACCGGGCGGGCGCTGCTGCCCTCGCCGCTGCTGGCCACCGCCGCTCTCACCGTGCCGCTGATCACCGCCCTCGGCACCGCGGCCCAGCGCTCCGCACTGCTCCCGCCGCTCGCCGCCGGCGGGCTCACCGCGGCCCTCGCCGTCCCCGGCCCCGCGCTGTCCACCGCCCTCGCACTGACCGGCGACAACGCCCCCGGGGAGTGGGCCGGCGGGGGCCGGGCCGGGGGAGTGCAGGCCCGCGCCGGCGGTGACGGCGGCTGGCGGCTGTACGGGGAGGCGGCCCAGGTGCTCGACGGGCACAGCGCGTCCCTGCTGCTGGTCGCCGCGCACACCGGCGGGTTCGCCCGGAGCCGGATCCTGCTGTTCCTCGTACGGGAGGACGCCCCCGGGCTCGTCCGGTCCCGGCAGGCCACCCTGGACGAGACCCGGCCGCAGGCCCGCGTCCAGCTCCGCGACACCCCGGCGGAACTGCTCGGCACCGGCGCCGGTGCCGGCACCGCCGGTGACACCCCCGGTGACGCCCGTGTCCTCGCCGCGCTCGCCGCCACCGGGCGCACCGCCGCCGCCGTCCTCGCCGCCGAGGCGGTCGGTGCGGCCGGGCAGGCGCTGGCCCGCACGGTGGAGTACGTACGCGGGCGGGAGCAGTTCGGCCGGCCCGTCGGCTCGTTCCAGGCGGTCAAACACCGGCTCGCCGACCTCTACGTACAGGTGCAGGCGGCCCGTTCGGCGGCCTACTACGCCGCCTGGGACCCGCAGCAGGGCGGCCTCGCCCTCGCCCAGGCCCTGGAGGCCCTGCGGACCACGGCGGGCGAGGCGATCCAGCTGCACGGCGGCATCGGCTTCACCTGGGAGCACGACGCGCACCTGTACTTCAAGCGGGCGGCGGCCGACGAGCTCCTGTTCGGCCCCGTCCACCGGCTGCGGGCGCACGCCGCCCACCGCGCGGGCCTGTTCACCCCCACACAAGAGAAGGCGGCCGTCTGATGGCACCCGGCGTCAAGCTGATGCAGAAGGTCTCCTCGACCATGCTGTTCGCCAAGATCGCACCGCATTTCATCCCCGCCATGGACAAGGCGGTGCACAGGCTGACCCGCGGCAAGGTCATCCTCAGCGCGCGGATGCTCCCGGGCGTGATCCTGACCGCCAAAGGCGCCAGGACGGGCGAACCGCGCACCACGCCGCTCGCCTGCATGCCGGAGGAGGGAGGCGCCGGCTGGCTCCTGATCGGCTCCAACTTCGGCCGCCCCGGACACCCGGCCTGGACCGGGAACCTGCTCAGGCATCCCGATGCGCACGTGAGTTGGAAAGGCCAGGACATCGCCGTACGGGCCCGGCTGCTGGAGGGGGAGGAACGCGCGGCGGCGTGGCAGGCCGCGCTGCGGTTCTGGCCGCCGTACGCGACGTACCAGGCGCGCATCGAGCGCGAGATCCGGCTGTTCCGCCTGGAGCGTCGCTGATCGCGGCGGAGAACGGCCGACGGGGAAGCGTGGAAAGCAGAGAAGCGAAGGAACGAAGGAACGGGAGAGCGGAAGAGCGGAAGAGCGGGAGAGCGGGCTGGAGGGTGAGCGGCCGGAACGCCGCGGGGAGGGCGGCGGACCCCGGGAAGGGTCCGCCGTTACTTGGTCGGCTTCTTGCCGGTGATGCCCAGGTGGACGAGCAGCGCCAGGTTCGGCTTGAGCTCGGCCTGCTTGACGCCCCAGGTCTGGAAGCCCTTCTGGTGCGAGGCGACCGCGGCCAGCATCGCGACCAGCGAGCCCGCCATCGCCGCCGGGCTGAGGTCCTTGTCGACCTTGCCCTTGGCCTGGAGCTCCTTCATCGACTCCGTGAGGGAGTTGGTGACGGAGTTCAGGATCTTCATGCGGATCTTGTAGAAGCGCTTGTCGCCCTCGGCCGCGCCGAGGTCGACGACCCGCAGGATCGCGTCGTTGCGCCGCCAGAAGTCGAGGAAGCCCTCGACGAGCTCCTCGGCGGCCTGCCAGCCGGCCTTGCCGACCCAGCTGCGGCCCTCGACGAGCGCCGTCAACTGCGCGCCCTCGGTGGCCATTTGCTCGGCAATCTCCAGGACGGCGCCCTCGACGTCCGGGAAGTACTGGTAGAAGGTCGCGGGGGAGGTGCCGGCCTTGCGGGCGACGTCGATCACCTTGACGTCGCGGTACGGCGAGGAGCTGAGCATCTCGCTGAGGCAGTCGAGCAGCTTCTGCCGCGTCGCCTGGCCGCGCCGGCCGGCCACGCGGCCGTCGACGGTGCGTACTTGTCCTGTCATGCCGTCAGCTTACCGAGGGCTGATCCGGGCGCGATTCGACCGCCTGCAAATGGGGTTACGTGATGCCTGGCCTGGGCGAAGGCCCCGCCCCGCGCCCTTGCGGAGGGCCGTTTCCGGGCGGATTCCGGGCAGGCAGGGCGCCGGGGAGGTGATGGTTCCGGGTGTGTCCCGGGCGGATCCGGTGCGGATTCCGGGCGGATCCGGTGTGCAATCCGGTGCGAAATCCGGTGCGAAATCGGGGCCTCCCGCCCCGGCCGGCGGCCCGATTTCCGGCCTGTTCCACGGCGGGTCCGCCGCGCAGCGCGCCCCGAGGTCCACCCCGGAGTCCGCCCCGCCCGTCCACCCGGATGCCCTCGCCCGCTTCCTTCCGGTATCCCCCGATTAGTCTTGTCAACAGGCTGTGGACAAGTTTTCGGACAGATCATGGCCGAGGGGCACAACGGAAGGAATCGGGCCATGGCCGCATTCACGGAGGGCACACCCTGCTGGGTGGATGCCTCGCTTCCGGACGTCGAGGCGGGAAAGCGCTTCTACGGTGAGCTCTTCGGGTGGACCTTCGGCGAAAGCGCCGGCCCCGAGTACGGCGGCTACACCCAGGCCTACAGCCGCGGCCGCAACGTGGCCGCCCTCGCCCCCAAACCCGACGGCCGCATGCCCACCGTCTGGGGGATCTACCTCTACACCTCCGACGCCTACGCGTGCGCCGCCCGCATCCGCGCCTCCGGCGGCCAGATGGTCATGGACCCCCAGCCGGTGGGCCCGTACGGCGCCGCCGGGCTGGCCGCCGACCCGGGCGGGGCCGTCTTCGGCCTGTGGCAGCCCGGCACGCACCACGGCTTCGAGGCCCAGCAGGAGCCGTACACGTACTGCTGGAGCGAGGTCTACACGCGGGCCCGCGACGCGGTCGACGTGTTCTACGCGAACGTCTTCGGCTACGTCCCCGAGGACCAGGACGACGCGGGTTCGGGCGTCGAGTACCGCCTGTGGTCCCCGCCCGGCAGCCGGCCCGGGGCGGAGACCGCCGTCATGGGGCGCAGCCTGATCACCGACGCGTTCCCGGAGATCATGCCGGCGCACTTCCTCGTGTACTTCGCCGTCCCGGACTGCGACGAGTCCGTCGCGACGGTGAAGCGGCTCGGCGGCCGCGTCACCGCCGACCCCTTCGACACGCCGTACGGGCGGATCGCGGTCGTCGCGGACAACCAGGGCGCGGTGTTCGCCCTGCTGTCGGAGTCACGCACGGGGCCGGTGGGCTAGGCCGTCCCTTCCGGATCCTGCCCGCCCGGTGGAGCCCGGCCCGGACTGTGACGACACGGCCCCGGCGCGGGCCTGACAGAATCGGGGTTGCGCGACCCCGGGCGGCGTCCGGGGTAAGACGCTGCACGGGGCCGACCGCCGTGCCGGCGCGCGTGCAGGTGGGAACGGGCCAGGCAGAGGCCCGTACGGGGAGGTGTGAGGCGAGTGGTGGAGCAGCTGACGCAGCACGACCCGAGACGGATCGGCCCCTTCGAGGTGCTGGGACGGCTCGGCGCCGGCGGCATGGGGCTGGTCTATCTCGCGCGGTCGGCATCCGGACGCCGGGTGGCGATCAAGACCGTGCGGACCGAGCTCGCCGAGGACCAGCTGTTCCGGGTGCGCTTCACCCGCGAGGTGGAGGCGGCACGCGCCGTCTCCGGCTTCTACACCGCGGCCGTGGTCGACGCCGACCCGCGGGCCGCCGTGCCGTGGCTGGCGACCGCGTACGTCCCGGCGCCCTCCCTGGAGGAGATCGTCAACGAGTGCGGGCCGATGCCCGTGCAGGCCGTACGGTGGCTCGCCGCCGGCATCGCCGAGGCCCTGCAGTCCATCCACGGCGCCGGCCTCGTCCACCGCGACCTGAAGCCGTCCAACGTGCTCGTCGTCGAGGACGGCCCGCGCGTGATCGACTTCGGCATCGCGAGCGGCGTCTCCAACACCCGCCTGACCATGACGAACGTGGCCGTCGGCACGCCCGCGTACATGTCGCCCGAGCAGGCGAAGGACTCGCGCAGCGTCAAGGGCGCCAGCGACGTCTTCTCGCTCGGCTCCACGCTCGTCTTCGCCGCGACCGGCCACCCGCCGTACCACGGGGCCAACCCGGTGGAGACGGTGTTCATGCTGCTGCGCGACGAGCCCAACCTGGAGGGGCTCCCGGACGAGCTGCGTCCGCTGATCGACTCCTGCATGCAGATGGACGCCACGCAGCGTCCGACCCCGGCCGACCTCCAGGCGCAGCTCGCCCCGCACCTCTTCGACGGCGGCGACGACAGCGGTACCGCCTCGGCGTGGCTGCCGGGCCGGGCCGTCGCCATGATCGAGGCCCGGCGGGCGGGCCAGCGCACGGCGGCCGCGCCGGTCCCGGCGCCCGGCCGACCCGCGGGGCGTGCCGCCGAGCCCGCCACGCACCGCCGGGAGCCGCGCGGCAGCGCCGACCCCTGGGTCGACCCGCGGACCGGCCAGGCGCTGCCCCAGCGCCCGCAGCACCCGCCCCGGCCGGCGTCCCCGGCGCCGTCCGGCGAGCCGGTCCGCCTCGGGGGCTCCCCGGTGCCGATCGGGCCCGGGCCGCGCGCGTCCGCCTCGGCGTCCGCCGCGCACGCGGCCGCCGTGGACTCGGCGACCGGCTGGGTCCGCCCGCCGGGCGGGGTGGCGGCCTCGCAGGCCCCGGCTTCCTCTTCCTCCCCGTCGTCCGTGGCGGCGACCTCGGGCCCGGCCCCGGACAGCGGCCGCTGGCGCCCCTGGCGCTTCCGCATGTCGAACGAGGTCTGGGGCACCCCGACCGTCGCCGGCGACCTGCTCTACGTGACCTCCTTCGAGGTGCACGCGCTGGACGTGGCCAGCGGCCGCCGCCAGTTCAAGACCCGTGACGTCGCCTGGTCGATGGCCGTCGCGGACGGCCGCATCCACGCCTCCGACGGTCCTTCCCTCTACGCGCTCGACGCCTCCGACGGCTCCGAGCTGTGGCGGCTGAACACCGACGCCTGGGTGTACGCGCTGCGCGCCGACCGGGGCACCGTCGTCACCGCCACCCGCGGGGGCGGCGTACAGGGCTGGGAGGCCAGAGACGGCCAGAAGCTGTGGGAGCTGACCGGAGCCCAGAGCGATTTCGAAACCCCGGAGGCGGCCCCCGTCCTGCACGACGGCACGGTGTACGTGTGGCAGGACGCGCGGCTGCGCGCCCTGGACGCCCGCAGCGGCCGCGAGGCCTGGTCGTACCCGGTCGGCGACGCGGCCTCTTGCGGCAACGTCCCGGTACGGGTCACCCCGGCCCCGGACGGCAACGTGTACGTCGCCGCCGGCACGCGCGTGCTGTCCGTGGACCGGGCCTCGGGCCGGGTCCGCTGGCACTTCGAGGCCCCGGCGGTCTTCCTGGCCGCCCCGGCGTTCGCGCCGGGCGCGGCGGTCACGGGCGGCGGGGTCTACCTCGCGGACTACCTGGGCACCGTGTACGCCCTGGACGCGGCCACCGGCACGGACCGCTGGCGCATCGCGACCGAGCCGCGGCCGTCCTCGGACCCGGTGCTGGTCGCGAACGGCAACGTCCACCTGGGCGCCGGCAGCGCGCTGTACACGCTCGACGCGGTCACCGGCACCCCGAAGTGGCGGTTCGCCGCGGGCGGCGAGATCACCGGGCTGCCGGCGGTCGCGGACGGCCGGGTGCACTTCGGTTCGGCCGACCACTGCCTGTACACCCTGGACGCGGCAGGCGGCCAGCTGCGCTGGAAGCTGGCCACGGGCGGGGAGATCATGGGCGCCCCGGTGGCCGAGGCGGGAGTGGTCTACGCCTGCAGCAAGGACCGCTGCGTCTACGCCCTGGACGCCGCCAAGGGGACGGGGACCCGTACGGCCGGGTGAGGGGTTTCCGGCCCCTCCGGGTCGCGCGCAGCACCGGGAGTGACAGGATGGACCCCATGAGCAACGTTTACTTCGACATCAACATCGACGGCCAGCCCGCCGGCCGCATCGTCTTCAGCCTCTTCGACGAGGTCGTCCCGAAGACGGCGCGCAACTTCCGCGAGCTGGCCACCGGCCAGAACGGCTTCGGCTACGCCGGTTCCGGTTTCCACCGCGTCATCCCCCAGTTCATGCTCCAGGGCGGTGACTTCACCAACCACAACGGCACCGGTGGCAAGAGCATCTACGGCGAGAAGTTCGAGGACGAGAACTTCCAGCTGAAGCACGACCGCCCGTACCTGCTGTCGATGGCGAACGCCGGCCGCAACACCAACGGCTCGCAGTTCTTCATCACCACCGTCGTCACCTCGTGGCTGGACGGCAAGCACGTCGTCTTCGGCGAGGTCGTCGAGGGCCAGGACGTCGTGGACGCGATCGAGAAGCTCGGCACCCCCTCGGGCTCCACCCGCGCCAAGATCGAGATCGCCGCCTCGGGCGTCGTCGAGAAGGCCTGACCCACAGCCGGACGGCCCCGCCCCCTTTTCAGGGGGCCGGGGCCGCCGTCATGTCCGGTCGCAGCCCAGGCGGGTTCGCGTGTGCGTGGCCGCCGGGCACCCCGTCACAGCTTGACCAGGACCCCGAGCCAGGTCCACCCCGCGCCGAGGACGGTTGAACTCTCAACTGAATGCTGTACGGTTCAGTTCAGTTCCCCAAGGTTCAAGGCTGGTAGCGTGGCCCGCCGTTGTCCCGGGGGAAGGAATCGCGCCATGTCGGCCGGACGTCACATCAGATTCACCGCGGTGCTCGCGGGCGTCGTGCTCGCGCTCACCGGGTTCTCCTCCGGGCACGGCAAGCACAGCAGTGGCGGCGGCGGTTGCTCCGGCTCCAAGACGCGCCACCACAGCACCACCGACGACAACAGCACCCGCGGCAGCTCCACCGCGTCCCCGGGCCCGAGCACCCCGCCCGCCCACGCCGTGGTCGTCACCTGCGCCGGCCCCGGCCGCCCGCAGGCCGTCCTCCGGGTCACCTCCGATGTGGACGGCCAGCGCACCGTCGACGTCCCCCTCACCTTCGAGGGCAGTGCGGGCACCGTCGACCGGACCTCCGTCCGCGTCACCCTCAAGCCCCGCGAGACGCAGACCGTCACCGTCCCGATGACCAGCCCCGGCAAGGTCTCCGACGTACAGCGCTGCCAGGTCGGCAAGATCGGCTGACCGCCGGGGCCCGGCGCCCCGGGCCGGTGCCCCGGCTCAGCGGATCCGCGGCTCCGGGGCCGCCCGGCGTCCCGTGAACAGGTCCGCCTGCCGCTCCGGCGGCAGGTTCCCCAGCGAGATCAGCGCCGGGGCCTGCGCCAGTGCCTGCTGCAACGCGGCCTGCTTCGCCGACCACAGGGCCCGTACGGTGCCCTGCACGGCCTCCGTCGGATACCCGGCCAGCGTCTGCGCCGCCCGCAGCGCCGCCGGGAGCAGCTCCTGCGGCTCCGCGATCTCCGAAACCAGGCCGATCTCGTACGCCCGCTGCGCGGAGAGCCGTTCTGCCGTCCCCATCAGGGACATCCGGGCGGCCTCTCCGAACGGCATCCGCTGCGCCATGTACACGGCCTCGTACGCGCTCACCATCCCGTACGCCGTGTGCGGGTCGAAGTACGTCGCGGCCCGGGAGGAGACGATGAACTCCGACTCGCCCAGCAGGTAGAAGGCCCCGCCGCAGGCCATGCCGTTGACGGCGGCGACCACCGGCTTCCACAGGTCGTTCGCCTTCGGGCCGACGGACAGCAGCGGGTCGTCGACCGAGTACGGGGACGCGGGCTGCGGGACGGACACGCCGCGGTCGACGCCCGTGCAGAAGGCGGCCGGGCCCGCCCCCGTCAGCACCACCGCGCGGACGTCCTGCGCATGCCGGAACTCCCGCCACACCTCGGCCAGTTCCGCGGCCGTCGCCAGGTCGATCGCATTGTGCTTGCGCTCCCGGTCCAGGGTGACGACCGCGACCCCGCTCGCCTTGTCCCGCTCCACCCGTACCGTCACGGCTTCTCCAGTACCCAGCGCGGCACGGTGATCCCGCCGGTCTCGGTGAACACCACGTGGACCCGGGCGCCGATGCGCAGCCGGGCCGGGTCCACCGAGTTCAGCGGGGCATCGGCGGAGGTGACCAGGTTCCCGGCGAGGCGGATGTGCGGGGCGTCGGCGAGCTCCACGAGGACCACGTTGTACGGGGCCTGCGCGGCGTACGCGGGGAGCAGCGGCGGGTGCGGCCGCACGTACGACCAGATGCGGCCGCGGCCGCTCACCGGCCGCCACTCGGAGTCGAACGACTGGCAGTGCGGGCAGCACGGTCTCGGGGGGAAGCGGAGCCGGCCGCAGGCGGTGCAGGCCTGGATGCGCAGTTCGCCCCGGGCTGCGTACTCCCAGAAGGGGGCGCCGTCCTCGTCGGGGACCGGGAGGAGCAGTTCGTCGGCGGTGGTGGCCGGGGTCGTCGTCATGGTCGCTCGCTCCTCAGGCTCGCAGCAGGATCGCGGACGTCGGGACACCCTCGCCCGCCGTCACCAGGCAGGTCGCGGCGTCCGGCACCTGGGCGGTGGAGATGCCGCGCAGTTGCTTGACGCCCTCGTTGATCAGGTTGAAGCCGTGCACGTAGGCCTCGCTGAGTCCGCCGCCGCCCGTGTTGATCGGGAGCCGGCCGCCGATCTCCAGGGCCCCGCCCTCGGTGAACGCGGCGCCTTCGCCGCGCCCGCAGAAGCCGTAGCCCTCCAGGGAGAGCGGGATGAGCGGGGTGAAGGCGTCGTAGATCTGGGCCACGTCGACGTCCTGGGGCCCGAAGTCGGCGTGCTTCCACAGGTGCCGGGCGGCGGTCCAGGCGGGGCCGGACAGCGGGTCGTCGTTCCAGTAGTTGACCATGCCGTGGTGCTGGGAGGGCAGGCCCTGGGCGACGGAGTGGACGTACACGGGCTTGTGGCGGCAGTCCCGGGCCCGCTCGGCGGAGACGATCACGCAGGCGAGGGCCCCGTCGGTCTCCAGGCAGTTGTCGAAGAGGCAGAGCGGGTCGCTGATCATGCGGGAGGTCATGTACATCTCGCGGGTCAGCGGGCGCTCGTACATCATCGCGGCCGGGTTCTCGTTGGCCCGGTTGCGGCAGGCCATGGCGACGTTGAAGAGGTGGTCGCGGGTGGCGCCGTACTCGTGCATGTAGCGGCGCGCCAGCATGCCGATCTCGTCGGCCGGGCGCAGCAGTCCGAAGGGGCGGGTCCACTGGCCGGGGGTGGGCAGCTGGACGGCGGTGTTCTTCCAGGGGCGCGGGCCGGAGCCGCGTTTGCGCGAGCGCCAGGCGACGCCCACGTTCGCCTGCCCGGTGGCGACGGCGGCCGCGAGGTGGCCGACGGTGGCGCAGGAACCGCCGCCGCCGTAGCCGATCTTGGAGAAGAAGGTGACGTCGCCGGCGCCGATGGCCTTGGCAACCTCGACCTCGTCGGTCTCCTCCATCGTGTACGAGGAGAAGGCGTCGACCTCGGACGGTGCGATCCCGGCGTCCGCGAGGGCGGCGAGGACGGCGCGGCAGGCCAGTTCCTTCTCGGACTCGTGGAGCCGTTTGGCAAAGGCGGTCTGGCCGATCCCGACTATCGCCGTAGCGTCCTTGAGTGTTGCCGCCATCGCCACCTCCGGGGCCGCGCCAGTACTGACAGCCGCGAAGGCTACAGCTAATCTGACGGATAGTCAGCTACCGGGAGGGGTGTGCGATGAGCGAGGACGCGCGGGGGGATCTGCGCTGGGGCAGCATCGCGGGACTGGTGCGCGCGGCAGCCGGGCGGTACGCCGACCGCGAGGCCGTCGTCGACGGGCGCGCCCGCATCACGTACGCGCAGCTCGGCGAGCGCGTCGAACGGGCCGCGGCCGCCGCCGTCGCCGCCGGGATCGAGCCCGGGGACCGCGTCGCCGTCTGGGCCCCCAACACCCTGGAATGGATCGTCTCCGCGCTCGGCGCCGTCTCGGCCGGCGCTGTCCTCGTCCCCCTCAACACCCGTTTCAAAGGCTCCGAGGCGGCGTACGTCCTGCGGCGCAGCCGGGCCAGGCTCCTCTTCGTCACCGGCACCTTCCTCGGCACCTCCTACGTCGCCTCCCTGCGCCGCGCGGCAGGCGAAGGGGAGGGCGCCGGCCCGCTCCCGGGACTCCCGCACCTCGAACAGGTCGTCGTCCTCGCCGAGGACGCCCCGCAGTCCTTCCGCACCTGGAAGGACTTCCTGGCCGACGGGGACGCGGTCGGCGCCGAGACCGTGCGCGAACGCGCCGAATCGATCCGCCCCCAGGCCCCCTCCGACATCATCTTCACCTCCGGCACCACCGGCAGCCCCAAGGGCGCCGTCATCACCCACGCCCAGACCCTGCGCTGCTACGACGTCTGGAGCGAGCTCGCCGGCCTCCGCGAGGGCGACCGCTACCTGATCGTGAACCCCTTCTTCCACACCTTCGGCTACAAGGCCGGCATCATCGCCTGCCTGATGCGCGGGGCCACCATGGTCCCGCAGCCCGTCTTCAACGTGGACACCGTCCTCGCCAACATCGCCGCCGAGCGGATCTCCGTACTCCCCGGCCCGCCCACCCTCCACCAGTCCCTCCTCGACCACCCCCAGCGCGACCACCACGACCTCTCCGCCCTCCGCCTCGTCGTCACCGGCGCCGCCGTCGTCCCGCTCCGGCTCGTCGAGCGGCTCCGCGGCGAACTGCACATCTCCACCGTCCTCACCGCGTACGGGCTCTCCGAGGCCAGCGGCATCGTCACCATGTGCCGCCGCGGCGACCCGGCCGAGGTCATCGCGTCGACCTCGGGACGGGCCATCCCGGACACGGAGGTGATCGTCGCCGACCGGCACGGGTGCGCCGCACCCGCCGGCACGGCGGGCGAGGTGTGGGTCCGCGGCCACCACGTCATGCAGGGCTACTTCGAGGACCTGGCCGAGACCGCCGCCGCCATCACGCCCGACGGCTGGCTGCGCACCGGCGACGTCGGCGTCCTCGATGCCGACGGCAACCTGCGCATCACCGACCGGATCAAGGACATGTTCATCGTCGGCGGATTCAACGCCTACCCCGCCGAAATAGAACAACTCCTGGGACTGCACCCGGACATCGCCGACGTGGCCGTCGTCGGCATCCCCGACCCGCGCCTCGGCGAGGTCGGCAAGGCGTACGCGGTGCGCCGCCCCGGCTCCACCCTCACCGCCGACGACCTGATCGCCTGGTCCCGCCGGGAGATGGCCAACTACAAGGTCCCGCGCACCGTCGAGTTCGTCACCGAACTCCCGCGCAACGCGAGCGGAAAGGTCCTCAAACGCGAACTCCGCGCCCGCCCGCTCAGGGGGTGAGCGTGCCCAGGTCGATGACCGCGGGGAACGGGACCGCCACCTTGAGCCACTCGCGATGGATCCCGGTCGGAACGTACGACCGGGTGACCGTGTCCAGCTCGTAGACGTGAACGACGGGCTCGCCCTCCTCGTCCTCGACCCGCCAGAAGTGGGGGATCCCGGCCTGGGCGTACTTGAAGGGCTTGATGGAGCGGTCGCGGTCGGCCGACTCCTCGGACACCACCTCGACCACCAGGGCGACCTCTTCGGGGAGGAAGCGGGTGCGGTCGGGGTCGTAGGCGACCGTGACGGCCAGGATGTCCGGCTCGGGGCGGCTCCTCTTGTCGAGGCGGACGGTCATCTCCCGCTCGATGACCATGCCGTCGGGCGCTGCTTGCTCCAGCCTGGCGGTCAGCCTTCCCACGAGCCGCGAGTGCCAGGACCGCTGCGGGGACATCATGAAGATCAGCGCTCCGTCGATGAGCTCGGTGTGCCGGGGGGCCTGGGGCCAGTGGTCGAGGTCGTCCGCTTCCCAGCCGCTCGGGCGGGGCGGGAGCATCCATTCGGGGAGCTCGGCTGCCATGGTGTCCTCCAGAGGGTGCCGGGCCAGCCTACTCGGCCGCGCGCTTCTGCACCGGCGCTCTAGCCGGGCTTCCGGGCCAGGAGCAGCCGCCAGCGCGGGGTTCCGTCGTCGCGGCGGCCGAAGTGCTCCAGCGGGACCGTTTCCACCGTGAACCCGGCCGCCCGCAGGTCGGCGCGGACCCCGCCCAGCGGGAACGTCCGGTAGTACATGACGAACGGCGGCCGCCACACGGCGTTGCGCACCCGCATCGCGGCGTCGAAACCGGCCACCGCCCACCACACGGGGGAGGTCGGCGGTATCGGCGCCCCGATCGGGAAGGCGAAGAGGCCGCCCGGTCGCAGGGCGGCGTGGACACCGGAGAAGAGGGCGGGCCGCTCGGCCGGGAGGAAGTGCCCGAAGGCCCCGAAGCTGACGGCCAGGTCGTACGAGCCGGCCAGCTCGGGCGGCAGCGCCCGCGCGTCGGCCCGCACGAGCTTGACGCGCTCGTCGGGGTGGGCGTGCGCGGCCTCGGCCAGCATGCCCGCGCTCAGATCCACCCCGGTCACCCGGTCCCGGCACAGCCGCCGCAGCATCCCCAGCCCCGCGCCGGTGCCGCAGCACACGTCCAGCCCGTCCCCGAAGGATCCCTCCCGCTGGGCGAGAGTCTCCTCCACGGCGTCGAGCATGCGGTCCGGTGTGCGGAACGGGGTGTGGTCGAACGTCGGCGCGAGCAGGTCGTAGCCGCGCTCCACCGAGGAGAGGGCCTGTACGGCGAGCTCGCGGAGCGTCGGCCCCTGGGAGGTGAACACCGCCCCAGCCTAATGAGCGGACGGCCGCGCGGACACAAGGACAGGACATGCGGACGTGCGACGGCGGCCGTGGTGGCTCCCCCTCCGGGCCACCGCGACCGCCGTCCTTGTTGTGCTCCCCCGTGGTTCGTGCTCCCCCGTGGGCCTCCCCCGTGACCCCCGTTGGCCGTGCTCCCCCGTATCCCCCGTGGTCCCCCCGTCGGTCCCCCGTATCCCCCGTGGGACCGTCCCCCGTATCCCCCGTGGGACGTCTTACGGACGCGGGCCGGACGCGTGGTTGTCCAGCGTCACGATCTCCTCGTCCGCAGCCTTGTCGTCGAGCGGCTTGATTTCCGTGCCGGAGGCGTGGTTGTCCATCGGCGTGATGTCGACGCCCGTACCCGTCGCGTGGCTGTCGAGAGGCTTGATCTCGATACCCGACGCGTGGTTGTCGAGCGGCCTGATGTCGCTGTCGTTCGGCAGGATGTTCTCGTTCGTCGTCATCGGTTCTCCTGATGGATGGGTCGGGCCCGTTCGGCGATTCCCCCGCGGACCGCCGAACGGGTGGTCCTCCAGCCGGCTCCCGCGCCCCCCGACGCGGTGAGTCGATGTACCCATCGTGGCCGACGGCGATAAACGAACGATGAATGCCTCGTTCATCCGCCGATCGGTGCAGCTCAGGCCGCAATCTCCGAAGCCAGCAGGGCTTGCACCTCGGCCAGTTCCGCCGACTTCAGCTGCTTGAAGACGACCTCCGCATCCCGCCAGCACACCCGCGCCCGGTCCCGCTGCCCCAGCCTCCGCAGCGCCTTGCCCAGCACCGTCAGCACGGTCGCCCGGCGCCACTCCCCGCCGATCCCGCGCAGCGCGATGGCCTGCTCGGCGTGCGCGGCGGCCAGGGTGGGACGGTGCGCCGCCAGATGGGCCACGGCGAGCCGGAAGTGCGTCACGCCCTCCCACAGCGGCTGCCGGTTGTCGTGGAACAGCGAGAGCGCCTCGGTGAGCTGCGTCTGCGCCTCGCCCAGCCGGCCTGCCTGGGTGAGGGCGATGCCCAGGGCGTAGCGGCCGTTCGCCAGGCGCAGGGTCAGGCCCATCCGGTCGTATATGGCGATGCCCTGCTCGGCGAGGTCGATGGCGCTGGTCAGCCGGCCCAGTTCGACGTGGATCCGGGAGAGGTTGCACAGCGCGCTGGCCTCGCCGATGTGGTTTCCGTCGGCGCGGAAGTTCTCGATGGCCTCCAGCAGGTACCGCTCGCCGTCCGCGTGCCGGCCCTGGTAGAGGGCGATGATCCCGCGGTCGTTGGGCGCCCAGCAGCTGGGCAGCGGGTCGCCGGCCTCGCGGGCGAGGACCATCGCCTGCCGGGCCTCGTCGTCGGCCTCGTCGAAGCGGCCGGCGACCAGGTGGACGTTGGTGAGGGTGGTACGGGCCCGACCCTCCGCGTGCGGGTCCTTCGCGGCGTGCGCGGCGTCGCGCAGGGCCACGGCGGCGGACTCGTACTGCTTGGAGTTCGCCCCCGACTCGGCGAGGTCCTTGGCCGCCCACAGCAGGTCCACGGAACGGCGCAGCACGTCGACCACGCTGCCCTGCCCGGTCGTGCGCACGGAGGACTGCCGGACGCAGGCCAGCAGCGGGTCCGCCTCGGCGTACAGCCAGTCCAGGGCGGCGCGCGGCTCGGTGAACCGCAGCCCCGGGTAGTGGGTGGCCGACAGGTGCGCTGGGAGCCGGTCGCCGGGGCGCTCCACGGCGTACACCGCGGAGGCGGTGGCCAGGTAGAAGTCCAGCAGCCGGTCCAGGGCGGCGTCCCGGCCGCTCGGAGGCTGCTCGTCGCGCTCGGCGCAGGCACGGGCGTAGAGCCGTACGAGGTCGTGGAAGCGGTAGCGGCCGGGCGCGGCCGATTCGAGGAGGGAGCAGTCCACTAAAGCCTCCAGGAGGTCCTCGGTGTCGTGCTCGGGCCGGTCGAGTACGGCGGCTGCCGCGGCCAGCGAGATGTCGGGCCCGTCGGCGAGGCCGAGGAGGCGGAACGCGCGCTGCTGGGCGGGCTCCAGCTGCCCGTACCCCAGCTCGAAGGTGGCTTTGACGGCGAGGTCGCCGGCCTGGAGCTCGTCGAGGCGGCGGCGCTCGTCGGCGAGCTTCGCGGCGAGGACGGACACCGTCCAGGTGCGCCGGGCGGCGAGCCGGGAGGCGGCGATGCGGATGGCGAGCGGCAGGAAGCCGCAGGCGCCGACCACGTCCAGGGCGGCCTGGCGTTCGGCGCCGACCCGCTCCGCGCCCACGATCCGGGTGAACAGCTGAAGGGCCTCCTCGGGGCTCATCACGTCGAGGTCGACGAGATGGGCCCCGGCGAGGCCCGCCATGCGGACCCGGCTGGTGACGAGGGCGGCGCAGCCCGCGGTGCCCGGTAGCAGCGGCCGTACCTGGGCGGCGTCACGGGCGTTGTCGAGCAGCACCAGGACGCGGCGGCCGTCGAGTGTGGAGCGGTACAGCGCGGCGCGCTCCGCGGCGGTGTCCGGGATGGCCGTGTCGGGGGTGCCGAGCGCGCGCAGGAACGAGCCGAGGACGGCGACGGGCTCGGCGGGCCGCGGCTCGGTGCCCTGGAGGTCGACGTAGAGCTGGCCGTCCGGGAAGTGCGGGCGGGCGGCGTGCGCGACGTGCACGGCGAGCGTCGTCTTGCCGACGCCGCCGATGCCGGCGAGCGCGGAGACCGCCATGACCTGGCCCCCGACACCGGACAGGATCTCGCCGAGCTCGTTGACGAAGGTGGTGCGGCCGGTGAAGTCGGCGACGGTGGCGGGCAATTGGGCAGGCCTCACGAGTGCGGGCGCGGCGGCCGGAGCCGGGTCTTCGGCGCGGGCGAGTTCGGCGTCCGCGCGCAGGATGCGTTGCTGGAGCGCGGAGAGTTCGGGGCGGGGGTCGACGCCGAGTTCGTCGGCGAGGAGCCTGCGGGTGTCGGCGTACACGGCGAGCGCCTCGGCCTGCCGGCCGCTGCGGTACAGGGCGAGCATGAGGAGCTCGCGCAGTCGCTCGCGCAGCGGGTGGGCGGCGGTGAGGGCGGTGAGCTCGGAGACGGCCTCGGCGTGGTGGCCGACCTCCAGGTCGAGGTCGAGGCGGGTCTCCAGAAGCTGGAGGCGCCATTCGGCGAGCCGGGTCCGCTCGGTCTCGGCGTGCGGGCCGGGGACCCCGGCGAGCGGCTCGCCGTCCCACACGTCGAGGGCGCGGGCGAGCAGCGTACGGGCGAGGGTGCGGTCGCCGGCGGTGCGGGCCTCGTCGGCGTCGGCGGCGAGGCTGCGGGCGACGCCGAGGTCGAGGGCGCCCGCGGGGGTGTGGATGGCGTAGCCGCCGGACTCGGTGACGAGCATGCCGGGCGCGAGGACCTTGCGCAGGCGGGAGGCGTACGTACGGATCGTGGCGAGGGCCTGCTGCGGCGGGTCCTCGCCCCAGATCGCGTCGATCAGCTCCGGCGCGGTGGCGGTGCGGCCGCCGCGCAGCAGGAGAGCGGCGAGCAGGGCGCGCTGCTGGGGGGTGCCGGAGGGGAGCACCTCGCCGCCGCGCCAGGCGCGGATCGGCCCGAGGACGGCGAAGCGGGTGCCCGGGGCGGCCGGACCGGGGTGCGCCCCGGCGGGAAAGACGGCGGTGTCCGGTTCGCAGACGGCGGCTTCCGGCCCGCAGGCGGCGGTGTCCGGTTCGGGGGCTACGGCGTCCGGTCCGGTGGCGGTGGTGCTGTTCAAGGCCTCCTCCGCGGCAGGGGTGTTCGGGGCGGGAACCTCCGGGGCGCCGGCCTCGGCCGCCGTCCGGGCGTCCGGCGCGGCAGCGGATCGGCGCCGGGCTGCCTCGGGGTGGTTCCGCTGGTGCGGGATGGCCGGTATGCCGTCCATCTGTCGTCCCCCCTGCCTTCCGTCGGTGTAAGGGCCAGTCTGCCCTGTCTTGCGCTTACCCGTCAGCCCGTGTCGGACCGATCACTTCCGAACTAGCTGACGGTTCGTCAGATTGACGCTACCGTGGAGAGCATGGAGACCTTCCCGAAGATCATCTCGGTGGACGACCACACGGTTGAACCTCCCCACGTCTGGCGGGACCGGCTCCCGTCCAGATACCAGGACACCGGCCCCCGGATCGTCCGCGCACCCCTGAAGGAAATGACCTTCCTCGGCGGCAAGTTCGCCCCGGTCATGGGCGCCAAGGGCGACGACGGACCGATCGGCGACTGGTGGGTGTACGAAGACCTGCACCGCCCCCTCACCCGGCTCGACACCGCCGTCGGCTACGACCGCGACGAGATCAGGCTTGAGGTGATCACGTACGAGCAGATGCGCCCGGGGTCCTTCTCGGTTCCCGAACGCCTCGCGGACATGGACGTCAACCACGTCCAGTCGGCGCTCTGCTTCCCGACCTTCCCCCGCTTCTGCGGCCAGACCTTCACCGAGGCCAAGGACCGTGAGCTCGCACTGCTCGGCGTACGGGCCTACAACGACTGGATGGTGGAGGAGTGGTGCGGCCCCGAGGCGCGCGGCCGGCTCATCCCGCTCACCCTCATCCCGCTGTGGGACGCCCGGCTCGCCGCCGCCGAGGTCCGCCGCAACGCGGCGCGCGGGGTGCGCGCGGTCGCCTTCTCCGAGATACCGCCGCACCTCGGGCTGCCCTCCGTCCACACCGGCGAGTGGGACCCCTTCCTCGAAGCCTGCGACGAGACCGGCACGGTCATCGCCATGCACATCGGCTCCTCGTCGAGGATGCCGTCCACCTCGGCGGACGCACCGCCCGCGGTCGGCTCCACCATCACCTTCGCCAACTGCTGCTTCTCAATGGTCGACTGGCTGATGAGCGGCAAGTTCGAACGCTTCCCCAACCTGAGGATCATGTACGCGGAGGGCCAGATCGGCTGGATCCCGTACATCCTGGAACGCGCGGACGTGGTCTGGGAGGAGAACCGAGCCTGGGGCGGTGTTGCGGACAAGGTCCACCGCCCGCCGTCCGAGCTCTTCGCGGAGCACGTCTTCGGGTGCTTCTTCGACGACCCCTTCGGGCTGAAGAACCTCGACTCGATCGGCGTGGCCAACGTCCTCTACGAGACGGACTACCCGCACTCCGACTCCACCTGGCCCAAGTCCCGCGAGGTCGGCGAGGCACAGATGGGCCACCTTGCGCCGGACGTGGTGGACCGCATCGTGCGCGGCAACGCGATCGACCTCCTCGGCCTGACCCCCGAGGGTCTGTGGCCGGGCGCGTAGCGGTCCCCTTGCGGTGAACGTGAACATCAGGGCATGCTTCGCCGGAGCAAAGTCGGAGGGGCGGTGACGGTGGACAAGCGGACCGTGGTGACCGGGGTGTTGTGCGCGGTGGCGGCGCTGGGCGCGTCCGCTGCCATGACGAAGGTGGTGCCGGCCGCGGAGGGCCGGTCGGAGACGCACGTCAAGGCGGCGGCTCCGGCGAAACCCTCACCGAGCCAATCTTCGCGATCGCAAGCAGCGAAGCAGCCGCAGCTGAACACCTCGGGAACGCCCCGGCCGGGCAGCCCCGCAGCCTTCACCGGAGCCCTGTTCGAAGGCGGTGTGCAGGGCGACCACTTCTGCACGGCCACCGTGGTGCACAGCCCGGGGAAGAACCTGATCGTCACCGCCGGGCACTGCCTGCTCGCCGGGAAGACCGGCGGCGGAGGCGCCGTATTCGCACCCGCGTACGCCAACGGCGGTGCCCCGTACGGCGCCTGGACCATCGAGGAGGTCTTCGAGGACCCCCGCTGGGCCGAGGGCACGGACGACGACTACGACCTCGCCTTCGCCCGCCTCGCCCCGGACGCCGCCGGCCGCAACATCGAGGACGTCACGGGCGCCGCCACCCTGGACACCACGGGCCGCTCCGGCGAGGAGATCACCGTCACCGGCTACCCGGCCGACCGCAAGGTCCCGCGCACGTGCACGGCGCCGGCGATCCGCGAGACCCCGACGGAACAGCGCTTCGACTGTTCGGACTTCCCCGGCGGCACGAGCGGCAGTGCCTGGCTCGCCCGCGACGGCAAGATCATCGGCGTCCTGACGGGCGGCGACACGGACGACGTCTCGACGAGCACGATCCTGGGCGAGTACGCGGCGACGCTCTACGCGAAGGCGACGTCCGCGCCCCGCTGACCCGCTGACCCGCTGATCTCAGGGGCGCTCGCCCAGCACGTCCAGGTAGTGCGCGTTGTACATGAAGCCGAGGACGTTGCCGAACGGGTCGACCACGGAGGCGGTGACGAAACCCGTACCGCGCTCCGTGGGCGGCTGGTACTGCTTCGCCCCCATGGACAGCAGCCGCTCCATCGTCGCGTCGACGTCGTCCACGTGCCAGTACACGACGGCCCCGCCCGGCCCGGCCGGCGCGCCGGCGGGTGCGTGGCGGCGGTCGATCAGCCCGAGCTCGTGCTGGTAGTCGCCGAGCCGGAACTCGGCGTACCCCGGACGCTCGAAGTACGGACCGAAGCCGAGGAGCTCGGTGTACCAGGCCTTGGCCGCCGCCAGATCGGCGGCCCAGAAACTGACGGTGGTCAGACCTCGCAACACGGACGCTCCCTCGTTCGCCGGCGAGGACACCGGATCCCGGCCGATGCCAGGACTCTAGACACCAACTAGGCCGGTTCCTGTCCTCGTTGTCACGGTGTCGCGCCGCACCGCCTTTTCGGCCGCCCCGTACTCAGCCGACCAGCCCGAGGTGGACCGGCCCGGCCGGGGCGCCGGCCAGCAGGTCCGCGAGCCGCGGGGGCCACAGGGGTTCGCCGAGCGAAGCCAGCGCCTCCTGCGACAGCCAGCGCCAGTGCGCGTCGGGGGACTCCGGGACGGGATCGCGGCGGGGACCGGTGGTGACGTAGATGTGCTCGTGCTGGCGGACGGGAATCCCCTCGTGGGTGAAATCGTGCTCCCAGGTGCACAGCAGCCGCTGCGGTTCGAGGTCGGTCCACCCGGTCTCCTCCCGCAACTCCCGCCGCACGCACTCCTCGGGGGTTTCACCGGGATCGATCCCCCCGCCGGGCGGCAGCCAGTGAATGCCGACCTCGACGTTGTTCTCACGGAAGAGGAACACCGAGCCGCTGGGGGAGAGGATGACAATGCGGGCTGCCTGCCTGGGAGTTCTCATCAGATCAGCGTACGACGGAGAGGGCGGCGCGGTGAGGGGGTTGTGGGCTCGGAGTCGGGAGGGCCGGCCGTTCGGTGACGGGTCCGCAGGCCTGGCTGCTCCACCCTCCCGCCCCCGCCCCCGCCACCGGCCTCGTCACCCCCACAAAGCGAACGACGCCCGCTCCCGCCATGCCACTCCGTCGTGGGCCATGAGGTCCACCGATGCGATGCGGGCCGTGAGGGGCAGGCGGTGGGCGAGGTCGGCTTCGATCTCGTCCAGTACCGCCGCGTCCTGGCGCTGTGCGACCGTCAGATGCGGGATGACATCGGCGAACCGGCCCCCGTACGGCTGGGCCTGCGGCCAGCGGTGGGTGATCGCGCGGGTGAGCCTGCGCAGCTCCGTGTCCGGCTCGGGGGCCAGGTACAGCACCTCCGGGAAGCGGCGGCTCTCGGCGAACCGTACGTCGAAGGCCCGGCGGCCGCCCACGATCTCGGCGAGGGCCGCATGGACGGCGGCGTCGACCAGGTGCTCGTCGAGGAACGGGAAGAGCACCGTCACGTGTGCCGGGTGCTCCGGGAGCGAGACGATCACGGTGTTCGCGGTGCGTGGCCGCCTTGGCCTGCAGGTCGCCTCGATCGCGCGGGCCCACGGCGCGAAGCCGGTGGGGGTGCGGGCAGGCCCGGGACCGGGCGGCGGGCTGACGGTCCGGGTCCGCTTTCCGGCGACACCCGTGCCGCACCGGACGGCCTCGCCTCAGGAATCCCTGGTGATCGGCTGTGTACCGTCGCAGACATGAGCGAGCACCCCCGCGCCGGCTCCTGCAGTCCCCGCACGTTCCGCGGCCTCCGTTCGCCCCGGCGGGTCGCCGCCGTCGCCGCCGTGGGCCTGCTGGCCTTCGGGGCCGGCTGGGCGTACACGGCCCAGGAGGACAACTCCGGCGCCCCGGCCCAGGCCCGGACCGGCGACCGCTCGGGCGGAGCCGTCACCGCGGCGACCGCCACCTCGGACGGCGTCCCCGCCGATGCCGCACGCGCCGGCCGCGGGACCCGCGGCGCCCCCGGAGCCCCGGCCGCCCACGGAACCCCCCACCCCGCCCAAGGCCTGCCCGGCCTCAGCGAGGCGACCCGGGGCCGGATCCCGGCCACCGCCCGCCAGCTCGTCCTCGTCACCGGCAAGGGGAGGTACTCCTCGCAGTCCACGGCCGCCCTCTACACCCGGCCGGCGTACGGCGCCGACTGGCACCGGACCGGCAGCTGGCCCGCGCACAACGGCGCCAAGGGCTGGTCGTCCGTCGAACGCGAATACGGGGACCTCACCACCCCCATGGGCGTGTTCACCCTGACCGACGCCGGCGGTCTGCTGCCGAAGCCGCCGGGCACGAAGTTCCCGTACGACCGCGACCGCCTCTTCGTCCCCACCGGCCGGGGCGTGAACGGAGAGTCCCTCGCGGGCGTCTTCGAGTACGTCGTCGCGATCGACTACAACCGCCGGACAGGGGTCTCCCCGCTGGACCCGGTCATGCCGGAGGGCGAGGACAAGGGCGGTGGCATCTGGCTCCACGTCGACCACGACGGCCCCTCGCAGGGCTGCATCGGCATCCCGAAAGAGGGCATGAGGAAGCTCCTGACCACCCTTGACCCGGCGGCGAAGCCGGTCATCGTGATGGGGCCGGCCGGCTTCTGACCGGCGGGCTCTCCACCGGCCGGGTTCCGGCCTGCGCGGCCCGCCCGCGCAGGAGCAGCCCGATGTACGCCAGGTCGAAGACGCTGCACATGATGCCCAGCCCGAGGATGAACGGTGAGTCCTCGACGACCCCGAAGAGCACGGTCGGGGCGAGCGTCCCCAGCCATTTGGCGATGGCGATGACGAGGGACTGCCCGCGCGGCCCGCGCCGGTCGGCGTAGAGGGCGATGAACAGCCCGGACATCAGCAGGTTCTGCAGGAACGCCGAGTACCGGCTCGCGTCGTGCGTACCGAAGTGCGCGAGGAAGAGCCACTGCACGGCGAAGCCGGTGCCGAACACGAGGACGCTCCACGCCGCGAAGAGCGGCCGCGTCACGAACCCGGGCAGCTCGGCCCGTCCGAACCGCAGGTACGTCCAGATGATCGCGATGTCGGCGACCGCCCACACGACGTTGACGATCCCCTGCGCGGAAACCCCGCTCACGAACTCGCCCGCGGCGTAGGTCGACTCCCACGCGAAGTTCAGCGCTAGCGCGGCCACCGGCATCGCATACGTCCGGTCCCGCAGCCCGACCCGGATCGCCTCGACGTACACGACGGTCCACGCCACTCCGCTGACCAGCGTCAGAAACAGATCCACGCGCGGCACCCTAGCCAACGCGCCCCGGCCGGCACATCCCCCGCGTACGGCCCGCCCGGCGCGTGGACGGGTCGAACCCCTTGCCTGACGGTCCGTCAGCTACGACGATGGCCCCCGGCGCCGGCAGGACGCGAACCGGCAGCCGCAGGCGAAGGCGGAAGACGGAGCGGAGGCGCCATGGCGCGCGTGTTTGCGGAGGGCCGGCTGGTCTACGGGATGCAGCTCCCGATCCAGTCGCAGAGCACCATCTACGCCGAGCCCTGGGAGGTCTCGGCGACCGCCGCCGACCTCGCCGAGGTGGCGCGGGCCGCCGACCGGGCCGGGTTCGGGTACCTGGCCACCTGCGACCACGTGGCCATCCCGCGCCGCCTTTCCGGCCCCATGAGCACCGTCTGGTACGACCCCGTGGCCACCCTCGCCTTCCTCGCCGGGATCACCGAGCGCGTACGGCTGCTCAGCCACGTCGCGATCCTGGGTCTGCGCCACCCGCTGCTCAGCGCCAAGCAGTACGCCACCGTCGACCACCTCTCGGGCGGCCGGCTGGTCCTCGGCGTCGGCGCCGGCCACGTGCAGGAGGAGTTCGAGGTCCTCGGCGTCGACTTCGCCGGGCGCGGGGCCGTGCTCGACGAGACCCTGGACGCGCTGCGCGCCGCCCTCGGCCCCGAGGAGTACCCGGAGTTCGAGGGCGAGCTGTTCTCCTTCAAGGACCTCGGGCAGCTGCCCCGCCCCGCCCAGGCCCGCATCCCCGTCTGGGTCGGCGGCTCCTCGCCCGCCGCCGTCCGCAGGGCCGCCGTGCGCGGCGACGGCTGGCTCCCGCAGGGCGACCCGCGGGACCGGCTCCCGGCGCAGATCGCCCGGATCAGGGAGCTCCGCGCGGCGGCCGGGGTCGCGGACCCCTTCGAGTTCGGCGCGATCACCGAGGCGCTGTACGTCGGCGAGCCCGGCTGGGACACCGGCCGCCGCACCCTCACCGGCAAGGCGGAGGCGCTCGCCGAGTCCCTGCGGGAGTACCGGGCGCTCGGCGTGGACCAGATCCAGGTCCGCTTCCGCAGCCGCGACCGCGGCGAACTGACCGATCAGATAACCGCTTTCGGGGCCGAGGTCGGCCCCCTCCTCAACGACTAGCGACAGGGGCAGAGCGATGGGCAAGCTGGACGGGCGCGTCGTCGTCATCACGGGTGCGGCGCGCGGCCAGGGCGAGCAGGAGGCCCGGCTCTTCGCCGCCGAGGGGGCCAAGGTGCTCCTCGGCGACGTGCTGGACGAGCAGGGCGCCGCCGTCGCCAAGGAGGTGGGCGAGGACCGGGCCCGGTACGTACGGCTGGACGTGAGCCGGGAGGAGGACTGGGCGGCGGCCGTCGCGGCGGCCAAGGAGGCCTTCGGCCGGATCGACGGCCTGGTCAACAATGCGGGCATCCTGCGCTTCAACGAGCTGGTCTCGACCCCGCTGGAGGAGTTCGAGCAGGTGGTCCGGGTCAACCAGGTCGGTGCCTTCCTCGGCATCAAGGCCGTCGCGCCCGAGATCGAGGCGGCCGGCGGCGGCACCATCGTCAACACCTCCTCGTACACCGGCCTGACGGGCATGGCGTACGTCGGCTCGTACGCGGCGACCAAGGCGGCGATCGTCGGCCTGACCCGGGTGGCGGCGCTGGAGCTGGCCGCCAAGGGCATCCGGGTCAACGCGATGTGCCCGGGCGCCGTGGACACCCCGATGGCCAATCCCGGCCTGCTGGACCCGGCGAACATGAGCGACGAGGCCCAGGACGCGATGACCGAGCTCTACCGGCGGGTCGTGCCGATGGGGCGGGTGGGCAGGCCCGACGAGATCGCCCGGCTGGCGCTGTTCCTGAGCAGTGAGGACTCCTCGTACATCACCGGCCAGCCGTTCGTCATCGACGGCGGCTGGACGGCGGGCGTCAGCATCCTCTGACCATCATCTGATGGAGCGTCAGGTATTGACGCTCGCGCTTTCGCGGTGGAACAGTCGACTCATCAGATCTGACGACACGTCAGAAATCAAAGGACGGTGAACCCCCTTGGAATTCGGGCTCTTCGTGCAGGGATACGTGCCTGAGGCGCGGTCCAAGGTCGACCCCGAGGCGGAGCACAAGGCGCTGATCGAGGAGACCGAGTACGTCATCCAGGCCGACAAGTCCGGCTTCAAGTACGCCTGGGCCTCCGAGCACCACTTCCTGGAGGAGTACTCGCACCTGTCGGCCAACGAGGTGTTCCTCGCGTACCTCGCCCACGCCACCGAACGCATCCACCTCGGCTCCGGCATCTTCAACCCCCTCGCCCAGGTGAACCACCCGGTCAAGGTGGCCGAGAAGGTCGCCATGCTCGACCACCTCTCCAAGGGCCGCTTCGAGTTCGGCACCGGCCGCGGCGCGGGCAGCCACGAGATCCTCGGATTCCTGCCCGGCATCACGGACATGAACCACACCAAGGAGATCTGGGAGGAGACCATCGCCGAGTTCCCCAAGATGTTCCTCCAGGAGGAGTACGAGGGGTTCCAGGGCAAGCACTGGTCGCTGCCACCGCGGAAGATCTTCCCCAAGCCGTACGGCAAGGCCCACCCGGCCATGTGGTACGCCGCCGGCTCCCCCTCCTCGTACGCGATGGCCGCGAAGAAGGGTCTCGGCGTCCTCGGGTTCAGCGTCCAGAAGGTCTCCGACATGGAGTGGGTGCTGGAGCAGTACAAGACGGCCATCCAGGAGGCCAAGGCCATCGGCGCGTTCGTCAACGACAACGTGATGGTCACATCGACCGCGATATGCGCCGAGACGCACGACAAGGCGGTGGAGATCGCGGTCAACGCGAACATGAACCGCTTCCAGTCGCTGGTCTTCCGCTACCACGACACCTTCCCGCGGCCCGAGGCGATCCCGCAGTGGCCCGAGACGCTGCCCGAGTACAACGCGGAGATCATCGAGCTGCTGATCGCCGAGGAACTGCTGATCTGCGGCGACCCGTCCGAGGTGCTCGCACAGTGCAAGCGCTGGGAGCAGGCCGGCGCCGACCAGCTGTCGTTCGGCCTGCCGACCGGCGTCTCGTACGAGGACACGATGACCACCGTCAAGCTCATCGGCGAGCACGTGATCCCGAAGATCGACACGGACCCGGTCCACCGCACCACCCGCTTCCGCCAGGCCGTCTGACCTGTCGGGGGCCAGCCCCCGGACCCCCGTGCCTCAAACGCCGGCGAGGCTGAAATTGCCCTCCGGGCAATCCAGCCGTGCCAAGGAGGCGGCACCAGCCAAAATCCAGCCCCGCCGGCGTTCGAGGCGCGGGGTCTGGGGCGCAGCCCCAGGACGACGGCCAGCAAACGAACACCGGCAGAGGGGACGTCATGCTCGACCACCTGATCAAGGGCGCCATCGTCGTGGACGGGACCGGCAGTCCCGCGTACGTCGCCGACGTCGGGCTCCGTGAGGGGCGGATCGCCGTCATCGCCGAGCCCGGCACCGTCCAGGAGACGGCCCGGACCGGCGAGGACGCCCACGGGCTCGTACTGTGCCCCGGGTTCGTCGACCCCCACACGCACTACGACGCCCAGCTGTTCTGGGACCCGTACGCGACCCCCTCCATGAACCACGGCGTCACCACCGTCGCCGGCGGCAACTGCGGGTTCACCCTGGCCCCGCTGCACCCAGGCCGCCCCGAGGACGCCGACTACACCCGCCGCATGATGAGCAAGGTCGAAGGCATGGCCCTCAAGGCCCTTGAGGAAGGCGTCGACTGG
Organism: Streptomyces sp. NPDC097981; assembly: GCF_040302565.1. Taxonomy (NCBI): domain Bacteria; kingdom Bacillati; phylum Actinomycetota; class Actinomycetes; order Kitasatosporales; family Streptomycetaceae; genus Streptomyces; species Streptomyces sp. NPDC097981. Next base: position 101,891 of record NZ_JBEORW010000006.1, read on the forward strand.
ACCTGGTCCGGCTTCGGCGAGTACCTCGACGCCCTCGAAGGGCGGATCGCCGTCAACGCCGGGTTCATGGTCGGCCACTGCGCACTGCGCCGGCACGTCATGGGCGCGGACGCCGTCGGCGGCCAGCCCACCCCCGAGCAGATGCAGCAGATGCTCGACCTCTTCCACGACGCCATGAACGCCGGCGCCTGGGGCCTGTCCACCACCCAGTCCGCCACCCACTCCGACGGCGACGGCGCCCCCGTCGCCTCCCGCCACGCCAGGCCCGCCGAGCTCATCGCGCTGTCGAAGGCCGTCGCCGAACACGAGGGCACCCAGCTCGAAGCGATCGTTGCGGGCTGCCTCGACCAGTTCGCCGACGAGGAGATCGACCTCCTCGTCGAGATGAGCGCCGCCGCGGGCCGCCCCCTGAACTGGAACGTCCTCACCATCGACGCCGCCGTCCCCGAACGGGTCCCGCGCCAGCTGGTGCCGAGCGAGCGCGCCCGCAAGGCCGGAGGCCGCATCGTCGCGCTGACCATGCCGATCCTCACCCCCATGAACATGTCGCTGGGCACCTTCTGCGCACTGAACCTCATCCCCGGCTGGGGCGAGATCCTCGGCCTGCCCGTGCCCGAACGGATCGCGAAGCTGCGCGACGCCGGCGTACGGGCCGAGATGCTGCGCCGCGCCGACAGCAAGGAGGCCGGGGTCTTCCGGCGTCTCGCCGACTTCGGCCGCTACGTCATCGGGGACACGTACAGCAAGGAGAACGAGGGCCTGTCCGGCCGGGTCGTGAACGACATCGCCGCCCAGCGCGGCCAGGACCCCTTCCAGTGCCTGGTCGAGATCTGCGCCAACGACGACCTGCGTACGGTGCTCTGGCCCATGCCGACCGACAACGACCCGGCGAGCTGGGCCCTGCGCGCCGAGACCTGGCAGCAAGAGGACGTCATGCTCGGCGGCTCCGACGCCGGCGCCCACCTGGACCGCATGTGCGGGGCCCCGTACACGACCCGCTTCCTCGGGGACTGCCTGCGCGGCCGCAAGCTGCTGCCACTGGAGCAGGCGGTGAAGATGCTCACCGACGACCCGGCGCAGCTGTTCGGGCTGCGTGAGCGCGGCCGGATCGCCGAGGGCTTCCACGCGGACCTGGTGCTCTTCGACCCGGAGCGGATCGAGGCCGGGCCCGCGACCCTCGTGCACGACCTGCCCGGCGGCAGCCCGCGCCTGGACGCCCGCGCGATCGGGATCGTGTCGGTGCGCGTCAACGGCGTCGAGACCATCCGGGACGACGAGGTCACGGGGGCGATCCCCGGGACCGTGCTCCGCTCGGGCCGCGACACCAGGACGGTGAGCACACGATGAGCGAGCCCGTACGGCAGAAGCTGTACATCGGCGGCGAGTGGGTGGAGCCCGAGGGCGGCCACTACGAGGTGGTCAACCCGGCGGACGAGTCGGTGGTCGGGCTCGCGCCCGAGGCCTCGCGCGGACAGGTCGAGGAGGCGGCGCGGGCGGCGGCGGAGGCCTTCGAGGACTGGTCCCGTACGGCCCCGGAGGAGCGCGCGGCGATCCTGGACCGGGCCGCGGACGTCATGCAGCGCGAGTACGAGCCGTGGTCGGCCCTCGCCCGGGCCGAGACGGGCGCGCCGACCGGGATCGCCCGCGGCATGCAGGTCGGGGTCGGGGTGGCCCGCTTCCGGCGGTACGCGAAGGGCGCCCTCGAACCGGTGGAGCGCGGGCTGCCGCCGCAGGTCACCGAGGCCGGGCCGATGGGGAAGGCGAGCATCCTGGGGGCGCTGGAGGTGCGCCAGCCGGTCGGCGTCGTCACCTGCATCACCTCGTACAACAACCCGTGGGCGAACCCGGCGGGCAAGGTGGCCCCGGCCCTGGCCATGGGGAACACGGTGGTGGTGAAGCCGGCCCCGCAGGATCCGCTGTCGGTGTTCAAGATGGCCGAGGCGCTGGCGGAGGCCGGGGCCCCGGCGGGCGTGGTGAACGTGGTCTGCGGCGCCTCGGCCGAGGTCGGCGAGGCCGCGGTGGACTCCCCGTACGTGGACATGGTGTCGTTCACCGGCTCCACGGGCGTCGGGCAGCGCATCGCGGAGGTCTGCGGCAGGTCCATGAAGCGGCAGCTGATGGAGCTCGGCGGCAAGGGCGCGGCGGTCGTCTTCGAGGACGCAGACCTGGACGCGGCGGTGATGGGGATCGGCACCACCTTCTCCTTCTACAGCGGCCAGATCTGCACGGCCCCGACCCGGGTGATCGCCCACCGGTCGGTGTACGACCGGCTGATCGAGAAGCTGACCGGCTACCTGGCCTTCATGAAGGTCGGCGACCCGGCGGCGGCGGGCACGGTGGTGGGCCCGGTGATCTCGGCGGCGCACCGGGACCGGGTGGAGTCGTACGTCGAGCTCGGGCGCAAGGAGGGCGCACGGATCGCGTACGGCGGCGAACGCCCGGTCGTGGGCGACGGCCGCGGCTTCTACGTGGCCCCCACGCTGCTGGTGGACTGCACCAACGACATGCGGGTGGTCCGCGAGGAGATCTTCGGGCCGGTGGTGGTGGTCGTGCCGTTCGAGGGCGGCGAGGACGAGGCCGTGGCCCTGGCCAACGACAGCGACTTCGGGCTGCTGAGCTACGTGTGGTCCGGGGACGCGGCGCGCGCCTTCCGGGTGGCGCGCCGGCTGCGGGCGGGCGGGGTCGGCGTGAACACCATCGGCCGGAACATGGAGGCCCCGTTCGGCGGCTTCAAGCGCTCGGGCGTCGGCCGGGACGTGGGCTCGTACGCGCTGCACGCGTACAGCGAGATGCAGTCGATCGTCTGGGCGGGCTGAGGGAGGGGCCAGCGGGGCCGAGAACGCACAGCCGAATGTCGCGGCGGGCCCGGCCGGCCGGTCCGACCAGGCGGCTTCCGGTGGCTTCCGCAGCTCCCGGCAGGTACCTCGGCGGGCCCGGCCGGCCGGTCCGCCCAGGCGGCTTCCGGCGGCTCCCGCAGCTCCCGGCAGCCACCGGCGGCTTCCGGGTCAGCCCGGTCGCCCCGGTCACCCCGACGTGGCCGGGCGGTGACCGGGGCCCCGGCGGGTCGTTCTGCACGGCATGAACGCCATGAAGCGCAGCCTTGCCGCCCTGGTCCTCTCCGGCGGCGCCCTCGCCCTGACCCCCGTCGCTGCCCACGCCGACGGCCCCAGCCTGGGGGCGGCCGCTCCGCTCGCCCACCGCGTCGGCGAGATCGCCGACCACCCGGCCCAGACCGTGCAGGACACGAAGACGGCCGTGGCCGTGACCGCCTCCGCCGCCGGGTCCGCCGCCAAGGCCGCCGACTCCTCGCTCGTCGGCGCGGGCGGCGCCCTGCACGGGCTGCCGAAGGCCCCGGCCGTCCACTGACCCGGCCGCGAGGACCGGGTCGAACCCATCGGCGCCCACGCGGCAGGGCTGACGGGCGGGCCCTCAGGGGGAGTTGATCGTTGAGCAGCCCATGATCCTCTGGTTGCTCAACACCTTCAGCACCTTCACCCTCGGCGTGCTCCTGGTCGGCGGCTTCGTCGCCCTCGCCGTCGGCGGCAGCGTCGCCGCCCGCCGCCGCTTCCCGCACCTGGCCGGCGGCGAGCACAACGAGATGGTCGGCGTCGCCCTCGGCATGTTCGGCGCGATCTACGGCATCATCCTCGCCTTCGTCGTCGTCACCCTCTGGACCCAGCTGGAGAACACCCAGACCATCGTCGCGACCGAGGCCACCGACCTGGCCCTGGTCGTCCGCAGCTCCGAGGCCTTCCCGCCCGCCGATCGCGCCCGCATGGAGCGGGCGGTGGGCGACTACGTGCACGCCGTCGTCGACATCCAGTGGCCGCTGATGCGCGATGGCCGGCCGAGCTACGAGGCCACCGCCGAGCAGACGCACGGCCTCTACAAGGCGCTCCAGGCGTACGAGCCCGCCGGCACCCGCAGCGAGACCTTCTACGGGGAGGCCGCAAGCCGCCTCAACGACGTCGCCGCGCAGCGCCGGGCCCGCATCACGATGGCGGAAACGTCCCTGCCGGTACTGCTCCAGGTGCTGGTGTACGGCGGCGCGCTGGTGATCCTCCCGCTCACCTTCCTGTTCGGCCTGCGCAGCCTGAAGATGCAGCTGCTGTTCGTCTCGGCGGTGGCGGGGCTGATCGGCTTCAGCCTGCTGCTGGTGATGGCCATGGACCGGCCGTTCGCGGGCGACCTGAGCGTGAGCCCGGCCCCGTACAAGGAGGCGGCGCTGGCCCAGTTCTGGGTGAGGTAGGAGGCGCGCTGCGGCCCGGCTACCGCCGCAGGCCGCGCAGGCCGCGCAGGCCGTGGGGGCTGCCGAGGCCGGTGGCACGGTCGTATCCCGGAATCGCGCAGTAGGCGCCGGCGCAGCCGGTGACGATGTCGTGGAAGCTGCCCGGGTGCGCGTAGGGGTAGGTGTTGGGGCGGTCGGTCGGGCCGGGCCGCCCGGCGAGGGCGTACATGCCCGCCACCAGCGGGGCGGAAAGGCTGGTGCCGCCGGCGACCTGCCAGCCGACGGTCGGATTGCCGGGTGTCGAGTCGTACACGGCGAAGCCGGTGTCGGGGTCCGCGACCGCGGAGATGTCGGGAGTGGAGCGAGTGGCGCAGGGGGCGAAGCCCTGCTGGAAGGCCGGCAGCGGCTCGTACAGGGAGCAGCCGCCGCCGGTGCCGGCCCAGGCGCTCTCCGTCCAGCCGCGGTGGTTGAACGCACGGGTCAGCCTGGTACCGCCCACCGAGGTGACGTTCGGGGAGACGGACGGATAGACCGGCACGCCTCCGATGTCGCCCGAAGCGAACGTGTAGACGAGGCCCGGGGGGAAATGGAAGTCGACCGACGACTCGGGGGGCTGCTCGGCGATGGCCCAGCTGCCGTTCACGGCCACCACGCCCGGCAGGTTGCTCGCCACGTCGACGGCCGGCAGGAGGGAGCTGACGATGAACGCGGTGGGAGCCTCCACGAGGCTGATCGAACAGCCCGGGCAGGAGGCGCTGACGGCCTGAATGTCGATCGCGGCCTCAAGGGTCCAGACGGGGTCGACGGTGGGGGGCTTGATGCCGGTGGAGTAGACCTTCTGGAAGCAGCCGTTGGCGGTGGTGCAGGGAGGCAGGTGGAACTGGCGGCGGTAGACCGCCAGATCCTGTTCGGCGGTGGGGTAGTCGTTGGCGACGACGATGGCGACCCTGCGCCTCGCCCCGCCGAACCAGGGCAGCTCGTACGCGCTGTGGATGTCCCGTGGCGACAGGCCCTCCGGCTGCTGGCCCGGCAAGAGGAACGGCCTCGCCGGCAGATCGGTCCGGATCACCGCCATGCAGAACGCCCGACCGGGTTCGCTCCTGTCCGGGCAGAGCCGTACGGAGGTCGGGCCGCCCGTGCCCGTGCCCGTGCCCGTGCCCTGGCCCGTGACCGCCGGGGGCCTGTCGCCGACCGGGCCGGCCTGCGGCTGTGCGGCCGCAGAACCTGCGGCCAGGCCGGCGAAGGCCACCGAGGCGGCCATCAGAGAGCTGATCAGACGCCTGCGCATGACGCTCCGTAAGGTGTTGGGCGGCCCGGGAAGCCGGGTGTGGCCGATGACGTTCTTCATGCCGAAGGCCGGATGATCCGGCCAGGCATTCTCGGCAGCCCGCGGCCGTCTGCTCTCCGACCGCCGCAGCGGACGGCCCCACATGCAGCAGCCATCTCACCGGGATGGCGCATGCGGTTCCCGCCATCAGCCCCAGGTCCGGGAGCAGAGCACGAGCCGGTAGCCGTCGGGGTCGGCGACGGTGACCCCGTACTCGTCCCAGTACGGGTTGTGCGCGGCGACCCGGGTCCCGCCGTGCTCGACGAGCCGCCGGACGAGGGCCTCGTCGGGGGCCTCGCCGAGGTAGACGACGAACAGGTCGTCGGCGGTGGGGGAGGGCGCGACGGGGTTCTCGGGATTCCGGGTGAGCTCGAAGTGCCAGCTGCCACCGGCGGGCCCGACCATCAGCAACTCGTGCTCCCCGGGCGCGGGATCGGAGCTGCGCCACTGCACCAGCAACCCGAGCCCGTCCACGTAGAACCGCTCGGCGGCGGCCAAGTCGAGGGAGGGCCGGGCGATACGCACATGGGTACCTGAAGTGATCACGCGTGGAGCGTACGGGGGTTGGCGCGCTTGCGATCTCGTCCGCATGCAAAGGACTCGTACGACTGATCGATCACGGCTGCACCGCCCCGCGGTGTGTGGGTAACGTGGCGCGGCGGGCAGCTTTGCGACGAGACACGGGGGTGTCGACGATGTCGTTCGAAGACGAGTGGGCCACAGAACGCTCGGTCGGGGGCGGGCTGCTGATGGACAAGAGGTATCTGGTGCTGCCCGCCGTGCTCGTCGCTGCGGCGGCCGTCGTCGCCGCGGTGCAGCTGTGGCCCAGCACGCTCAAGGACCTCCGGGCGGAGAATCTGTGTCTGGGCATGCTCACGCGGGAGACGGCTGGTGTGCTGGACGACCGCAAGGGCGGCGAGCTCGTCGTGGACGACGATTCCGGCCCGGTGTTCTCCGCCGTCTGCTTCGTCAGCCGGCGTATCGAAGGGGCCGACCGGCTGCAGTACACCCTCGACGCCCGGCCCGCCGACACCCTCGATGCCCCGATGAAGGGCGCCACCCAGCTCACCGCCGGCCGCTCCGGCTGGGTGGGACCCCGGCAGAGCGAAGTCCAGCTTCCTGCCGGCTGTGGGAAGGAGATGAAGACGGACGCCCGATACGTGACCGTCACCCTCAAGGTCGCACCCGGCGTCGTCGTGGCGGAGAACTGGAACGACGCGGCCCTGATCGCGGCGTCCCGTACGGTCGTCCTGGAGGCCGTCGACAACCTTGCCAAGCAGTACGACTGCAAGGGGTGAGGCCGGCCGGCGGGCACGAGGGCGGTTCCCCGCGGACGCGTCGAATCCGCCTACGGATCGTGCGGAGCCGGTGTGGTCTGGCGGCGATCGGTCCGGCACGGGGTGTGCGGAAGATTTTTTCGGCGGGCTGTCACACATGTGGGGTGCGGCGGGTCATTGGAGTGAAGAGCGCAACGAACCCGCCCGATGAGGAGCATCCAATGTCCACCACCGCCACCGTCGTCACCGTCGTCGCCGCCGTCATGTCGGGCTTCTCGGGCGCATCGGTCTTCGCCCGTGCCAAGTTCGTAGTCGAGCCGCTGGCCGACTACGGGGTCCCGCAGTCGTCGTGGAACCTGCTGGGCACGGCGAAGGCCGCAGGCGCGGTCGGCCTTCTCGTCGGCCTGTTCGTCCCGGTCATCGGCCTGATGGCAGCGATCGGCCTGATCCTGTACTTCACCGGTGCCGTGATCGCCGTCCTGCGGGCCCGCTCATACGCACACGTCCCCTTCCCCCTCCTCTACATGGCCCCCGTCGTCGCCGCCCTCACCCTCGGCTTCCCCGCCTGAGCCTCCCCAGCTCTCCCGCATCCGGCCGGACCAGCCCCGGACGGCCGCCGGACGCCGAACAAAGAGGAGCGCGTAGCGATCTGAAGCGTCCGCGGGGCCACCCGGCACACGATGGGCATCTCATCGCCGTCTGGTGCAGGTTGACCCCACCCGGGTCGGGAAAGGGGCCGATCTGGGGCCATCCCCTCCCCGCGGACCCGTCGCCGGCCCGGACCGGTGGTCCTGGTGGACTGAGGTACGGACGACAGCGGACTCTGTCCGGGATCTCTGATGGACCCGTGTGCCCATATGTCCCCCATGCCGTTCCTTCGGGGGCTTCCCGACAGTCTTTGGCATTCCGGGGCGGGACGGTCGGTCAAGGGTGGCCGAAGGCCATCGCGTAGCGACGCGACGAAGGAGCGCCCTTGAGGGACCGGCCCGGCACGGAAGGACAGTGAGACTGGCGGGCAGCCCCCGGCACCTCTTCCGACGCCGTCGGGCCGGAGCTCAGGCTCCGGTGACCCCGCTGAGGAAAGCCGTCCAGGCCCCGGGGCGCACGGCAAGTTCCGGGCTCGCCGCGAGCTTGGAGTCCCGGATCTGGACAGCGTCGGCGCATGCCGCGACCTCGACGCAGCTGTCGCCTTCGCTGCCGCTGTAAGTGGACTTGTGCCAGGTGAGCGCGACCTCGACGCAGTCGTCACCCTCGCTGCCGCTGTAGCTGCTCTTGAACCACTGCAACGGGGAGCTGTTCACAGGGATCCTCGCATTCGCATCAACAGGCCCGCGCTGTCAGCAGGATTGAGGGCCTGGATACGAAGTTTGGCATACCGCTGATGGAGCACGCTGATGGCTTTTCCGTCGGAGATGACGTGACCCGTCTTCTGTCCCTCGCTGTAGCCCAGCCACTCGTTGTCCTCGGTTTCGAGGAGGCGGAAGGGGCCATCGGTCCCCGCGTGAAGCGGCTGGATCAGCGGCATGATCTGGATGTCGACGTTGGGGAGTTTCGAGCACTCCAACAGGTGGTCGATCAGCTGACGCGTCACTTCCGGTCCGCCGGTCTGCCGCTCGATCACCGACTGCTCGATGATGAAGCTGAAGGCGATGTACGGGGTGCGCATCAGGAGCTTCTGTCGTTCGGCGCGGGCCATGATGCGTGCCTCGACCTGGCCCGGTGTGGCCAACGGGGGGACGTTGTCGATCTGGGCGCGCGCGTACGCCTGCGTCTGTAACAGCCCTGGAATCGACCGGCACTCGTACGTGTTGAGCGCGACCGCGATGTCCTCCAGCTCGGCCCACCGCCTGAACCATGACGCGAGCCCCCGTCGCCGATGTAGCTGTTTGGCGGCGATGCGGATCACGCCGAAAGCATCCAGGACCTCCTCCGCCCGGTTCACGAACTTCGCCGACGGGTGCCGGCGGCCCTGCTCGACCGAGCCGACGTACTGGATCGAGTACCGCACCTGCTCGGCCAGTTGCTCCTGGGTCAGTCCGGCCCGTTTGCGGAAGGCCTTCACCGTCTCGCCGAAGTTCCGCAGGTCGCTGTCCGGCTCGACCTCGCCGTCACCGCTGTCCTCCTGGCTCGCCATCGCGGTCACCTCCCGGATGCCAGGCTCACGGGTAGTGACCGCTACTGTCCAGAGCGTGAACTCGTACAGATGAAAAGTAGCGGTCGGGTTTCTGTGGAACAGCCCCACTCACAGGGGACGTTGCTTCCATGAGCGCACCCTCTGGCCCCGCCCAGACCCTCGTACGCGTGTTCACGCAGCGTTTCAGCAGCACCCGGCGCGGTGCCCGCCTCGCCCGGTGTCTCGCCATGGTCGAGCTGCACGACTGGGGGATCCCGCACCGCACCCCGCTCTCCGAGGACGCGGAGCGGATCGTCGCCGAGTTCACCGCCAATGCCGTCACCCACGGGCACGCCGCCGGGCGGGACTTCGAGCTCAAGCTGACCCTCGTCGAGAACGTGCTCCGCATCGAGGTGTCCGACGCCCGGCGGGAGCGGAGGCCCGCCGTGCAGCCGCACGCGTACCAGGCCGAGGGCGGCTACGGCCTGCGGATCGTCGATGCCCTCGCCGCCGACTGGGGGGTCACGGACCGGCTGATCGGCAAAACCGTCTGGGCCGAGCTGGCCGTCAGGACGGCTTGTGCCCCTCTTGTGGGTGATGGCGACCGTGGCAGTTTCGAAGTAATTTCAAAGATGTGACCGCTGAGAATGCTGTGAACTTCTCCGAACTGGTGAACAAGAACAAGCAGACACTGGCTCGGCTCAAGGAATCGCCACGGCTCCTCCTGCACCGCAGAGACGGTGAGGACCTGGTCCTCACCACTGCAGCGCGAGCTGAGCAGGACCAGACTGTGGTTTCGGCTGCGACCCGGATGCTGGCTGCGATGGCGCGGCGCGAGCCCGGCAGCATGGAGCTGCTCCTGGACATACTGCCGGACGCATTTCCATGGGTTCGCTTCCTGCCGGAGCCCGACGTGCATGCGTTCGCTGTCGAACTGGTCGACACCATGCGTGCCGCCGACTCCATCGGCAACAGCGCCTCTGTCGCCCAGTTGCTCGTCGCATGGCAGCACACGGCCGAGGTCCACTCCGACCCCGAACTGCTCGACGCGCTGACCACGGACCACGATGCGGACTACGGCCCGGTGCCCGACCCGCGAGGCGTCGTATGACGGCGGGGCGCGGAGATCGCGCCGCGCCGCCCGCGCCTGAAGGCCAGTGGGAAGTCCGCTTTGCTGACGCGGCCTCGGCCAAGGGCTGGGAGAGCCTCGCCCGGCAGGCTCCCGAGAACACGTTCCGGGCATGGACCGTCATGCGCACGGATCCCGCGCCGGCCGTCGAAACGGCCCGGCATCACCGGTTGAAGGGCAGCTTGGCCCACGGCGCACACCGCGGGCGTATCTGCCGCCAGTGGCAGATCGAAGTAACCGGCGGCGGGCGCATCTGGTACCTCGTGGACACGGCTTGCGACACTTGCTGGATCACCTTCGCGGGGACCGGGCATCCGCGAGCTACGGAGCGTCGATGAGCAGCAGCCCCGGCGGCCTGCTGTTCGGCCCGAACGGCGATCGGCCTGGACGAGGACCCGGCGGAAGCCATCCGGCTGCCGAAGATCGCCGCCGCAGAGCTGTGGCAGTCGAGCGCATGCGACAGCTGGTCGCGGACGGCGAGATCGACCTCTCCGCGATCGAGGGCGCGCAAGAGCCGGGAGGGCAGCCCGTGCGCCGCATCACGGACTGAGCGCGCCGCACCGCCCCGTCAGGGTCGCCGGCGGGGTGGTTCATGCGGATCCTTCCGGGACCGGGACGTAGATGCTCACCCGGTAGGTCGTCGGGTGGACGAGGCGGCCGCAGAACATGTCGATCCTCAGGTGCGTGGGGTCGGTGACCTTGCCCTCGGCGTGGAGGCGGCGGACGTACTCCTTCAGCTCCGAGTGCTCCTGTGTCGAGAACAGCGGCTCCCAGCGGCCGGGTACGTCCTCCGCCCGGCGGTGGGCCCGCTCCCTGCTCCGTTTGCGCTTGCGCTGACCAGGCATGTGGATCAGCCCCCTCTCGGAGGCCATGGTCGGGCCGAGCCCTCGCCCGCGTCGACCGAATTGGAGCCGGTCCACAGGTCAGAGGTACTGCGCGTAGCCGTCCAGCACCCGCTGGATCTCGGCCTCCTTCGCCGACGGGAGCTGGAGGACGACCTCCTCGATGCCCAGGTCGGCGTAGTGGCCGAGCTTGCCCGGGTTCGGCTGGACCGCGTACGGGACCACCTGGAGGGTCTTCGGGTCGCGGCCCGCGGTCTCCCAGACCTGGCGCAGCACCGGCAGGGACTCGGAGAGGCCGCCGCCGCCGATCGGGAGCCAGCCGTCGGCGTGGTCGGCGATGGCCGAGAACAGCTTCGGGCCGGCCTGGCCGCCGATCAGGGTGCGGGGGCCGTGGAGCAGGTGGCCGGAGCCGAGTTCGCGCGGGGGCTGGGCCGGTTTGGGGTAGGCGGTGCTGGCCTGGACGGAGCAGAACTGGCCCACGTACGCGGCGGGTTCCGGGGCCCACAGGGTGCGCATCAGAGCCATCCGGTCCCGGACCAGTTCGCGGCGGGTGCGCCAGTCGACGCCGTGGTCGGCGGCTTCCTCGACGTTCCAGCCGTAGCCGATCCCGAGGGTGAAGCGGCCGCCGGAGAGGTGGTCCAGCGTGGCGATCTGCTTCGCGAGGTCGATCGGGTCGTGCTGGGCGACCAGGGTGATGCCGGTGCCGAGGGTGAGGCGTTCGGTCACGGCGGCGGCCTGGCCGAGGGCGATGAAGGGGTCGAGGGTGCGCCCGTACATCTCGGGGAGCTCGCCGCCCATGGGCGCGGCGGTGTCGCGGGCGACCGGGATGTGGGTGTGCTCGGGGAGGTAGAGCCCGGCGAATCCGCGCTCCTCAAGGCAGCGGGCGAGGCGGACGGGGGAGATGGTGTGGTCGGTCAGGAAGATGGTCGTGGCGATCCGCATGGCTGAGGGCACCTCCATGGCTGTCCGGGCTGTCCGGGGTCTCCGGCCGGTATGGGCTTACGGGCTGTACGGGTTTTCCCGGCTGTACGGGTCGTCCGTGACTCCCGGGACCGGCGAAGGGCCACGCTACGGCCTGCGGGCCGCAATGTTGAGGGGGCGTCAGCCGACGGGGTAGCGGGCCGGCCAGCCCGAAGCGGAGACCGCCGGGCCGTGCAGGGAGGGGCCCTGGGTCATTTCGAGGGCGAAATCGTCGGCGAGTTCCAGCAGGGTGGGCCGGCCTTCGAGGTCCGCGAGCCAGGTGCCGGGGAGGGCGGTCTCGCCGTGGAGGGCGCCGAGCAGCGCGCCGCAGAGGGCCCCGGTGGCGGTGGAGTCGCCGTCGTGGTTGACGGCGAGGCGCAGGCCGTGCGGGATGTCCTCGGCGACCAGGGCGCAGTAGACGGCGACGGCGAGGGCGTCCTCGGCATCGCGGCCCCCGCCCGGGGAGAGGGACGCGACGGTGTCCGGGGAGGGCGGGGCCTGCGGGACGGCCGAGACGGCGCGCTGGAGGGCGTCGGTGACGGCCTGGTGGCCCGGGCGGGAGCCGAGGAGGCCGAGGGCGCGCTCGATGGCCGCGTCGAGGGAGTCGCCGCGGGTCAGGCCGTGGACGATGACGGCGAATGCCCCGGCGGAGAGGTATGCGGCGGGGTGGCCGTGGCTCTGCGCGGCGCACTCGGTGGCGAGCTGGAGCACCAGGGCGGGCGCCCAGCCGACCAGCAGGCCGAAGGGGGCCGAACGGGTGGCGGCCGCCGCGTCGCGGGCGGTGGGGTTCTTCGGCTGGCCGAGGGTGCCGAGGGTGTCGTCGGCGAAGCCCGTCAGGCAGGCGCGGTCGGGGCCGCGGCGGGCGTAGAGCCACTCCTCCCGGGCGAGCCAGCCGTTGTCCTTGCGGCGCTCGTCGGGGCCCCAGTCGTGCTGGGTGGCGGCCCAGCGCAGGTACGCGCGGTGGATGTCGGTGGGCGGGTGCCAGGCGCCGGTGTCCCGGCGCACGTGGGCGCGGATCAGCCCGTCGACGGTGAACAGGGTGAGCTGGGTGGCGGCGGTGACCGTGCCGCGGCGCCCGTACGCGGGGGCGGGCTCCGTCAGGCCGTGCGGGCCGTGGGCCTCGCGGATGCCGTCGAGGGAGAGGTCGGCGACGGGGGCGCCGAGGGCGTCGCCGAGCGCGGAGCCGAGGAGGGTGCCGCGGATCCGGCTGCGGAAGTCCTGCTGTTCGGCGCGGCCCCAGAGGCCGGTGCTCGGGCTGGGCCGGCCGCCGAGGGTATCGCCGCTCCGCGGCGTGGCCCCGGCCCTGGTCCCGGTCGCGGCTCGCGTGGCGGCGCCTGCCGCTGCCGCTGCCGCGGCTGCTGCTCCGGCTCGCGCCCCGGTGCCGGTCGCGGCTCTGGTTACGGCCCCGGCCCCGGTCCCGGCCGCGGCCCCGGCCCCGGTCCCGGCCGCGGTCCCGGTCCCGGTCCCGGCCCCGGTCCCGGCCCCGGCTTCCCGCTTCAGGTCGGTTCCGGGCGCCGTCGGGTCCGGCTGTCCGCCGGTCGCCTTGTCCGTTGCCGTGTCCATCGCGATCCCCCTGCCCCGCCCCCGCATGCTTTGGCGCGCACTGTAATGGACACGTCCGATCAGATCCGGAGGGAGAAGGTCCAGCAGCCCGTATGCGAGTGCAGAACGGCTGGAATGCGTACGGGGATATGGAGGTGATCCGGAGACATCTCGTTCACATCCGGTTCGAAAGGGTCGGCAGATGTGCAGGTAACGCGCCCTGATCGACTCATGGCACGTTTTGCCACTCGCCTTGGAGCCGGTCGGTTTCGGCCATGTCTCGTTCATGCAGAGTTCTTCGGGGGCCAACAGCCTCAAGGGCATGAAGAAGGCACTCCCCGCCGCGACCGTCGTCGCCTCCGCTCTCACCGCTTTCCTGGTCGCGGCCCCCGCCGCCACCGCGGCCCCGGCCTCCACCGGCTGGGACCTCCCCTGGACCGGCCACCACCACAGCCGGACCGCCATCCCCTTCACCGAGGCCACCGTCACCGCCGGCGCCGACGGTGCGTTCACCCTGAAGTGGAAGGCCCAGGGCATCAAGCGGGTCGAGATCAAGGCGAACGGCAAGGTCGTCGCCAAGGGCGGAGCCGAGGGCACCGCTGTGGTGTCGGGGCTGCCGGCCGCCGACCGCCAGTGGTTCGACTTCACGCCCGACCGCGGTACGGGCCTGCACCTCGCCGACCGGCTGGTCAAGCTGGAGGGGACGGTCAACTTCCGTGACGCGGGCGGCTACCGCACCACCACCGGCCAGTGGGTCAAGATGGGCGAGGTCTACCGCTCCGACGCCCTCAACAAGCTGACCGGGGCCGACCTGGCCAAGCTCCGGCGCCTGCGCGTCAAGACCGTCTTCGACCTCCGCATGGCGGACGAGCGCACCAAGGACGCCGACAAGGTCCCCGCCGGCGCCACGTACACCGTCGCCGACGTCTTCGCCGGCTCCGGCTCCTTCCAGGCCATGCCCAAGTCGCCCGCCGAGGCCGTCAAGGCCATGGTCGACGCGGAGAAGGCGATGGTCGGCGCAGACGGCGGCAGGAAGGCGTACAGCCAGGTCTTCGAAGGCCTGGAGCGCGACCGCGACCGCGCGGTCCTCTTCCACTGCACCGCCGGCAAGGACCGCACCGGCTGGGCGAACGCCACCCTGCTGACCGCCCTCGGCGTGCCGAGCGACATCGTCATGGCCGACTACCTGGCCAGCAACGACTACCGCAAGGCCGCCAACGACGCCGTCCTGTCGCACCTGCCGGCCCAGCAGGCCGCCGTCTACAAGCCGATGCTCGACGTGCACCCCGAGTACCTGAACTCCGGCTACGACGAGGTCAAGGCGGAGTACGGCACCTTCGACCGGTACCTGAAGGACGGGCTCGGCGTGGATGCCCGCGAGCTGAAGCAGCTCAAGAAGGACCTCCTCGTCGGCTGATGCCGCGCCGCAGGGCGAGGGCCCGGCCGGATCTCCCCGGCCGGGCCGTCCGCGTTCCCCCGTGCCGGCCGGGTCAGTCCAGTACGGGCAGCAGTTCCGGCAGGTGCCCGTCCGAGGCGCGGGCCGCCTCCTGCCTCTCCTGCGGGACCTCCCCGTACAGCGTCGTACGGGCCTTCGCGGGCCGCCCGGCCGCCTCCGCGACGGCGATGAGGTCCCGGACGGACTTGTACGAGCCGTAACCCGACCCGGCCATCCGGGAGATGGTCTCCTCCATCAGCGTGCCGCCGAGGTCGTTGGCCCCCGACCGCAGCATCTCGGCCGCGCCCTCCGCGCCCAGCTTCACCCAGCTCGTCTGGATGTTGGTGATGTGCGGGTGCAGCAGGAGCCGGGCCATCGCCGTCACCGCCCGGTTGTCGCGGACCGTCGGACCGGGGCGGGCGATGCCCGCGAGGTAGACGGGCGCGTTGGTGTGGATGAACGGGAGCGTCACGAACTCCGTGAAACCGTCCACGCCCTTCGCCCGTGCCTCCTGCTGGATCCGGGCCAGCGTGCGGAAGTGCCCGAGCCAGTGCCGCGGCTGGTCCACGTGCCCGTACATCATGGTCGACGAGGACCGGATCCCGAGCTCGTGCGCCGTGGTGATGACGTCGATCCAGTCCGCCGTCGGCAGTTTGCCCTTGGTCAGCACCCAGCGGACCTCGTCGTCCAGGATCTCCGCCGCCGTGCCCGGGATGGAGTCCAGCCCGGCCTCCTTGGCGGCCGTCAGCCACTCCCGTACGGACATCCCCGTCCGGGTGGCCCCGTTGACGACCTCCATCGGGGAGAAGGCGTGCACGTGCATGCCGGGGACCCGCTGCTTCACCGCCCGCGCGATGTCGAAGTACGCCGTCCCGGGCAGGTCCGGGTGGATGCCGCCCTGCATGCACACCTCGACGGCGCCCACGTCCCAGGCCTGGGCCGCCCGGTCGGCGACCTGTTCGAGGGAGAGGGTGTACGCGTCGGCGTCGGTGCGGCGCTGCGCGAAGGCGCAGAAGCGGCAGCCGGTGTAGCAGACGTTCGTGAAGTTGATGTTCCGCGTGACGATGTACGTGACGTCGTCGCCCACCACCGACTTGCGCAGGTCGTCCGCGATCCGGCACAGCGCGTCCAGCGCCGGGCCATCGGCGTGCAGCAGGGCGAGGGCCTGGTCGTCGGTGAGCCCGGCCGGGTCGTCGGCGGCCTGCGCGAGCGCGGCCCGTACGTCCGTGTCGATGCGCTCCGGGGCCATGCCGGGCGCCGCGGCCTCGCGCAGGGCGTCCCAGTCGCCGTAGACGTGGTCGAAGTCCGTGCGCCGGTCGCCGGTCCGGCCCTCGGTGTCGACGGCGGTGTGCAGATCGGTGCGCCCGGCGGAGGTGAACGCCTCCTCCGGTTCCTGCCACGGGTGGCCGGTGACGGCGGCGTCCGGGTTCGCGAGGCCGGTCTGTGGATCGGCCAGCGCCCGTAC
Organism: Streptomyces sp. NPDC097981; assembly: GCF_040302565.1. NCBI lineage: Bacteria > Bacillati > Actinomycetota > Actinomycetes > Kitasatosporales > Streptomycetaceae > Streptomyces > Streptomyces sp. NPDC097981. The sequence continues at coordinate 118,209 of NZ_JBEORW010000006.1, forward strand.
GTGCGGCAGCAGCCGCGGATCCAGCCACGGCTCGCCGCGCTGAACGAACTCCGGGTACACGCAGAGCCGCTCGCGCAGCTCGAATCCGGCCGCCGCGGACTGCTCGGCCAGCGCGTCGATCTGGGGCCAGGGGCGCTCGGGGTTCACGTGGTCGGGGGTCAGCGGCGAGACGCCGCCCCAGTCGTCGATGCCGGCCCGGATCAGCCGGGCGTACTCCCCGTCGACCAGGTTGGGCGGCGCCTGGAGGCAGCCGGAGGGGCCCATGATGTGCCGGGCGACGGCGACCGTGGCGACGAGGTCGTCCAGCTCGGCATCGGGCATGCCGCGCATCGCCGTGTCCGGCTTGGCGCGGAAATTCTGGATGATCAGCTCCTGTATGCCGTGGTACGCGCGGGAGACGCGGCGCAGCGCGAACAGGGACTCGGCGCGCTCCTCGTACGTCTCCCCGATCCCGATGAGCAGCCCGGAGGTGAACGGGACGGAGGACCGGCCGGCGTCCTCCAGCACCCGCAGGCGGACGGCGGGCTCCTTGTCGGGGGAGCCGTGGTGCGGGCCGCCGGGCTCGGACCACAGGCGCGTGGCCGTGGTCTCCAGCATCATCCCCATGGACGGCGCGACGGGCTTGAGCCGCTGGAACTCGGCCCAGGACATGACGCCCGGGTTGAGGTGGGGCAGCAGGCCCGTCTCCTCCAGGATCAGGATGGAGATGGCCCGTACGTACGAGACCGTGTCGCCGTACCCCTGTGCTTCGAGCCACTCGCGCGCCTCGGGCCAGCGGTCCTCGGGTTTGTCGCCGAGGGTGATGAGCGCTTCCTTGCAGCCCAGTGCGGCGCCGCGGCGGGCGATGTCGAGCACCTCGTCGGGGGACATGTACATCCCGTGGCCGGCCCGGCGGAGTTTGCCGGGGACGGTGGCGAAGGTGCAGTAGTGGCACTTGTCGCGGCACAGGCGGGTGAGGGGGATGAACACGCTCTTCGAGTACGTGATGACGCCGGGCCGCCCGGCGGCGGCGAGCCCGGCGTCGCGGACCCGGGCGGCGGAGGCGGCGAGGTCTTCGAGGTCGTTGCCGCGCGCCTGGAGGAGTACGGCCGCCTCGGTCGCGTCGAGCGCGACGCCGTCGCGGGCCCGCCGCAGCGCGCGGCGCATCGCGTTTTCGGTCGGAGCGTCACTCGGAGTGGTCATGCCGTGAGCATACGATCCGAGGGCCCGCGGACGAGGCGGCTTCGGGGGCTCATCGCATCAGCTCACCGGCGTTGACCAGCAGGGACTGGCCGGTTATCGCGCGCGCCCGGTCGGAGGCGAGGAACACGGCGGCGTTGGCGACGTCCCCGTCGGTGGCGAGGTCGGGCAGCGCCATGCGGTCGGTGAGCCGGGCGTGGACCTCGGCTTCGGGGACGTTTTCGGTGTGTGCGGTGAAGGTGACGAAGGCCTGCACGGGCGGTCCCCACATCCAGCCGGGGAGCACGGTGTTGACCCGGATCCGGTGCGGGCCGAGCTCGCGGGCCATGGAGTACATCGCGGAGGTCAGCGCGCCTTTGGAGGCGGCGTAGGCGGCCTGCTGCACCTCGTTGGGTGCGGCGACGGCGGACTGCGTGCCGATGATGACGACGGAGCCGCCGCCCGCTTTGAGGGGGGGCAGGCAGGCCCGGGTCATGCGCAGGGTGCCGAGCAGGTTCACGTCGATGATCTGCTGCCAGGTGCCGAAGTCGGCGTTTTCGAGGCCGCCGAAGTACGAGTCCCAGGCGGCGACGTGGACGACGGCGTCGATCCCGCCGAAGCGGGTCCGGGCCAGCTCGGCCAGGGCCGTGCACTGGCCTTCGTCGGTGATGTCGGTCGGCAGGTGGGCGGTGCGGGTGCCGTCGGGGTCGATCTCGGCGGCGGATTTGGCGAGATTGGCCTCGGTCCGCGCCCCGAGCACGGCGTTCCCGCCGTCCCGTACGACGGCGGCGGCCACCTGGTGGCCGAGCCCGGCCCCGACGCCGGAGACGATGACGGTCTTCCCTTGCAGCAGCATGCGCGTGCCTCCCGGCGAGGGGTTCGTATATCTGACGGTGCGTCAGGCTAGAGCCTGCGGCCGGGGGAGGGAAGGGGAGCGGGGTGCCCGGGCCCGGCCGGCGGGATGGAACGGCCCGCACCCCCTCGCTATCTGATGCCCCATCAGCTAGACCCTTCCCCATGACGACAGAAGAGCAGGGCCGCGACACCCGCGCCGACGCCTACGCAGAGCTCGCCGCCGTCGGGCCGTACGGCGTCCGTCCCGGCCACGCGCTGATCACCATGGTCGAACCGCACCCGGGCCACGAGTACGCGTACAACCGCTGGTACGAGGACGACCACTACTACGCCGGCGCCATGGCCATGCCCTGGATGTACGCGGGCCGCCGCTGGGTCGCCACCCGCGAACTCCAGGAGCTGCGCTACCCCGAGAAGTCGGCCGTCGCCCAGCCCGTCACCGCAGGGTGCTACATCTCCACGTACTGGGTCACCGAGGGCCGCTACGACGCGCACATGAAGTGGACCGTCGGCATCAACAAGCGGCTGAACCGGGACGGCCGCGTCTACCAGGACCGCACCCACGTCTTCACGGCTTTCCAGGACCACGAGGCCACGGTCTACCGCGACGGGGCCGCCGGTCCCCGGGACTTCCACGCCCTCGACCACCCGTACGCCGGCCTCGTCGTCCAGGTCGTCGACGCCGACGGTCCCGGGCAGCGGGCGGAGCTGCTGGAGTGGCTGCGCTCGCGCACCCTGCCCAAGCGGCTGCACGGCTCGCCGGCCGCGATGGTGACGGTCTTCCGGCCGACGCCGCTGCCCGGTGACCGGATGACGTACGTCAAGCAGGTCGAGGGAGTCGACACCCGGCTGACCCTGCTGTGGTTCCTGGAGGCCGATCCGCGCACCTGCTGGGACCGGTTCCGGGGGCTGGACACGGAGGTCGCCGAGGCCGGGCTGGGGCGGGTCGAGCTGGTGGCGCCGTTCATCCCGACGGTGCCCGGGACCGACCGGTACGTCGACCAGCTCCGCTGAGCGGAAGCGGAGCGCGGAGACGGAGCCGGACATGGCCGAGCCCTCTCGGCCGGGACGGCGGGCCAGTCGAGAGGGCTTCAGTCAGTGGTGCAGGTGGTGCCTGTAATGCAGTTGTTGCGCGTGATGCAGAGAAAGGGGTGGGGTCGTACGCCGTGACGCTCAGGCGAGGCGCCCCAGCCGGCCCTCGGTGACGTCGGCGACGAACGAGGTCCAGGAGCCCGGCGCGAAGGTGAGGGACGGACCGTCCTGCACCTTCGAGTCGCGGACCGCGATGGCCTCCATGACGGGGGACTTGACCTCGACGCAGGCGCCGTTTCCGCCGGAGTAGGAGGACTTGGTCCAGTTGTCCGTGGCGCCCTGACGAATAGCCATGTTTCTCTCCGGTTCAGCTCGTTGTGCCAGTGGATTGTCGGCCATTTCGGCTTCCCGGCCGACGTGATCGACGCTACCGGCACCTTCCGACGGGTGAAGGGGTCGTTCACCCGACCGAGTGGCATATTCCATTCAGGACTTCTGTGGCTGGGGAGTGACGGTGTACCGTGCCGGACCCCTCGCCACCTGCCCGTCAGTGCGGTGTCCACTGCCTCCGGTTTTACTTCCCCTTGTCCGCATACTCGCCGATGATCTCGGCGATGAACTGACGGGTCTGTTCGACGTTGAGCGCCTGTGCACGCAAGTGCTCGTACATCACGCTGTACTGCTGAACGTCGTTGGCCTTCTCCAGGTACAGATCGCTCGTCACGCCCTCGATGTAGACGACCGTGGAGTCGGACGCGTCCGGGAATTCGAGGATGGCGTACTGGCCGTTCACGCCCGGATGGGCGCCCATCGAGAACGGCATCACCTGCACGGTGATGTACGGCTGCTCGGACTGCTCTATCAGGTACTCAAGCTGCTGGATCATCAGTTGCGGGTCGCCCACGTGCCGGCGCAGGGCGGCCTCGTCGATGACCGCCCACAGCCGCAGCGGCCCGACCTCCGGGTTGTTGTTGTCCGTCTCGGAGAGCCGTTTCTGCCGGTGCATCCGGACCTGGACGCGCTTCTCCACGTCGGCCGGTGCGGTCTCGGGCAGCGCGCCGCGGATGAGGGCCTGGGCGTACTCCGGGGTCTGGAGCAGGCCGGGCACCATCTGGGGTTCGTAGGTGCGCAGGCTGGCGGCATCGGTCTCCAGGCCGATGTAGACGCTGTACGGGATGTCGCCGAAGGCGTGCCACCAGCCCTGCTGGCGGGAGTCCTTGGCCATCTGCATCAGGGAGTCGACGAGCCGGCGGTCCTCGACCTCGTACACGTCGCACAGATCGCGGACGTCGCGCTGACTGATGGAACGGCGGCCGTTCTCCAGCCTGCTGATCTTCGACTGGGAGACGAGCAGGCGCTCGGCGACCTGCTCGGCCGTCATGCCCTTGTCCTCGCGGAGCTTGCGCAACTCCATGCCCAGTCGGCGGCGTCGGACGGTGGGATTGACATTGGACGCCACGTGAACGGCACCTCCGCCTTCTTCTCGTTCTGTCCCTCTGCGTGTCTGATGGTGAGCAGACTGCCACCGAAGGGCGGGGCGGCGCCGGAGAACGGCCCGGAAATGCAGACGCGCGGGACGGCGGGGCCGGCGGACCGGCCTCGCCATCCCGCGCGCTGGCGGCTCCCGAACCGGGGTATCGGGGGAACCGGTTGCGGCGATGGCGGTTCGGTGGAGCGGTGAATCCGTGAAGCTGTGGAGCCGTGGATCAGTGTGCGGCCGCGCGGGCCATCGCGCCCGTCCGGCGCGCCTGGAGCGGAACGCCGCTGGCCGTGGCCCGGGCGGGCGGCGGGGCCGCCGGTGCGCGGTCACGGCGCGGCTGCGCAGCCACACCGTTCTGGACGTCCATGACGGCGTGCGCCACGAGGCCGCCCATCGGGTCGTGCCGGATCAGGTCCCGCAGCCGGGACCTGGACGAACGCCCCTCGTTGCCGGGGTACAGGTGCTTGCCGAGTCCGACCGCGTGGGCCAGTGCGGCGAGCGCCGCGGTCCGCGGGTCCGGCGGTACGCCGGTGCGGATCGCACTGTCGAGCCGGGCGCGGATCTCCCGGCTGATCGCCGTGTCGGTCGCCTGGTAGCGAGTCGTCGGCAGTACCCCGCACATCTGGCCCGCGACGGCATGGACCATGCCGCAGCGCTCCAGGTGCGCCAGGTAAATCTGGCGGAGCCCCAGCCGGGGTCCGCCGATCCAGTGGACGGCCCGTACCGGGCTGCCGCGCCTGCGCAGCAGTTCCAGTGCGGAGTCCAGAGTCGGATCTCCTGTCGGCCGTGGCATCACCACGGCGATACGATCCCCATCAGGGGCTATCCGTCCTGCCAGAGCCAGCTCCACTAGCTGTGCCCCGGCCAGGCCGAGGTCGAGCGACTGCGGCTGCGCCGTGGTACCCGTGGTCGGGTCCAAAGCGAGCAGCAGAAGCTCCTCCGGAATTGTTCTGCGGCTCCTGCCCATCCATGCCTCCCCGCGTGGATGAGTGACAGGGTGACGCCTCTCACATTCATCTGTCGAGAGCGCCTGGTCGCTTTGTAGGGGAACCGGCAGCTATGTCGTTCTCGTCTAGCACGGGGGCGATGCCCCCTAGACGGGACACTGTTAGACATTCGGACAGCCGAACGTGGTGGCGATCGAGGAGGAACTGGTGGCGGGCGAGTCCCCCGACAAGTCGGTTGATGAAGGAACGCCGGGGGCGGCGAAGTCCTCCGCGGAGCGTGACCCCAGGCTGTCGGTGTTCCGGCCGCGGGAATCCGAGTCCGGGACCGCCTCGGGTGAGGGCAAGGGCCGCGATCCGCTGCGCGAGGCGGTCGCGGCGTGGGTGGCCACGTCCGACGCGGATGCCGATGACTCCGCCGGGGAGCCGAAGCCGGCCGCCGGGTCCTCTGGACGGGTGGACTCCGGGTCCGCGTCCCGGTCCGGAGCCGAGAGCGACAAGGCCGGGTCCAAGCCGGAGCCGGTCGCCGAGGACTCCGACACGGATGCCGATGCCGATGCCGCATCTGTTCCTGCGGACGAGCCCTCGGACTCCGAGCCGGCGTCGGCCGCGAAGCGTGGT